>JANMNR010000464.1:0-44885 GCA_031368325.1 Pirellula sp.
CATCCCATGAACACTCAATCCGAAAAATCGCCCCAGCTCGACAGCAATAATCACACGTACAACCTGTCGAGATGGGCTGTCACCCATCCGGCCTTTGTCACGTTTCTGATATTTGCGTGTTGCATTGCCGGTCTACAAGCCTACTTCCAAATGGGGCGGGCCGAAGACCCGTCGTTCACGATTAAGACCGGTATCGTGTCGGCAGTTTGGCCCGGCGCCACCGCCGAGGAAATGCAGCAGCAGGTAGCGGATGTCATTGAAGTAAAACTCCGAGAAACACCTTACCTTGATTTCCTCCAAACGTACTGCTTACCCGACCGTATGCTGACTTTGATTCAACTCAAGGACACTACGCCTTCTCGGCAAGTTGCTGACATTTGGTACCAAGTTCGAAAGAAACTCGGTGATATCAAAAATGACATTCCTCAAGGTGTAATTGGCCCGAACGTCAACGACGAATACGGCGACGTCTATTCCGCCTTATATGCCTTTCGGGGCGAGGGATTCACACCTGCAGAGCTAAAACGAATGTGTGAAGCTGCCCGGACACTATTACTGCGAGTCGCGGACGTAGAAAAAGTGGACATCATTGGAGAACAATCCGAACGGATCTATATCGATTTTTCGCATCAAAAGCTCGCGACCCTGGGCATTACCCCATCACAAATTTTCGAAAGTGTTCAAAAACAAAACGTACTTGTCCGGTCCGGCAGCATCGATACCGAAACGGACCGAATTCATGTTCGTGTTTCTCGCGACTTCGGTGGCCTTGAACAGATACAAGCTGTTCCTGTCCAGGCCAACGGTCGTGTGTTTCGATTAGACGATATCGCAGAGGTAAAACGCGGATACGAGGACCCAGCCCGTTACTTAGTTCGCTACAACGGGGAGCCCGCCGTAGTATTGGGTGTAGTCATGAACAAGGGAGGTAACGTCTTGGCTCTTGGAACCGCTCTCGAGCGCGAACTCGAAGTCATTCGCGAGCAAGTTCCAGCCGGTGTCAGTATCGGTAACATCGCGTTCCAGCCACACGTCGTCGAAGAGTCGGTCGGCGAATTCCTGCGTTCCTTCATCGAAGCCCTTATCATCGTGTTGGTTGTCAGTTTCTTGAGTTTAGGTTTCAGAACAGGCATTGTTGTCGCACTCAGTGTTCCTTTGGTACTTTCCATTGCCCTAGTCGTGATGAACGCCATCGGAATGAACCTGGATCGAATTTCGTTGGGAGCGTTAATCCTAGCCCTGGGTCTACTGGTCGACGATGCGATTATCGCTGTTGAAATGATGGCAGTGAAGATGGAGGAGGGCTGGAGTCGCGTCGATGCAGCCACCTTTGCATGGACTTCTACGGCGTTCCCAATGCTTTCAGGAACACTCATTACGGTTGTCGGTTTTCTGCCGGTCGGATTTGCGCGATCCGCGGCAGGTGAGTATGCAGGCGGAATTTTCTGGGTCGTTGGCATCACCCTCATTGCCTCCTGGTTCGTGGCTGTCGTATTCACTCCGCACCTAGGTGTGTTGCTTCTACCAAACTTTCACAGCAAGAAGGGGGAGGAACACCACGTCCCGTTTCAATCTGCCTTTCACCGAACGCTGCGTTCGATTGTTCGCGGTTGTGTTCGTCATCCACTTTATGTAGTCGGCGCCACGCTAACCATGTTTGTTGGCGCCTTGCTCGGCTTCACCAAGCTTCAGCAGCAGTTCTTTCCGCTGTCGTCGCGCCCCGAACTCCTTGTGGACATTCGAATGAACGAAGGCTCCTCCATCGAAGCGACGAATCGGATGATGAAGCGGGTTGAAGAAGTCGTTCGCCCCTATTTGCGTCTGCAGGAGAATGAAAAGAAACCACTCGTAGAACATTTCACAAGCTACGTTGGTGCTGGCTCTGCTAGGTTTTTTTTAGCACTCAACCCTGATTTGCCTAACCCCAGTTTTGCCAAACTCATCATACTGACTTCGGGAGTTCCTGCCCGCGAAGCCCTAAGATCGGAACTGAAATCGCGATTCGAACAGGATGCACTCTTCTCGGACGCATCTCTCCGCGTACTGCGTCTAGACTTTGGTCCTCCAGTTGGATTTCCAGTTCAGTTTCGAGTGATCGGCCCGGATGCAAAAGTGGTTCGGCAGATCGCGGATAGCGTACGTGAAGTGATGCGTCAGGAACCTGCCGCCCGCGACGTCAATTTGGAATGGGACGAAGCAGCCAAAAGCATTCATGTCGATATCGATCAAGACCGTGCCAGACTAATGGGCTTAGCCCCTCAAGAGATTGAGCTCGCACTTCAAACCCTTCTTAGCGGGACAACTATTTCGCAGTTCCGTGAAGGAACTGAGAATATCCAGGTCGTCGCGCGAGCCATTGAATCCGAACGATTAAACCTCGAGCAGTTTTCTGACATGACCTTGTTTACGCAAAGCGGGAAAGTCGTTCCGCTGAGTCAGGTGGGCAAGATACGCGCTGGACTCGAGGAACCGATCGTATGGCGGCGAAACCAAGAACGTTCGTTGTCGGTTCGGTGCGATATCGCAGATGGAGCTCAAGCACCGGACGTGAGCGGGCGAGTCAAATCGGCGCTTGCACAAGTTATTGCCGACCTCCCACCAGGCTATCGCATCGAAGCGGGTGGAGCGGTCGAGGAGAGCGAAAAGGCGAATAAGGCATTATTTGCGTTGTTCCCCCTAATGATTCTGTTGATGTTGACTTTGCTCATGTCTCAAGTTCATAGCTTCAAGAAGATGATTCTGATTTTTGGGATCGCACCCTTAGGATTGATCGGCGCAGTTGCCTTTCTGCACTTGTTCAACGCGCCGTTCGGATTCGTTGCACTATTGGGAGTCATTGCGTTGGCCGGGATGGACATGAGAAACTCCGTTATCTTGGTCGACCAAATTGAACAAGACATGAAGGGTGGCTTGAGCGAATGGGACGCGGTCATCGAATCCTCGGTCCGGCGAGCTCGGCCGGTCATTTTGACGGCAGCGACAGCGATCTTAGCGATGATTCCGCTGACCAGAAGCGTATTTTGGGGTCCGATGGCGATGGCGATCATGGGAGGGCTATCGTTGGCGACATTCTTGACGCTAATCAATCTACCCGCCCTTTACGTCCTGTTTTTTCGGGTTCGCCCTCCCAAGCAACAGCCGGCAACACTTGCTTAACTCCGGGTCGCGCAAGTAAGCGTCACGATCGGGTTACCTGCCTCAATTCAACGGCAGGACCGTTTTCTGGATTAGCGTCGACCAATCGCGGTAGTTCCTCGTCGATGATGCCCAATCGGTTTGCATGCGCTAAGGTCCATGACGGGTCACATTGGCATTGCTTGACCAGGATTACTCGGTCCGCGTCGATGATTTTTCCGAGCAGCCACGCAAGCGAGTCGGTTGTCGTGCTCCAGTTCGATTGAGGCTGCCAAGAACTCGGAAGTGATTCAAAACTAGCACGGTTGTAATAGGCTTGAACTCGCACCCAGTAGACACCGGCCAACTCACGTGTCGCCGAAGCACGACTCAAGTCCTCTCCGTTGGCGATGGAAATTCCGAACGGGAAAATCTCTTTGGCAATTGCCCAGGTATGATCCAATAACTCGACACATCGCCAATGCATTTTTTCGTCGTCTAGTTTCGGAACCAATCGATGCACCGTTCGCATCGATTCGACCAACTCCCCTCCTCCAACGATCACCCAGACTTGCGAGTCCGCAAAACGGGCAAGCAAAGAAGATAACTCGGCAATACATCCCGCGGGGTGAAAAAGGGTTGCCCCACCCATCTTGATGACAATACGCTCAAGCAATGCTCTCACCCTCATCGAGTTCCTCGGACGCAAGCGTCGCAATAGCATAGGCTGGCGCACAGCGAGACAAGTGCGAACCAAGAGTTTCACCAAGACGTATTCGAGGCCCTTCCCAACCGCAAACCGCCAAGGCCGCATCGATGAGGAAATCGCCATGCCCGCTTAACGCAACGCAATCAAATTTCAAACCGCCGGTTACCTTCGCAAACGCTTTAGCGACAAGCTTGGTTTGTGCGGACGCGATTTGATTGGCAATTTGATCGATATCAATATCGGCCAGGGTTGAACCGTCTTCTCCGACGACGCGGGCCAATCGATACCGTGCGGCGTCGCGGGTCGCTGGCTTGCCATCTGCGGTCGCGCAATCGTGGGGAGCATCCTCGATCTCGCCAATCCATTGATAGACGTCTCGCATGGTAGCAAACTGTTCGTTCATAACCGGGCACGATGCACCAAAGAGCGTCACTTGCGATACGATGGCGGCAATGTTGGAACGTTCGACGCCCGTGTAAACGAGCGCGCCGGCTTGGAGACGTTGAGAGTCGGTGCGTGCCTCCAATTGAATCTTTCCTTTTCGAATTGGGATCAGATCCGTCGTGGTCGATCCAACGTCCACCAATACGCAAGACTTCCCTTTAACCAATTTCGATGCAAAACGAGCTAAACCATGCCAGTTGGATGCGGCCACACTCCAAGGATCGCGGGCCGATTGCGAAACGGTTTTCCACGAACCGTCCACGCTGTAGATTCGAACCATTTGAGCAGGTAGCACAGACGTCACTTGCTCCAGAATGATTGCGACCCCTTCCGCCCGAGTGGCAAAGCAATCCGCCAACTCTCCAGTCATGGTCACTGCCACGCCGACAAAAGGTGGACACTCATCCAATAGCTTTGCAATGGATACTGCGAGTGATTGCCATTCCCGCCACATGGCGAATCCAACGCTTAGTGACCAGCCCGACGAATGCGCGGCCTTTAAGTTGGCTCCACCAATATCCAACCCAACCCATGGGCTCGCAGACGCCTTGGGGACGGACAATGGAAAACTGGATAAGGAATCGTTCAAGTTGATAGTCATTGCGAGGGTGGATAGATTCTTGTTTCAGTCGTCCCGCTGCTTTCCGCCTATGCTCCATTTAGATGATCAGCATGCAGTCACCGTAACTGTAGAAACGATACTCCTGTTCGATGGCCTTGCGATATGCCTCAAGTATCAGTTCGCGAGAGGCAAAGGTACTTACCATGACGAGCAGACTGCTGCGAGGCAAATGAAAATTGGTTAGCAACACATCCACGGCCTTGAACGTATGGCCTGGGCGAATGAAGATATCGGTTTGTCCACTCCAGGGCACAAGCGAACCGCCTCCCGCCATCGCAGCCGTCTCAAGGGTCCGCGCCGAAGTTGTTCCAACTGCAACAATGCGGCCACCTTCAGACCGACAACTCGCTAGCCGTTTCACCACGGGCTCGGTGATTTGTGCAAATTCGCTGTGCATTTTGTGGTCTGCTAGTGTCGACGTTTGAATGGGACGGAAGGTCCCCAAACCCACATGTAGCGTGAGCGAGACGAGAGCAACGCCTGCCGTTCGAACGCGTTGGATCAAGTCCGGCGTCAAATGGAGCCCCGCGGTCGGTGCTGCGACGGAACCCGGAGTTCGAGCGTACACGGTTTGGTAGCGTTCTTTATCCATGGTGGTCATTTGGCCGTCTCGAATGTACGGTGGCAACGGTACTCGCCCATTGCTCTCCAGCAATTCGAGCCAGGGAATCTCAGGCTCAGGCTTAAGGAGCATATGCCCACGTTCGGAACCTGCAATGACAATCAGCTTCTGTGTTTCTCGACCTTCTGGATCTCGAACTACGATTTCCTCGCCCGGTTGGATGTAGCCGCGTGTTTTGCAAATCAGTTCGGCAATGCCGTTTTCTTCCCTGAGAAAGAGCCCTTCCCAGCGGCCCCGTGTTTGGGCCCGAAAACCGATTAGCCGAGCCGGTATGACCTTGGAGTCGTTGACCACCATTGCATCTCCGGCTCGCAAAAACGAGGGGAGATCACGAACGGAGACGTGATCGATGTGCCCGGTGGTTCGGTGAATCACCATCATGCGAGAATCGGTTCGTTTGAGCGTCGGCTCCTGCGCGATCAGCTCGCGTGGCAACTCAAAATCGTATTCATCCAGTTCGCTAGGTGCATTTGTCGTTTTAGATCGATCGGCCACGAAGGGGGGGTCATCCGTACACTTTTGGAACGCATGCAAGTCTTCGTTCGACTCGCTGCGTAGGATCAGTAAAACAACATTCTAACCTCAATCGAATGATCTCGCACGGGGCGAAGTGGCTTGCAAAAATCCTAGCCTCGAATCGATGCAATCAAGGATTCGATCAAAGGAACGAGTTGGCTCTGGGCTTTGCGTGACCAATCGAGCACTTCAGCGTGATCGGTCACCGATTGGACATCTGGCGTGGCAACATTGGTCACGATCGAGAAAGCCAAAACTTTAAGCCCAAGCTGATTGGCAACGATAACTTCAGGCACCGTGCTCATCCCAACCATGTCGGCCCCCAGTTTGGCAAACATGCGGTACTCAGCACGAGTCTCATAGTTGGGTCCTAGTGTTGCAAGATAAGTGCCCCGAGCTAAAGCAAATCCCTGTCGGATAGCGAGCTCTTCCGCCAAAGCGAGAAGCTTGGCATCGTAGGGATTACCTACTCTGTGCGGAACTCCAATCGTTGCGGCACCCTGACTCCATTCGGACGATTGGACTCCGCTTCGATTCATCCAGTCGATATGGCTATCAATCGCGACGACTTGTCCGCTATGAAATCGCGGATTGATACCCCCCGAAGCATTGGAAACAATGACGGCTTCAATACCGAGAGCATGCATGCAACGAAGCGGGAAGGTCGCTTGTGTGGCCGACCAGCCTTCGTACAAATGAGCCCTGCCCTGCATGGCCACGACCGGCATGCCGTTAAGTTGCCCCAAGACGAGATTTCCTGCGTGGCCAGCCACATGCGATTCGGGGAAGCCAGGTATTTGGGAATAAGGAATCACCGTCGCGTTTTGGATACGTTCAGCAAGCAGCCCCAGTCCGCTACCAAGAATTAAGCCCACGCGGGGCCGAATTCCCTGGCTGCGTTGTGAAACAAGCCTGAATGCCTGATCTAATAATGGCTCCGACACACTTTGCTCCTGAGTTCTACGTGAGTACGGCTTTAACAAAGAAGCATGTTAGGTGAGATTCCGCACGGGCTCAATGAGACATTGCGTACGTAAGGACGTTGATGGCTAAGGCGTAAGCATCGATGGAAAAACGCTGAAAAAATTCTTCGTCGTCTCCCTCGCGTTCCCAGCCGTCCGCGACGTCGGTATTGTGTGTTGCCACTGCAACCAAGCGACCTCGATCATCGGTGAGACCTCGGAAGTGCACTTGGGATAAGTCTGCGTCTCCACCATTGGGGCGTTTATGAATCCAAGCCGGGTCGAAACTGACTCCGTTGCGACGATAAAACTGTATTGCAGTAATTTGTGGGCACTTCTTCATGGGATAGACCGCCGACATGATCGGATGATCCGACGGAATGTCGAACCATTTCCAATTCGGGGCAACCTCCCGCATGTTGCTTTCGAAGTTGTCCCATTCGGCTTGCCCCCAAAAGTCGTCGACCCATAGGAATCCGCCGTTGTCTAGGAATTTCTTAAGGCCTTTTTGTTCTTCCCTACTGAGCTCCTGCCAGCCAGGATCGCTCATGAAAGCAAATGGGTGATCAAGCAATTGTGGATCAGACGCGCGCAACAAGAGCGTGCCTTGATTCGCCTTGATCGTAGTAAGTTGATTAAGACGCCACGTTAGATTCTGCGCCGCAACCGGATGATCTGTTGCCCAACGAGGAATCCAGCCGCCGTCGCCTGGATAGAACGCTTCTCCATTGCCACCGACACTGTCGTATACGATTCGAACGAAGGTAAAATGGTCCGGGCAAAATGCGGTCCGGTCCAAATCGGACTGTTGGGCCTCTGTTGGATTCCATTGCAAAAGAATGGAAAATGTCGAAAGGACAATGATGTTATGCATGTCCAAGAGTATAGTCGATGCAGCGCTAGACCTGGAGGGCAACGCCGTTACTTAACAAACCTTCGTTCGCCTTAATACCGAGAATCTTTTTCTTGATTGATTCGTCGAATAATATTTCCGCGAGCGGTATCGTCCATCTCGTAAGCGATCATGAGTCCCTGAATTGTCGTTTTCAATCGCATCGCCTGACTCACCGAAGCTTCGCTCCTTCGATCGCGACTGCGAAGCGGCTGGATTTCGAGATTTATCAATGTGCAAATGTTAATGTGGTGTTCTTGACTCCCTGTTTTCATTTCCACCTCGATGATTTCCACTGCAACACGGAACTTACCAAGCCGTTCGTTATGCGTGGACGGAATGGGTGCTTTTTTGCAGTCGATTTCAAGAACGAGGCTGTCATTTTCAACATGAATCACGGTCGCTTGAAAATCGCTAACGATACCTTTCAATTTCCCTAACGCGACGTCCCGCGGGACATTCATACCCAGTTCAAATTTCTGCGAGTGTTTCCCGGATGACTGAAACCAAGAAAGCCACGTGCCACTTTTCGCAGCCACACTGTCTACACCGCCGGGCTGCTTGCTTGAATCAAGGCCCAGGCCAACCACGCGATCGCGACCACTTTGCTTGGCAATGAGAAGCCCCTGATCTGCTCTCTCCAAAATCGATTCAGCCGTGTCGCCTGGCACAACCGTGCTGACCCCAAAACTTGCAGTGAGGCATGCGTTTCGAATGGCCGCAATTGGCGTGCGCTGCAATTTTTTTCGAATCGATTCCGCCCACTCTTTGGCTTCGGAAAAATCGCATTCGCTACAGAGCATGACGAACTCTTCGCCACCGTAGCGTGCAACGAAGTCGGTTTCGCGGCAGGAGTCCTTGAGCACCTTCGCAAATACGATCAACGCTTCGTCGCCCACTTGATGCGAGAAGTTGTCATTGATGCGTTTGAAGAAGTCGATATCGCAAATGATGACGCTGCCCGGTCGGTTGGAACGTTGGTGATAATCAACAAAGTCAGGCAATTGGCGGTTTAGCTCCCCACGGTTTGGCACTTTCGTCAACTGATCCTGGCTTGCCCGTTCGCGAAGATGAATGATTTTCTGCTCCAACACAGCGGTTTCGCTGATGTCCTCGAGAATCATGGCACCACCACATAGAAAGCCTTTGTCGTTATGGACGGGAATCACCTCGACTTGCAAATGAATGAGGGCGTGACCATCCCGGCGAATGGTGAGGCGTTGACTCACCTTTTGGCCAGTCTCCATGAGCGAGTAGAATGGACATTGATGCGGTTCTAAAGCAAATCCCTGCTCGTCACAGAGCGATGCAAACGCCGAGTCCCACGTTTGCTGATAGACCGACGATGCCGATTTACCTGTCATTCGTTCCGCGGTCGCGTTCCAGTCCAATACTCGAAACTCGGAATCTACGAAAATCACCCCGTCCTGAACATGGTCCATCATGTGGCGGTAAAACGTGTCGTTAAGTTTGTGGACAAGAGCACTGCTCGATCGTTCACCAAGACGCGAAACCGCCAAACCTTCGGAATAGTCCAACTGAAACAGATTGAGAGTCTGGCTATCACTCAGCGTTCCAAGCCACCGCTCACCAACCTGTTCGAACAAACGCTCATCGGAATTTCTTACGAGATCTGCAAACGAACGTACTAAGCGGGGATCAAACTGAACCCCACCCTGCCGTGAAATTTCATCCAATGCTGCATCTCGAGTGATCGCATCCCGATACACCTGATTCGTCGTCATCGAATCGTATGCATCGATAATGTTGATTAGTCGACTTGCCACAACCGCTAAGTCATTGGAATCACCGTCGTCCGACGCAATGTAGCTAGTTCCGAGCCCTGCGATTCCTAGTAGCAGATCGTTCGACCCTCCTGCCGACCTCACAATCTCCAATCCGACTTGGGTGTGCAGCGACATCATTGCATGCTCGTTTTCGGAAAGCTTGTCAGGCTTCTGAAGGACCCGATCCGGAATGCCAATCTTTCCTATCTCGTGCAATAGCCCAAGCGTTTCAAAGAGCTGTAAGTCCTCTTCCTCGAGCTTCAACGCAAGTCCCCATGCCGAAGCCCACAACGCGACCCTAAGCGAATGCGAGGACGCTGGACCATGTTTCGCCCTCAACGAAACAAAGAGGCCCGAGATGACACCCAAACGAGCATGTGCCAATCCAACTTGCAGACGCCCAACCGCCGTTTCATCTCCAGCGACGATCGGCGCGCATACATACGACCACGGATCTTCGTGTTTGGGATTTACGGAACAGGACTGATTCAACGTCGAATGCGTCATCGCTCAATGGGGCATGAGTAAAACTGATTGTCGTCGATCAGGAGTTTCCTGGGCGTCAACAAATCCATCTCGATCGGGAAAGGTAGGTCGAAAATCCCGTTCGGGCAAAGGTTTCCTTGCCTTTGGACTACACAGATGTTGTCTGTCCCATCTAAAAACCAAGTTGTAGGGACTGTAGGGTAGGAAAGTGAAATAGGCCGCTTTGCGCCGGTCGCTTTACCGTTAGCGATCTTAACGACTATGATGATGTTCCTGGGTCCTTCCACCAGATCGTAGGTACATTGAAAAGGCTGCATGCATGACATTTTCTTCTAAGTTATTTTGGTCCGCGATTGTGATATTTCTTCCGTTCGCTGTTGACCTGTACCCTTCGAAAGCGGTCGCACAATTGCCCACAGGTTGGAAGGCACACGATTGGGAACGAGAGCGTCCGCAAGTTATCACACCCGGACCATCTAATTTGCCACTTGGTGCCCCCTCGGACGCGATTGTTCTCTTCAATGGAAAGAACCTGGACGAATGGCGTTCCGCCGATGGTGGCCCAGCCAAGTGGATCGTAAAGGATCAGGTGATGGAATCCGTTCCTGGCAGCGGCTATATTTTTTCAGCCAAATCGTTCGGTGATGTTCAACTGCATGCGGAATGGGCTGCACCCGAGAAGGTCCAAGGCAAAAGCCAGGGACGTGGCAACAGCGGTGTTTTCCTCCAGGGGCTGTTTGAAGTTCAGGTGCTCGATTCTTTCGACAACAAAACGTATGCCGACGGTCAAGCCGGTTCCATCTACGGACAATACCCCCCACTCGTAAACGCGAGCCGGAAGCCAGGCGAATGGCAATCGTACGATATCATTTTCCGTCGACCCGTCTATCAAGATGGCAAACTTGCAAATCAAGCCAGAATGACCGTACTTCACAATGGCGTATTGATTCAAGACAACGTTCGTCCGCTGGGCCCAACCTCATGGCTACAGCACAAACCATACGAACGGACGGCTGAAAAGCTGCCCCTTTCATTCCAAGATCACGGAAACCCAGTCCGTTATCGAAACGTCTGGCTTCGTGAGCTTCCCCCTGAAACCATCATTCAACCCGAAAGGCCATATGATCCAGTGATCGTAGCCTTGACGCCAGTTGAGCAAGCCAAAATCGTTGGCAAGTACATGCGAGGGGATGGTGGCCTATGGGAGATCACACAACGTGATGGAAAACTCTACTTTTCTGTTTCTGGCACTCCGCTTGAGCTCATCCCACACAGTACCGAAGAGTTTGGGCTAAAATACACTGCTGGAAAACTGACGATCAAGTATGATGAGTCCGGAACGCCCTCCGACTTGCAGTTTTACATGGGTGGCGAAACTTCAAAAGGGACTCGCTCGAAGTGAGCTTTCCACTCCCCAAAACGACCGACAGACCTTCTCACTAGCTGAAATTGCCGCAAATGAACGCAAACCCTGTTTTCTACACGATCCTGCTTGTCTTTGGTTTGTTCGCCTTTGTATTTGCGATCATCATGCTCGCCATTTTTTCACGCTACTTTTGGCTTTGGATCCAGTCAGTCATGACCGGTGCCAAAGTCTCCGTGATCGATCTACTTGGAATGATGTTTCGCCGCGTCGACGCAAAGACAATTGTGCGAGGCAAGATCATGGCGGTACAAGCTGGTATTCGTGATGAGGACTTGACTACGAAAGCTCTCGAAGCGCACTACCTCGCCCGCGGAAACGTGCCACAGGTCATTCGAGCTTTGGTCGCCGCCCGAAAGAGCAAGCAGATTTCGCTGTCGTTTCGAGAGGCAGCAGCCATCGACTTGGCTGGCCGAAATGTATTGGATGCCGTTCAAACGAGCGTTTACCCCAAAGTTATTGACTGCCCACCTAAAGGAAGCGCAGTTGCGTTCCTAGATGCAATCGCAAAAGATGGCATCCAGCTCAAGGTCAAAGCCCGAGTCACCGTTCGGGCCAATCTGCAACGACTCATTGGTGGTGCGACTGAGGAAACGATTATTGCACGCGTCGGACAGGGAATCGTGAGCGCGATTGGCTCCTCCGAAAGCCACAAAATCGTTTTAGAAAACCCCGACGTGATTTCCAAAGCGGTTCTGGCTAGCCGACTGGACGACCAAACTGCTTTCGAGATCGTGTCGATTGATATCGCGGACATCGACGTCGGTGAGAACATCGGCGCAAGACTACAAGCGGATCGAGCCGAAGCCGATACGCGTGTGGCTCGTGCCAAAGCTGAAAGCCGACGAGCCGAAGCCGTTGCGACCGAACAAGAAATGATCGCCAAAATCGAAGAGAGTCGAGCCGAAGTAGTGTCCGCCGAAGCCGAAGTCCCAAAAGCGATTGCGGACTCATTGCTCAGCGGTCGGCTAAGCATCATGGATTACTACAAACTGCGCAATATCACCGCAGACACCGAAATGCGACAAAGCATCGCCGGAACCAGCACGACCGGTCCATCGAACCCCATCCGGTCCAACTAAAGCCCCGCAAAATCTACGCCAAACCCGTTCGGAATTCCTATGGCCGATGACCTCGATGATTTTCTAAAACAAGCAGCCCAACGCAGACAACAGCGCCAGCAACAAAAAAACAACCGTCCGCCTGTCGTTCAACCCGTTGCAGAACCGTCTCGCTCCGCCCCTCCACGGCTACAACAACAAGATCCGATACCCGCTGCGCAAGTTGTCGATTCCAAACCCTATGAGCCATCCGTCGGCAATCTATCATCAAGCCTGCCATCTGCCTCGCGCAGCACAAGCATCGATCAAGCAGATGAGCGTATGCAGGCGCATGTCCAGCAGGTCTTTCAAAACGAGTTGAGCAGCCTCAGACCATCCGAACAAAAGCAGCCTCCCAAAAAAAAGCAGAAAAAAGAACAGCGACTTCAAGAGACTCCGGCTACACCAGCCGAAGTACAACCGACGGCCAAGGTATCTTCCGCTTCGCTCGCCGCACAGTTAAGAGACCCGCAGTCGCTACGCATGGCGATCATTGCGCACGAGATCATGAAACGCCCTTGGCAGTAACCCCGCAATGATCGTTCCTAAATTTGAAAATGGCACGAACGGACTGTTGCCGGCTATTGCCCAAGATGCCAAAACAAAACAAGTACTGATGTTCGCATGGATGAACGCCGAAGCGTACGAAGAAACGCTGCAAACCGGCTTCGCAACCTACTTTAGCAGATCGCGAAAGCGTCTGTGGCGCAAGGGTGAGGAGAGTGGCCACCGACAACGCATTGTCGAAATTCGCGTAGATTGCGATGAGGATTGCATCTTGCTGCTCGTCGAGCAAACCGGTGCCGCTTGCCACGAAGGATACGCGAGCTGCTTCTATCGAAAACGGACCGACGAAGATTTTGTAGTCGACCAAAAACGGTTGGTGGAGCCCGAAAAGGTCTACGTCAAAAAGATTCGCGATTAAACCATGCCCGAGCTGCCAGAGGTTGAAACGATGCGGCGCGGTCTGTTCGCGACCATCGGCGGCACCATTACCTCCGTCACCGAACCGATCATCCCATACCGACCTATCAAAATTGATCCGTCGATCGAGCAATTTCGAAAACGCACATTGCAGACGGTCGTCGTTGCAGTCGATCGAATTGCAAAACGCGTTTTGGTCAGGCTCAACACCGGTGACTCTATCGTGATGCAACCCAAGATGGCAGGCATCGCGATGGTTTCGGAACCGCCGAGCGAGCAGCATACTCGAATGGTTTTTGACTTGCGCGGCGCATCGGTTGATCGATTTCTCTATTGGGACCGACGCGGATTAGGCACCGTGTGCTTGTGGACGCCCGATCAAGTGGAACAGCATCTTGGGCCAACCCAACTCGGTCCCGACGCATCCATCGTAGATCAAAAAACGTTTGTGGCTCGGTTCCGGCCGATTGATCGCGAAGTGAAAATTGCGATGCTCGATCAAAGAATTGTATGTGGAATCGGAAACTTGTACGCAGCCGAGATCCTGCATGCGGCAAAAATTTCGCCAACCGCTCGCTGCAACTCTCTCAACGCATCCCAATGGAAACGAATCCACCGCGAAACGATTCGAATCCTCTGCGAAGCCATTGAAAAGGAAGGCTCAACATTGAGCGACGGCACTTACCGTAGCGCAATCAATGGCGAAGGAAACTACCAAAATCAACACCAAGTTTACGATCGCGCAGACGAACCTTGCATGTCCTGCAAAAAGGGCACGATCCAACGCATCGTCCAAGCACAACGCAGCACGTTCTACTGCCCGAGATGTCAGAAGTGAGTCTTTTTTCAAGGCTCAAGACGTAAGGTATAAGTATGCTCAAATCCTGCCACTGCTGTGGCCTCATTCATCATGTCCCTCCGCTCAACGCGGATGAACGTGCCGTATGCACGCGGTGTGACAGTTTGATCGACCAACCCAAGAATCACCGGACGTCGCAGGGACGTACCGCGGCCGCCGCCGTCGCAGCCATGGCACTTTTTCCGGCCGCCGTTCTTCTCCCCATCATCGAAATCGAAAAACTCGGCCATCACCATCGCAGCAGTATTGTGGGCGGAATTGTCGACCTCTACCAATCAGGTAGCCTGCTTGTCGCGACGGTGATTTTGCTCTTCTCGCTGGTTCTGCCTCTCATCAAAATCCTCGCTCTAATAGAGTTGAGCTGGTTATGCTCGATGCATCAGCGTCATCGAGCTTGGACGTACCGTTGGATGGAACAGATCGGCAAGTGGAGCATGATGGATGTCATGCTCCTAGCCTTGCTCGTGATGATGATCAAACTCAGCGGTCTCGTGCAGTTTCATTTCGGCCCCGCATTGATAGCCTTCGCACTTTGCGTATCGATGAGTATGCTATCCGCCATTTTTTTCGATCCACATGCCATTTGGGAAAATCCATGAGCGATCCAAGTTCAAACTCGGATGGAACGAACACGTTCCCAGCAGCTACCATCAAGAGCATTTCTAAGGTATCGGCTGAGTTCCGATCCCGAGTATGGTGGCTAACCTTGCTATGTGTTTTGATCAGTCTCGGCCTATTCTGGGCCGCCTATCAGGGAAAAGGCGAGATGATAATCATCGACTTTTCAGATAGCTTCGGACTCAAACCAGAGGACCGCCTGAAGTTTCATGGAGTCGAAATCGGCGCAGTCGAGAAAATCGAACTCAACGGACTCCGAGACGGAGTGTCGGTTCACGTCCGATTGACTCACCAAGCTAGATCGATGGCGGCGGAGGGTGCAAGGTTTTGGATTGTTCGGCCTGTGCTTTCGTTGGATTCCATTCAAGGGCTGGATACAATCCTTGGAGCAAAGTACCTTGCTATTGACCCAGCACCCTCGGGAGCGAAACCCGCCTCGCGTTTTCAAGGTCTCGACACTCCACCGATCGTTACACCGCCGGAGGGTTCACTTGAGATTACGTTGGATGCTAACACTCGTGGCGGCCTAGAAAACAATGCACCCATCTTGTACCGAGGGTTTCGCATTGGCAGCGTTGTCCAAGTCGGTTTTGCGACCGATGCACGCACCGTTCAAGCCAGATGTGCCATCGCGCCAGAATACCGCGACTTGGTTCGCAGAAACAGCAAGTTTTGGAATCGAAGCGGCTGGCGTCTCGACGTTGGACTGACTGGGATCAAGCTCGATGCGGATACTCTTTCGCAAATGATTACCGGTGGCATTGAGGTTGCGACACCCACCGACGCAGATCGAAACGTTAGCACCGGGCATCGATTCAAACTCTACGACAAAGCCGAGCCAGAATGGAGCAATTGGCAACCGTCGCTCGCCCACGGGGAAGCCTGGCATCGCATCGCATTGAAAATGCCTCAACCGATTCGACTGGCCGTCCGCTGGCAAGAGCGATCGTTTGGCTTTCGAAAAAACCAACAACGGTTAGGCTGGTGTCTGCCTCTCGATGACGGACGTATTCTCTGCTTACAAGAACAAATAGCTGCACCGGCTTCTGCGATTGCGGATTCGTTACTGGTTGAACTGGCTGGTCTTTCGCTACCAGCAAGCAAACTGACTATTCCAACCAGCGTACCTGCCGTTACCGGTGGAACGCGTCCCGCGACGGCCTCGCGTTTTTCCATAGCGGATTCGTTGCCCGCCGAGGTGACTCGCTGGCCCGTCGGTCTGTTGGGTGCAAAGCTACCGAGTGAGGTTTGCGATGTATTCTTGGCGCATCCAGATGCTGCCAACGTCTTGGCCATCGACGCAGCTCGTATAACGATCCAAGAATCAGGTTGGCAGATCGACGACCTGCTTATGATCGACCGCGATTACCATGGAATTCCGGTCGTCTCAGCAGCAACATCGCAAGTGATCGGGCTGCTCAACATCGCGAAAAACGGACGATTCATAGTGACACTAGAGTAAAGCGATTGTCCTAAATAGCTTCCCAGCCACCGGAGTAGAGCGAATGTGCTCAATCGCTCTTGAGGTATCAGCCACACAAACGATTGAGGACAATCGTTTTGCTCTGTTAGCTCGCAAAGTACGCTGGCGAGGATATACGTTTTAAAACGAGCACTTCACCTCGTCCTTTGCAATTGAGGTCGGCAATCTGTCGCCGAACCCAGCGAGTTCGGGGGATTTTGATGGGTGGCTGTGTTTCTCGCACAATTCGCGTCGTCGCCGATTTTGCGAACGTGATCGCCAAATTCAAAATGGCAAATACGTCGTTTTGCTGTTTCTCAACGTGCCGCCAAATCAATGGCAGGAAACTCAACTCAAAATCTCTCGCTTCGGAAAGTGATGCTGTCGGCCTGGACGAAGGATCGCCACCGAGAATTATGCTTCCTCGTCGCATACCTCCGGCCCACTGATCGCCGATACGCCCCATTACTACCAGTGTCCCTGCGATCATCTGAGCAGCGGAATGATTACCGATATCACCGGCGACAAATACGATACCCCGGCGTTGGCGCTCACAGGCACGGTCACCTACACAACCGGTGATCAAAATATCGCCACCCCGCATTCCCGATTTTTTACCAGGCAAGGGGGACGCCAATCCATGTCGACAAGACCCTGAAACATAGATCAAACCATCGATCATCCCAGCTCCAAGTTGATCTCGTGCATTTCCAGCGATCACTAGCGAACCACCTGCGATGCCTCTCGCTGTATTGTCCCCAACATCCCCAAGAATACACATTGTCCCGCCTCGCATCTCCGAACCAAGTCCTTCAATCGATCCGCAGTCCCCCGCAATGACTACGAATGGTTCAACGGGCATTCGATCGGTGGAAACATCAAACAACTCGCTCAATGCAATAGGTCCACGTTGAGTCGACAGAACAATTGAGTTGATTTCGTCCAGCGATTTCCCTGCAAACCAATCCGGACGAATCGGAGAGCCATCCACGAGTCCGAATGATTTGATGGATCGTTGCAGTAATATCATTGCTTCATTTCTGTGACGGAAGAAGTTTCGCGCGACACCATAGACTTGGGTCCTCGAAGAACGGGCTCTGCAAAGTTCTGGCTAGGATCTGACTGCCGACGAGCGAATCATTAATCGTATAAAAAAGCCCGATATCTGGAAACTCAGTTGGCGAGTACCCCGTCAACGTGTCGGCCCTCAGGAACGCCCGTATCTCGTAGCCATCCGTGTGATGAAATACCCCAACGGAAATGTCGGTGGGATGAATCTCTGTAGGTGCAGCGCGAGCTCGCTGAATGGGAGCCAGCTCGCCATGTCCTCGAAGCTCAGGCTGCGAAAGCGACGGCCGACTGAGAATGAAGTCAAATCGGTGACAAAACGTGGTCGCACGGTGAACGCCAGGACTCCATCGCGTATCGAGGTAAAGCGAACAATGCGTTGTTTTCGAAGCGGCATTGCTCGCTGGCGAACTAACGGCTGCCCCTGCGGCTTTGCTATAAGGAACCTTGACTCGCGCTTCAAAAAAAAGCCCCTCTTCGTTCCAAGCGATGAACGCCTCCGCAAATCGCTTGCCACCACTCAAGGATCCGAATGCGGGGATAATATGTTCGCTTCGCAGTTTCCAATCCAAGCGTTCCGGCTTGGTTGACCGACCATTTAGCTGCGGAATCGGAAACCCAAAATCAAATAGCCATGCTGGATCGCCAAGCAATTCATTTAGTTTCATGTTCGGTAGGCTTCAGCCTTTTCAATTTCGTGTTCTTCATGATCAATTCCCCTTTTGTCGCACGCAGCTCAGCCACAAGCTGCACGTCTTGTTGCTCCTGATGTACATGGAAATCATAACGAACTTCAACCCAATCGCTGGAGCCCACTAAAGCATTTTCGCGATTCATTCCCGATATTCTTAGTCCGGCGCCTATGCCTCGATCATCGCTTTCACGAGGTACGACTTCGTTTACGCGCATTTCGCAAGTCAATTGGTAATGCCCTTCCAAAAGCCGAACCGTTTTTCGCCATGAAGCAATGCAATCGTTGGAATCGCCAACGGCGACATGATACAAAACTTGGTTTAGCGATGCTTCGCCCGAACCCTCCGGTGCTTCGGCTTGGCCAAGTAGAGATGCTGGGGTTTCTTGTTTCGGCTCCCAATCCAACAGCAATACCGATTCTTCTTCACCGATTTCAAGCGTTTCCGAATCTTCGTTCATTTCTTCTCTGCCGGACTCATCCGGTACTGGCGGGTCGGGTTCCGTTAACTGCTGAACGATATTGAGATAGCGTTCCTGCAGTCGCTCCTGCAACTGAACCGCCTGTTTATCAAAACTCTCGAGACTGTCTGCGTTCCATTTTCTCAATTCAGGGCGAATCTTTTGATGCAATGTCTTGACTCGGCTCGCCAATCGATCGCCATCAAACAGTGGTAGCAGATGGCCAACACGCTTGCGAAACTGAAGATTCCAGTCTGGATTGCTGCGTACCGCACTTGCGACAATTGCCGGGGTATGGCCAAACGTTTGGAAACCAGGATCTTGGAACATTTGGTCCATGCCGTGCGGTAAAAACCAAGCACGCTTTGAATCCGGAGGGAAATAGACACGATAGTTGTTTCGGTTGGCAACGTAACCATCCCAGTGACCAGCCATCATTTCAAATGCGATAAAGGACTGAAAGGCAGGTAGGTCTAAGCACTTGGATATCAATTGCCATCGATTTTCCAAATCCGCCTCCGCACATGCCGCGTTCAACTCGCGTAAGTCGCTCAAATCACTGGAACCTTTGCCAGCGTCTTTTTCAAGATCGCTATCGATATCCTGACAGAATCCTCCGTCGTATAGGTTTCCATCTGACTCGCGGAAATGTCGCTTGAGGAACTGGCCATCAAAGCCCTCCTTGACCACATACAACCCCATGTCCCGATCGTTGAGCCAAACGCGAGCGTGTGTAACGCGAGGTGCAGGTATCCCAGCCTCACGGCAGATCGATGCACAGAGCCACTCGTTCGTATAGAGCTCATCCTGAACGGAATTGTTCAAGTGAAACTTTTGGAGTCGGTGGAACGAATTCGAACGGCGATACTTGCCAACATTAATCGTAAACGCTGGTTTTTCGTCCAGTCCCTGAAAACTACCAACGGCACCCTTGAGCTTCAGTCCAATGTCCACCAGAGGTTCGTGGCCCTCTTCGACCAGCGTGCATCGGACATATTGCCGTGCATCTTCGCGAAGTTTCCGTTCTTGCGACTCAGCCAATTGCAAGACAATCTTTGGAACCGTCGCTTGCTCAAAGAAAGCATCGCTTGCATCGCGTAGGGAAGCAGCAAGCTGGGACGGGTTGGCGATTACCACTGCCGTCCCGTCGTCTGGATTTATCACAACTCGCGTCGATGGCCCACAACCGGACATGAACAATACGAGAGTCACTAGGGAGGGTACTGAGGCTTTTAGCGAAGGATTGAGTTTCATGTGAAATCTTGAGCGTCGATTCGTTCGTTCGTCCGGGAAGAGCAAAGCTTTGCATTATTGCATCGTCAAAAATCAATGTATCAAGATGATGCACCGCACGGCGGCGTGCGACTATTTGTACCAAACACTATTTGCTACCGAGTTGTATTACGCAATCACCAAGCCGCCTTGACGCTAGACACACGCTTTTACTATGGTTCAAGTCATTTTTGAAAGCCGAGTCGTTTCCTCCCCCTTCGCCCTGCTTCCGATTGATAGCACTTTTATGCGAATTCTCGAAATAGTCTCGGCGCGTGGAATCAATGGTGTTTCTAAACATGTGATCGACGCGGGCGTTGAGCTTCGAAAACGCGGCCATGAAGTCACAATCCTGGGTTGTCCAGATGCTTGGATACTAGGCGCAGCCGCAGAGCTAGAATTCCGCACTATCGCGTCCGATATGCACCGTTGGCCCACCGATGAGTTGCGCAGGATTGCTGGTTTCATTCATCGAAACGAAATCGATGTCGTCCATACCCACATGAGCAAAGCCAATTTCTTCGGCGTGCTCTTGCGTTGGGTGGCTGGGGTTCCGTCCGTAGCAACGGCCCATAGCTGCCACTTGCAATTGCATTGGATGGCCAATAACTTCGTAATTGCGGTCTCGGAGGCGACCCGGCGATATCATAGACTGGTGAATCTAGTTCCAGGGTCACGCATCAAAACCATCCACAATTCGATTCAAATCCCCACGCACACCCTTCAAGCACATCAGGCGATCCGTACGCAAGTTCGCGAGAATCTCGGCTTGAGGCCGAACGATTTCGCCATCGGACTGGTTGGACGAATTGCCACGCAAAAAGGTCAGTTGACGATGGTCGAGGCGATGCCGGCCATTCTTGCGACGCTTCCTCAAGCAAAGCTCCTGCTCATCGGTGGCTTCGAAACACCAGAATATGTCGCTCAGATTCAAAAGCATGTTGATCTCCACCATTTGAACGAGCATGTTCAGATGCTTGGAATGCGTTCCGATGTCCTCGAACTGCTACACGGAATCGACTTGTTGGCGCAACCTTCCCTCTGGGAGAGTTTTCCAATTTCTATGCTTGAGGGAATGGCGGCTGGAGTTCCCATTGTCGCATCGGACGTCGGCGGCGTACGGGAATGTCTCCAGCACAATCGGTCAGGTTATTTGATTCCGGCTAAGAACGCAGAGGAACTGAGCTCTGCAATTCTAAAACTAGCCGGAGCGCCGGAACTTTGTGCGAGGCTAGTGAAAGAAGCAAAAAAAGTAGTTCGCCTTCATTTTGCACCAGAACCACAAACCGCCAAGCTGGAAGCAGTCTTGGAATCGGTAAGCGGCAATTCAGCCCATCGACGTCGACCGAAGCAAATTGCTGCCTAGTATCACTTGCAGAAAGTGCTGTAGAATGCTCCGTATCTATAACTCGGCAGCAAGGCGTTTTTGAAGGCAGTTTAGTTGGAATCGAAATTTCGCAGAGTGGCAATCGCCAGCGGCTTGATCGCGGACACCCAGTGGGAGTACTGCATGCGTTTGCTCCGATTTCAATGCGCATCGCAACCTCAGCCCGTTTCTATCGAGGTTGAGGACCACCTGCTACGTGCCATTCTTATCGAGCAGGGAGCGTTAACAGAATACCAGGCTGAGCAAATTGGCGTGGGCCGTTCCAAGTTTACACTCGGTGAATACATCATTACGGACTTCATTGGCCAGGGCGGCATGGGCCACGTTTTCAAAGGGGTCCATAAAGTCATGGGCAGAGAGTGTGCGCTCAAGACGCTGCCATCGGGTCGTGTAACGCCACAGACACTCGACAGTTTTTATCGCGAGATCCGACTCCAGGCGAAATTGGATTGTTCCTACCTAGTGCGTGCATACGATGCCGGCGTGGACAAAACGACACACTACTTTGTCATGGAGTATGTCCCTGGCATGGACCTACGGCGTTTAATCAAAGTCAAAGGGAAATTGCCACAGGAACAAGCGGCCAGCATCATCATGCAAGCGGCCTATGGGCTCGAGTATGCGCATCAACAGGGCATGGTCCATCGTGACGTTAAACCTGGCAATATCCTCGTAACTCCCGATGGAATCGCCAAAGTATCCGACGTGGGTCTTGCGGCATTTACGACTAACCTCGTCGATGACCCGCGAGCGGGCAAAATTGTCGGCACCGCCGACTACCTTTCTCCTGAGCAAATCCGCACCCCGTTGGCCGTCGGGCCGGTGAGCGATGTGTATTCGCTCGGCTGCACGCTCTACTACACGGTTTGCGGCAAAGTACCGTACCCGGGTGGCGACACCGCCCATAAACTTCGCCGACACCTAGAGGAAACTCCGTTTCATCCTCGCAAGTTTGCAGAAAACATCAACGAAGAGTTCGTAGACATCATCGCCGAGATGATGGATAAAGACCCAAACAAACGCATCCAAACCTGCGCAGAGGTTGCTGCCAGACTTGAACCTTGGGCGATCGATTCATCCCAAATCACACAACCGCGGATGTCGCGAAGTCCATGGTCCGCCCCGCCCCCTCCATCGCTGGTGCCCGAATCACCCACCGGTGACGAGTTGGTTCAAGACGCTTCCATGAATTCAAACGACTCGATCCAATCGCAAAGGAGTCCTTCGGATAGGTTTTCCGATTCTCGCGGACTCCCCACCGATGGCCTGGCCCCACCAGCCAGCGACGAAAGCGATGTTTCCAAAGCCAAGACCCCAGCTAGCCATGCAATGGTGATCGGGCTGACAGTCGCAATTCTTTTGCCGCCGGCACTGCTCATCGGTGCTATTATCGGTTACTTAATCGCGATCAAATAAAGGCTCCCAGTTCGTCATGATTCGAGCGATTCTTTTCTTCTCTGGCCGCGTTCAAGGTGTCGGGTTTCGATATTCCACGTTAGAAATCGCCAAGCGCTTTGACGTCACTGGAACAGTCGAGAATTGCGACGACGGTCGAGTCAAAGTCGTCGTCGAAGCGGTAGCGGACGAAATCGACCGCTTTATCGAGGCCATCCAGACCTCCTCCCCTGGCCAAATCAGAGGCGTCGAGCGCTTCCAATCGGCACCCAGCCATGAGTTTACGAACTTCTCAGTCCGGCGTTAGACGAGTATCCTTTAGTCAGCTTCCAATTCTGTTTCCACCAACTCGAACTCAACGAAAATTTCATCATGCGAAAGCTATCTTCCGGCGGTGGTTGGCAAGCGATTCGATACACCTTTCGAAAAGGGATCGACTCGGGTGGATTGTGGAAACTATACCGAGCCCTTCGATCACGGAACGCTTGCAAGACCTGTGCGCTTGGGATGGGGGGCCAGCATGGTGGTATGGTCAACGAAAAAGGGGCGTTTCCCGAAGTCTGCAAGAAATCAATCCAGGCCATGGCTGCCGACATGCAGCCCGCAATCACCGCGGACTTCTGGGCCAAGCATCCGATCTCACAAATTCGCAACTGGTCGCCAAGACAATTGGAAGCAAGCGGGCGTTTGATTCAACCCATCTTGGTTGAGCAAGGCCAAGAGAACTATCGCACGATAACTTGGAATGAAGCATTTGATCGAATCGCCACCAAACTAAAACAACTCGCAGCCGATGAGACCTTTTGGTACTTCAGCGGCCGCAGTAGCAATGAAGCTGGCTTCTTGCTGCAGTTGTTTGCCCGGCTATACGGTACCAACAACGTCAACAACTGTAGTTTTTATTGCCATCAAGCCAGCGGAGTTGGCCTGCAAACAACGCTCGGTACGGGAACCGCCACCGTCGTCCTTGAGGACCTCGACGACTGCGACACCATTTTTATCATCGGCGGCAATCCAGCCAGCAATCATCCCAGGCTCATGACCACGCTCATGCATCTGCGACGTCGTGGGGGCAGAATCGTTGTCATCAACCCGATGCGTGAACTTGGGATGGTGAACTTCAAAGTACCAAGCGATCCCATCAGCCTGTTCTTCGGAACTAAAATTGCCACCCACTACATTCAACCGCATATCGGTGGTGACCTGGCATTGCTGACTGGCATCTCCAAGGCCGTCGTCGAAATGGGCAAGCATGATATCGAATACATGCGACTGTATTGCAACGACGTCGACTCGCATTTGGCCGGACTAGCCGACACCAGCTGGGATGAAATCCATCAAAAGTGTGGCATCGACGAAAAAACAGTGCGCGAGCTAGCCGAGGTTTACGCCCGCAGCGAGGGAACCGTGTTCGCATGGACCATGGGAATAACACACCATGCGCACGGCGTCGAGAATGTTCAAGCGATCACCAATCTCGCATTGCTTCGCGGCATGATTGGCAAAAAGGGCGCAGGGGTCATGCCCATACGTGGTCACTCCAATGTGCAGGGAATAGGCTCTGTGGGCGTTACGCCCAAACTCAAGGACGAACTGTTTAACAACCTTACCAACAAGTTCGGCGTGAAGCTTCCCACCACAAAAGGACGGGACACGATGGACTGCATGGAAGCCGCTAAGCGAGGCGAATTGAAGTTTGGACTCTGCCTAGGCGGCAACCTGTACGGTTCGAATCCAGACTCTCAGTTTGCGGACGAAGCGCTCGCCGAACTCGACTTGCTGGTCATGCTTAACACGACCATGAACACCGGCCATGGTCGTGGGCTTGCCAAGGCCACGATCGTTCTGCCAGTCTTAGCCCGCGACGAAGAACCGGAACCAACAACGCAAGAGTCCATGTTCAACTATGTTCGATTGAGCGATGGTGGACCCAAGCGTCTGCCGGGGCCTCGCAGCGAGGTAAGTATCATCGCCGAAATTGGACGACGCGTGCTCGGCAACAGTACGCCTGTCGACTGGGAACTCATGCAACAAGCCAATACCATTCGTCATTGGATTTCGAAAGTCGTTCCTGGCTATGAGGAGATTGAGTCTATTGCAAAAACAGGGAAAGAGTTCCAAGTCGGAGGCCGAACCTATCACACGCCCAAGTTCAATACGCACGATGGCCGAGCAAAACTGTTTACGCACCGACTCCCAGACCTGACTCTACTTGCCGAAAACCAACTGCGAATGATGACCGTTCGGAGTGAAGGCCAATTCAATACCGTTGTCTATGAGGACTACGATCTATATCGCAATCAAGATCGTCGGGACGTGATCTTGATCAACCCACAGGACATGGAACGAATGGGCTTGGAGAATAACCAACTGGTCACGGTGAGTAGCGAAACGGGCCGAATGGACAACATTCTCGCCCGCTCTTTCGATGAAATACGAGATGGCAACGCAATGATGTACTATCCCGAATCGAATGTCCTAGTCCCAAGAACCGTGGATCCACAGTCGCGAACTCCCATGTTCAAAAACATCCTGATCACGATCTCCCCTGTTTAACCCGAGCAGCGGCGAGTCACCACACTAAATTTGGACAGTTAAAATTCGGTATTGAGTCGGTTTTCGCTGCTCGCAGTTTTTCGTCCCGAAGGGATACCAAGGCATTTGCAGGTGGTTGAGCGAAGCGACACGACCGGAAACAATGTGCGGAGGGGGTTCCGATCCTGAAAGGATCGAACAACCTTGCACCCTTTCAGGGGCGTTCGCGCGTCGTTGAGTATCCGAGAGTGCGCCGCACTTCTGCGACCCACGACTTGTAACTTAGTATGCCTTCGGGATGGAATGCGTCGATCCAACACAGCAGCGCCTGCAACAACCCCTACATCCGTCATAATCCCCCAATTCCAAACCCAACACCGTGGGTTTTGAAGCGCGATCAAAAACTTTTTCCCTGCGCCCAATTCCCAACCTAAGTTTCAACAGGAGATCATTCCAAGACTTACACATCTCGAAGACCTGAAACATGTCCGCACCTAAAAAAGCCAAAGCAGAAGCACCCGCCAAAGATGCGAAAGACGGTCACGGAGCCGAAAAAGCTGCTCCCACCGGAGGCGGCCTAAAGAGCAAACTGATGATCGGTATGTTTGTCAGCGGAATCGTTATCGCTGAAACAGTCGTCTTCTTTTTGATGGTCCCATCCGGCGAAGAGGTCGCGGCCCTAGCCGAATCCCGTCTGATCGCCGCCGCACAGGAAATCGATGCAAAGAAATCACAGGAACATTCACATGACGATTCGGACACGATCGTCGAGTTTCCATTTGGCGATCCGATGAGCGTCTCGTTCGTCCCTGCGGGCTCGGATCACCCATACCGAGTCGAGTTCGAACTCTTTGGTACCATTCGAAAAGCCGACGAGGAGCATTTGATAGCATTGTACGCAGAGCACCAACGCCGATTTCGAGCCCGTATGCTTTTGGAAATCCGACAAGCGTCCCTGCAGGAACTCCAAGAAAATCAATTGGGCTTGATTCAACGGCGCGTTTTAGCGACAAGTACCGAGTTACTTGGGGAAGCGATCCTGCTCAGCGTTGGTTTCTCCAATTACCAAGTCTTGGAAGACTAGTTCGCACGGAAACACGGATGTTATCATGTCGGAATCCAACACAGCCGCCAACGCGGCCACGTCCAATCCTCAAACCGGGCGAGCCCAATCGGATCCCGAATCCCTGCTAAACCAAGCTGAATCGGCTCTCCGCGAAGTCGAAGACTCGCTTCGCGCCCCCAAGATGCAGCAGTATCGGCTTGAGGAACTCATCGGCAGTGGCGGTCCACCCGAAAAAGTCTCTATGGACCTACTCCGCGACGTGACCCTCGATCTCAAGATCGAGCTCGGTCGAACCCGCATGCACCTCGACGAAATACTCCAGCTACGAAAAGGCTCCGTCGTCACGCTGGACAAATTGGCTGGTGATCCTGTCGATGTCTACGTAAATGGTCGACTGGTTGCTCGCGGCGAAGTTCTGGTTTTGAACGATAACTTCTGCGTTCGAGTTGCAGAACTCGTTGGCAGCGACGCCATCCATTAGGCAATCCGCATGCTCATCCTTAAAACAACTGCAAGCGTACAATTCAAATTTGCCGCCTTAGCACTTCTTTTCATCGCCCTACTCAATTGGCGAGTCGGCGATGTTCTGGCTCAAGGCCGCCCCGAGTGGCAACCCTCACAGCAGCCAACTCAGAACGATCCAACGGTTGTCCGCCCAGCTGGATTCAACCTCCAGCAATCCATCCCCCAAAACCCCGGCGTTCCACAACCTATCTTGCAGCCAAACGGCCAGCGAATCTTCAATCAGAATCCAAACAGCACTTCGCAAAACAACCCACCCAGCTTTCCCAACAGTCTTCCAGCAGCATCCACGTCGGTCCCTGCGTCAAATGAAACCAAGTCTGCTGTTCAACCCGCCAGCTGGACATCCGATTCTCCCATTCTCCCGCCCAAATCCATTGCAACCGGGGCCAATCGCTCAAGCACGCGAGCGCCGCTTGAACTGAAGCCCTCGTCCAAAGATAAAGGCCAGAGCCTCGAAAGACCAACCAGCACGTGGGCCGCAACCTTGTCCATGTTTTTCTCATTGGCTGTCGTGTTATGCTTCTTTCTCCTCGTAGCTTGGCTTATCAAAAAAGCTCAACCTACCTCTTTTCTGAGATTGCCCAATGATGTGGTCCAAGTGATGGGGCGAACGCCTATGGCACCCCGCCAACAAATGTATGTGGTCCGCTTCGGAAGCAAACTCTTGCTAATTAGTCATCAACCAGGACAAACGCAGACGCTCGGTGAAATAACGGACGCCGACGAAGTGCAACGTCTCGCCGGCCTCTGCGAAGCGAACCAACCTGGCAGCATTTCCAATTCGTTCCGCGACGTACTCAAGCAAGTTGCGCTCGGCAAAACCGAAGCCGACCCCAAACGCTCATTGCGAATGAGCCGATCAGAGTAAAACGATTGTCGCAATCGTTTCCGCCCCCCATGAATTGCGAAATCATTTCCGAACGCGAACGGCATCCCGACCAAGATCAGGGTAGTCGGTAAAGAAACCATCCACCTTGAGCTGGTCAAGTAGAAATCGATGGGTCTCGTCCAGTGAAGTCGACCATCGTGGCTGTTGATGCTTGCGAACCGTGTAGGGATGAACCATGAGCCCTATTTTCCTCGCTACTTCTACCAAACCGGAGGAGACGATTTCATCGTTCGAGTCTCGGTTAGCCAACAGGTCGAGCGACGGACCAATCCCCTTAGCAAATACAGCTATCTTGTTTAGCTCTGCGTCAGTAGGCCGTTTTCCGAGCAGTTGAATCAGTGGTAGCTTGCATCTGAGCCGACCATGCAAATCGACGAGCTCCTCCATTTCAAAGCACTGTATAAAACACCGATGGCTTTCGTGCTGGATTCCCAGTCCTGCAAGCTCCTTCAATAGCGCCTCACCCATCGACGCCCCAAACTCCTTCTTGTGGAACGAAGGCGACTTCAATTCGATATACAAACCTGTTTGCTTGCCAGTCGTTTTATCTAAGCCGGACAGTAGACGTATCTCATCCGCTAAACGCAGCACCCTCTGCCCCGCGTCTCCCGGAAACCGATCAGGTAGAGCAGGTTGGTCGGAGCCCCGACGAGTTCGCTCATGCAGCGTGAGCTCCTGAATCTCGTCCCAAGTGAAGTCCGCGAAATAGTAACGTCCGTCGGGCCTAGCCCGATCCTGAAATCGTTGTTCGACATCCGTTGTTTCCTCCATTGTAATATCGTGTGTGACAATGAATTGACGATCTTTGCTCAGCACAACATCCTGCTCGATGTAGTCCGCCCCTTGTGCGTGAGCAAGCGCTTTAGCCGCCTCGGTATGCTCTACCGCATAGCCGCTGGCCCCTCGATGCGCGATCACAATCGGGGGCGTTGAGTCCACAACGCAAACGATGAATGTCAGAATCCAAAACATCAATTACCTCGCATCACTCGCAACAACAATCGCCGAGACAAAAAGCAAAACGCACCGTCCGAGATTATTGCCGGACTCGCGTCGCTTGTCTGTCCCCTAGCAGACTATTCACCGAAGCTTAGCAATCCGAAAGCATGGCCATCCAATAGCATTGTGCCCCCCCGTTCAGCAATCATTCGGTTGAATCACTTTACAGCATGGAGGGGCAACCACGCGAGAAAAGCGTGACAGGGAGAACGTCTTGCCTCGAAACCTGACGCGGATAGCTTTCAGATACGCGACCTTCCTGCGGTCCACGAATCCTACGCAATGATTTTATCGATCACATTGCCAGACACATCCGTGAGTCGAAAATTTCGGCCTGCGTACCGGTACGTTAACTGCTCGTGATCGAGTCCCAGCAAGTGCAAAATCGTGGCATGCCAATCATGAATATGGCACTTATCCTCAACTGCCTGATGTCCATGTTCGTCGGTCGAGCCATAACTAAATCCGCCCTTAACACCACCGCCAGCCATCCACGTTGTGTAACCTTTGTGATTGTGATCGCGTCCATCACCGTTTTGTGCGTCCGGTGTCCGTCCAAACTCGCCACCCCAAATTACCAACGTATCCTTGAGCAAGCCGCGTTGTTTGAGGTCGGCCAACAAGCCCGCGATAGGCTTATCGATCTGCCGACAATTCTCGGGCAACTGTGTCTTCAGTCGCTGATGGTGATCCCAATTTCCATGCGTCACTTCCACGAATCGAACACCTGACTCAACGAACCGACGGGCCATCAAACACTGCCGTCCGAAGTCGTTCGTGTCCTCCTCATTAATACCATACATTTCCATTGTCTTGGCGGACTCTTTCGAAATGTCCATCAAGTCTGGTAACACGTCCTGCATACGGAAAGCCAACTCATACGATTCGATCACTCCCTCAACATCGGGCTGCTCGACATCCCGTTCCAGCTTCTGCCGATTCAGGCTTTGGATAAGATTGATTTGATTGCGTTGCGATTGTTTCGATTGCCTTGGGTTCGAAATATCAGGCAACTGCGTACCGCTGCTTGAGCCATTTCGCATCGCTTGCGCGGGACCTCGTCCCTGTGGCCTTCCCACTTTAGTTCCTTGATAAATCGCTGGCAAAAACGAGCTGCCAAAGTTCTGCGCCGAGGCGATAGGCGG
This sequence comes from Pirellula sp., assembly GCA_031368325.1. Taxonomy (GTDB): domain Bacteria; phylum Planctomycetota; class Planctomycetia; order Pirellulales; family Pirellulaceae; genus JBKCUI01. The sequence goes on from JANMNR010000464.1 coordinate 29,974, forward strand.
ATTCAGTGCAATAAAACCAGGCACGCTATCGTTTTCCGTTCCGAGCCCATACAAACTCCAAGCTCCCAACGATGGCCGAATGAACTGTGCGTTGCCTGTATGCATTTGAGTCATAGCACGAGCATGGACCGGCTGATCGCAATACATAGAACGGATCAATGACAGTTCATCTGCTTGCTTGCCCAACTCCGGAAAAAGCTCCGAAAGCCATAGACCACTTTTTCCTTGCTGACGAAACTTCCACGGCGAAGGCATAAGCTTGCCACCACCAAACTTCCCCCCTTTGCCCGCGTCCACAGCCAATTGCGGCTTGTAGTCAAACGTATCCACATGCGATGGCCCTCCTTGCATACATAAAAAAATGACACGCTTGGCCGACGCTTTGAAATGCGGAGTCTTGGGAGCCAAGGGGTTCATACCGGATTCTTGGTCCGCAGCTCGCGAGCTCAGCCCGGCAAAGGCCAAATAGCCAAATCCTGCGGATGCCGATTGCAAAAGCTCACGACGAGAAAAAACAGGTGCGTTGAAGTTCATGATCGGTCCTTAGTTCAGTAGACGAAACTCTGCCGCACACAAAAGCGCTTGGCAAAATTGACTCAATGCTTGGAAGACTTTTTGATCCGGAGTAACGTTTTTCTTACCTTCGTCGGCTTTACGCAGAAACTCAGCCGCTGTCCGCAGCTCTTTTTGGGTTGCGGGTCGGCCATACACCACAACAAAGGCCTTCGAAATCCTTTCGTTCTGGTTGCTTGACATTCGAATCAATTGACGAGCGAGCGCATCACTTTGTTCAAGAACGAACGGACTATTGAGCATAAACAAGGCTTGGTCCGCCGTATTGGATGCTTCTCGGCTACCCACCACGAGACTTGGTTCCGCGAAATCGAAAACGTCTAAGGCTCTCGGCAACGCGTTGCGAGCAATAGGCAGATAGACCGATCTAGCGTAGTTGGGAGCCTCGAGGGGATTCACATTCGGGTTGCGACCGCCCATTCGAATCGCGGACATCACATCCGGTCGCCTTGCGGCTCCTTTCTCATCCCCGCCCGTCGCCAATGCAAGTGCCGCTTGCGGGATTACGTTTGGACCATTCGGCCCAAGCTGAGTCGTTCCGAACGATGCGATCAGCGAAGCCTTCGGACGGGCCAACTCAATCTGTCCACTGATTGCCAAGATCGCATCTCGGATCGCTTCTGCATCCAAGCGACGGACATTGGCTCGTGCGTAAAACTTGTTGTCTGGATCGGCTTCGAATCGCGTCTTATCAAAAGCAGACGAAAGTCTATACACGCGTGAATTGACAATCGATCGCACTATGTGCTTCACCGACCAATTGTTGTCCATGAAGTCGACGGCCAAATGATCAAGCAATGCCGGGTTTGACGGCGCAGGTCCCGAAGCACCAAAATTTTCCGTCTCGCTAACAATAGCATTTCCAAGCAAATGCTGCCAAATACGATTGACCATGACGCGGGCGGTAAGTGGAGTGTCGCGTGACGTCATCCATTCCGCAAATTCGCGACGTCCAGTGGTATTTGCGGGCAGTTTGATTGGCTCATTGCACAGCACCTGTACAAAGCCGCGTGGGACTTCTTGCGCAGGCTGATCGATTTCGCCACGTACCAGCAACTTGGCGTTGCGTAGACGATCCGCCGCTTGAACACCCATGCACATTGTCATTGGCTTTCCATCGCTGTCCACGGTGTTGATACGAGAGCTAAGCTGTGCAATCAATTGATCCAAAATCGCGACACTCAGGAAACTCGGTCGGGCCGTACTTCCATCCTTCGGTTTTTCAGGTTGCCGCTGCGCTCGCCGTGCCTCGGCGTACTCCTGCTCGCGTTCATCGAGTTGTTTCTTCAGGCTTGCAAGTTCCGCGTTGGTCAACGGCTTGTCATTGGGATTGGGATCATCCAGCGGCAAGATGATCAGATTGCTCGGTTGGCGATTGCGTAAGCTCCGCATCCCACCAAAGAGCGTCTCAGTACTTTGGAATATGCCTGCCAACGCATAATAGTCCGTCTGTGGAATCGGATCGAATTTGTGATCGTGGCAGCGTGCGCAAGCAACCGATATGCCTAAAACAACACGCGTCGTGGTATCGATCTGCTCATCGATGAGGTCCGCTTGAAATTGCCGCGGATTCTGCTCGATGAGTGTCTTCGGACCTATCGCCAGAAAGCCAGTCGCAATAAGTTGTTCAACAAACTTTTTATCGTCTTTGGTCGGGATCAAGTCACCCGCGACTTGTTCGCGGATGAACTGGTCATAAGGCTTGTCGTTATTGAACGCATCGATAACGTAGTTGCGATAACGCCAAGCGTTTGGGAAACTCATATCGACTTCCTTGCCAGCCGATTCGGCGTACCGAGCCACGTCGAGCCAATATCGCCCCCATCGTTCGCCAAACTGAGGTCTCTGTAGTAAAGAATCAGCTGTCTGCGATATTGCAGACTCTGGATTGCTCCTCCAGTTTGCAACAAACGTTTCGAGTTCCTTTACGGTAGGCGGCAATCCGATCAAATCAAAATAGAGACGGCGAACAAGCGTTTCGGGGTCTGCATCCTTTGCAGGGGCCAAGCCCTGTTGGTCCCACGCTTGGGCAACATGACGATCGATTTCTGTGCTGGCCCACGTGGAGTGCTCGGATGACTTCGGAGGAGTCTTGACGGGGGCCTTAAACGACCAGAACTCTTTTCCCTTCGCAATATCTTCAGGCGTCACCTTGGAATGAACCACGACTCCCGCACCGACACGCGGGTCCGGCGCCCCCATTTCGATCCACTTGCGAAAGTCCTCAATCACGGCCCTGGGCAACGGATTCTTGGGCGGCATCTTGTAGTCTTTGTAGTTGATCGCGTTCCACAGCATGCTCTCGTCAAGATTGCCTGGAACAATCGCTGGCCCAGACTCACCACCTGCAAGCATCGCCTCCTTGTTCGCAACCGAAAGTCCACCGCGAACACTCTGCCCCTCGGCTGAATGACACCGGAAGCAGTGCTCAACCAACACAGGCCGAATCTTGGCTTCAAAGAACTGCACACTCTCTGTCGAAAGCGGTCGTTCGTCCTGGCAATATGCGAACGCCCCGAGAAACGAAGAGCATACGCCAAAAGCTATCGCGTTGAATCCAGTCTTGAATGCCATGCTATTCTCAATGGAAAAAGTGTTTAGCCCGCGCTGCGGCGAGAAGTCAACGTACGACACGTTTCATTCCGTTCAGCGGCAATCAAGCTTGATGCTCGCCGCTGCGCGTTTCAAACCCAAAAAAGCTTATTGGATCGGACGCTTCGGTTTAACTCCACCGCCTGCGTTGCTGTCTTTACCTGGTCGTTTCCCAGCCCCCTCTTCCATCCTGGCAGCCATCACAGCGAACTCTGCTTTGGTAATCGCACCGTCGCCATCCTTGTCGATCATGCCCATCTTGTCTCGCATTCTCTCTGGAATTTCGTCCCCACTTAGCTTGCCGTCGCCATTGGCGTCGCTCTTTTCAAACATCTTTCCCATCATCGCTCCGGCAAATTGGCCACCCGCTCCTGGGCCAGCCCCAGCGAATCCACCCGGCATCGCACTCGGATCAGGTCGCATCTCTTCGCTGCTGATGATTCCGTCACCGTTCTTATCCAGCTGCACTAACGCCTTAGAAGCGTTTGCGATTTCGCTCGCCGACAAAGTTCCGTCCTGGTCCGTATCCAAAACCTTCATGAGCGGCATCATTTGCATCATGCCCATGGGCCCACCAGGGAAGCCAGGGCCGCCCCCTTCGGCTCCCGAGCCAGGACGTTGCATTCCGGGCCGTCGCCCAGCAGGCCTCCCCTCCTCTTGTGCCGAAGCCATCATCGGAAAAGCGATTGCGACCATCGTCGCGATCATTTGCAATTTGAATTTCATTGTAAATTCCTTATTCTTAGTAACTTATACGCGGGCTTGGCGGGAAACCGGGCTGGCCGGTCACTTCCGTTCTATAGTGTTGTACCGATGCCGTGTATTCACTATCCACATCGGTCACAACATTTTTCCCCTAGATTTGCCTCCGCACCCAAAAATCGATCGAATGGACAATTCGCAAGAATCCTCGAACGCCGATGAACGAGCTCTTTTGACCCAGGGCGGCCAAAAAGCCCTAGCGGACCTGCTCGCACTTCACCGAGAGAAACTCGAACGCATCGTCGCCTTCCGCATCGCTCCGTTCTTGCGTAGCCGAATCGATCCGGCGGACGTCCTTCAAGAAGCATACTTCGAGATTTCGCGTCGCATCGACGAGTACATCAATGGTGCGCCAGTTTCGTTCTTCGTTTGGGTTCGACAACGAACTATCCAGACTCTCATCGATATCCATCGAAATCATACCCGTGAGAAACGTGATCCGCTTCGAGAAATGTCGTTGGCCTCCTATCCCTATGGTCACACGACCAGCATTTCAATCGCCCAGTTTCTTTTGGCGGACATCACATCTCCCAGCCAAGCCGCAGTTCGCGAGGAAGAAACACAACAACTCCAATCTGCACTAGAATCGATGAACGAAACCGACCGCGAGGTCATCGCTATGCGTCACTTCGAACACTTAAACAACCAACAAGTTGCTGAGGTGCTTGAAATTTCCCCTACCGCAGCCAGCAACCGATATGTGCGAGCCGCCGCTAAGCTTTCGGAAATCCTAAACCATCTACCATCCAGACGGCCATCGTCATGAGCAGTACCGATTCCAAAGACGATCGGCACCCAGTCGAAATTATCGCCGAAGAATACTCAGCCAGAATGCGAGCGGGCGAAAAACCCGCCATAGAGGAATACGCAATCCGCTATCCCGAGCATGCAGATCTGATTCGGTCGGTGCTCCCTTCTATCGCTTTGGTCGAACGTGTTTCGCTCAACGATACCGAAAATCGCAAAACATCTGCGCCAGGACAACCCGAAGAACTCGGCGACTATGAAATCGTTCGAGAAATCGGAAGAGGCGGGATGGGAGTGGTCTATGAAGCGATCCAACGCTCGCTGAACCGCCACGTCGCGCTCAAAGTCATTAGCAACCTTATCTCCGGAAACAGCAAACACAACGCCCGATTCCGACGCGAAGCCGAAGCTGCCGCCAGCCTGCACCATACCAACATCGTCCCGATCTACGGCATCGGCGAAGACCACGGACTTCAGTACTACGCCATGCAACTGATCGATGGCGTCACACTACTCGACGTCATCGAATGCCTCAAAAACAACCAGATCGGACCGACTCACAGCGGCGATGCTGCGCGATGGATGCTAAACAAATCCCCGACCGATACCGTATCACTCAGCTCATCCACGTCCAGTCGCTCGAGCGCCACCGCCTTATCCCTATCATTGCTCAATACGAAACAGCGAGAAGCCGAAACCGCTGAACTTGCCGTCGCTGCCTCAAAAGCGTCACCCGACGCAACGACGCCGATTTCCGAAATGGAAATGAAATCCAGCGCAGTGAGTGACCTCGAGTCCACGCCATCCGTTTCCCAGCAACTCACCCGCCAATATTTCCGCAACGTAGCCTCCACAATCGCAAACGCAGCCAACGCCCTACACTACGCACACCATCAACGCGTGCTCCATCGCGACATCAAGCCTGCAAATCTTCTTCTTGATCGCGAAGGCACCATTTGGATTACCGACTTTGGATTGGCCCGGCGTACGGACCTCGACGCCGAAACGCAAACCGGCGAAATTTTGGGTACTCTTCGCTATATGGCTCCAGAACAAATAGCTGGAACCGGGGACTCTCGCGTCGACATCTATAGCTTGGGCCTCACCCTTTTCGAACTGCTGACGCTCAAGCCAGCGATCGAATCCCCCAAGTTGCGACTGCTCGATCCCGAACGCATTTCCGTCATTCGCAACCCGCGTTCGATCCAGCCCAATATCCCGCCTGACTTGCAAACCATCACGCTCAAGGCCTGTGCCTTTGCACCCCAGGACCGTTACCAACACGCGCGTGAATTCGAAGAAGACCTTCGGCGATTTCTCGAGGACCGACCGATCCTCGCAAAACGCTCAACACGCGTCGAAATGCTCATTCGCTGGTCTCGCCGCAATCCAGCCATCGCAACTTTGGCGTCAGCGACCCTGGCCTTGCTCGTATTAATTGCCAGCTTGCTCGGCATCTGGAATCGACAGCAGCAACGAGCGATTCGGGACATCGGAGAGCAATTCGAACGAGCCGAAACAAACCTCGCAGCAAAAACCGAAGCGTTGACACAAGTCGAGCTTGAGCAATCCAGAGCCGAAAAGAATCTCAACCTCGCATTAAAAGCCTTCGATCAAATAACCAATAACATCGCGTCGCGAGGCAGCACTCTGTCCATCAGTAGTGATCTTGACGACGAGGAACTCGCCGATTTCGCGGGCGCAACGCTAAGCCAAGCGGACGTCGCGCTGCTTGAATCGCTTCTAGAATTTTTCGACAAGTTTGCCGAGGAAAACTCAAAAGACCTGCGTATCGAAGCTGCCGTAGGACGCCAACGCGTGGCCGATATCCAACATCGACTCGGTCAACTTGAACAAGCCGACCTGTCCTACCAAAAAGCCCTAGTCGCGTTTCGTTCGATCCTAAAGCAAAAACCGGATCAGGCGGAAGTCGTCTTACCCATCCTGGCAATCCACGCAGAACGGTTGACGTTGTATGCAAAACGAGGACAACTGAGCAACGCGTTAGGTGAGCTTGCGGATGCTCGCCAGTTGCTCAAGCAATCGCCGGAGGTCAGCGTCTCCGCCGACGGCCGATTTGCGTTGGCCCGACTTCTTAACTGCATCGGAACAATTGGGACACGTATTGGAAACGAGAACAGACCTCGTATGAATCGGCCCCCGTTTGGCAAATTTCTACCGCCAGGAGAACCCTTGTTGCCCGACCAGATCGCAAGAATAAATCGGGAAGCTGAGTTCAATGCCGAGGCGCTCGCTTTGCTCAAGGAACTCACCAACGAATCACCCGACAATGTCTCCTATCAAGTCGTCCTAGGCCGTTCGCTCCGAGACGAAGCACGAATCGCTCGCATGCTCAAAGACATGCCGCGAGCCGATGCGGCGAATCGCCGATCGATCGAACTGTTTGAATCACTCTGCAAAACGCATCCAGACTCGGCGGCGTTCAAATATGAACTTGCAGACACTCTGAGCAAGACCGGCGACCAGCAACGTTGCCTGCGGGCTCTCGCCATCTGCGAGGAGATCTCCAAAGAGAACCCTCAAATTCCCGAGTACCGAGCGCTTAAGGCCACCATTCTGATCAAACTCGGAATGATGGCCGGTCGCACGGGTAAATCTGAGGAGTTTCTGAATGAAGCGATTGTAATCCAACGTGAACTAGCCAATCGGTACGCGGACGTTGGAGCGTACAACATGAGTTTGTTTCAGTCGCTCAAGCGATTGTCCGAACTGCAAGAGGCGCTCGGGCACCCAGACAAGGCCAAAGAGAGCCTCCGCGAAAGCAACGAGCTCGCAGAACGCGAAAAGGTCCGAATGAAGTCCAACAACAAGACACAAAGACCACTTTTTCCATTCTTCGAAAACCTGAGAGACCGACAGCAAACGGAAAAACGCACGAAGGATTCAAAGGAGTAGGGCGCCGGTCGCCCTCTGGGCTTTGAGTCCACGGATGCAGTAAACCGGTGGCTCACGCCATCGGCAGTTCATTTGTCGCCTACTGGGCTCAGAACAATTCCATGCACGCCGAGCTCGCGATCGGCCGTTCCTCAAAGAAGGCCTTACGCGGCGCTTCATGTCGCCGCTGATGATGGATCACAAAATCGAACACTATGTTGTTGACAAAAAAATCACGGCTGCGGCGATTGCACCGATGAGTGGGCCAACAACGGGGACCCAAGCATACCCCCAATCGCTGTCTCGTTTCCCTGGGATCGGTAGCAAAAAATGCATAATACGGGGGCCAAGATCCCTGGCTGGGTTGATCGCGTAACCGGTGGTTCCACCTAGCGAAAGTCCGATGCCGAATACGAGCAACGCAACGGGGACTAATCCCAAGGAGCCGAGACCAAGGACCGGCGGCTTCGTTGAATCGGCACCGATCATATTTCCAAACTCGGGCGCTTCGCTCAGAAGAATCGCAAATACCAAAATACAAGTCCCGACAGCTTCACAAAACAACGCCTGCATCGCACCACGTATATTAGGCGACGTGCAAAAACATGCGATCTTGTCGTCTGCTTTTTCGGTTGCGATAAAGTGTGCTCGGTAAAAAGCGAAGACGGTTGCCGCACCCACCATCGCGCCGAGCATTTGAGCGATGACATACTCGATCGCCTTGCTGGCACCGAATTTACCTGCCGCAACAAGACCAATCGTGACCGCCGGGTTGAGATGAGCACCGCTGGCTTTCGCAGCGCAAAGGGCTCCAACGAAGACTGCGATACCCCAACCCGCGGTGATGACAATTAAACCACCGCCATTCCCTTTCGTTTTCGCGAGGACGACGTTGGCGACGACACCGTTTCCTAAAAGAATCAGGATCAGGGTTCCGAGGAATTCAGCAACGAAGGGATTCATAGGTTGGTTACTTTGCTTTTAGGGGGGGTTCGTTTAACCGCGTGCCCATCGGGCCGCGCGTAAGGGGTAATCAAAGCTTCCCACGCGGGTCGTTGCCCACGCGATTAATCCAGGCTCATTGGGTGGAATTATATAACATGCTACTGGCTGACGAATTTTTGGTGGTTAAGGAGAAATCACAAAGTTTTTTGCAATCGATTCAAAAGCAATCGTTTGCTCCGACTGCCAACTCGGGTCGCGGTTCAGTTCTGCGGCCATCCAACGAGCAACCGCGGGTGACATTGCGATCGCGGCTCGAGCATTCAGAAACAACGCCCGCGTCCGACGCGCAAGCACATCTTCAACGGTTCTCGCCCATTCGTATCGAACAGCCCAAACCACCTCAGCAGCGAGAATAGGTAGGTCCGGATGAAGCTGCTCTCCAAGTTCCGGTTGCAATCGAATCAGTTTTTCAATGAGCGGGCCGTCGGTGCCGTACGTTGCCAGTCTAAGATCATCGGTTTCCAACGGCTCTAAATTCTTGGGACAACCATGAAGTCGCAATTCGTGAGTCTTCGACGGTACTTTTTCCCAACCGATCATTGCAATCGCACGGTCGATACAGTCTTGTGCCATTTGACGATAGGTCGTCCATTTTCCACCGGTGATGGTCAATAGACCTTGTGGCGAAACTTCAATCGTGTGATCGCGAGAAAGCGAAGCTGTCTTTGCACCTCGACTGCCCGTTACGAGCGGTCGGATTCCAGCAAAGACGCTCAAGCAGTCGCTTCGACACGGACGCAACTGCATGTACGTAGCCGCCGTCTCCAGCAAAAATTCGATCTCGCTATCCAATGCGGCGGGTTCGAACGACGCACTCGGAATCGGTGTATCAGTGGTTCCGAGCAACACGTGACCGTGCCAAGGTATGATGAACATAACGCGACCGTCGCTGGTCTTCGGCACTATGAGAGCTGTTTCGCCTGGGAAAAATGAGCGAGGCAAAACTAGATGTATGCCTTGGCTGGCCGACACAAGTGGCGTTGCTTCTGGCCGGTCGAGTTTCCGAATAGCATCGCAAAAAGGCCCGGTCGCATTGATTACGCACTTAGCATGAAGCTGATGAATGATTCCAGTCTCTTCATCGCGAAACGAGACACCATCAATTCGCATCTTTCCGTTTTTTGTAAGCTCGATCACTCGAGCACCATTGATCAATCTCGCACCTCGTTCAGCGGCGGATTGCACCATGTTCACCAGCAACCGTGAGTCATCAAACTGGCCATCGAAATAGGATATCCCTGCGTTCAAACCAACCGGCGAAAGTGCTGGTAGCTTTCTTAAAATCTGATCCTTGGATAGACGTTTGGAGGCATGGAATTCTCGGCCTAAGCCAAGCGCGTCGTAAACCTTCATGCCGATCCAATAGAAGGCGGTTTCTGCAAAACTACGGCAGGGAAGGATGAATTCGAGCGGATGAACCAGATGAGACGCGTTTCGAAGTAGCCGACTTCGTTCGCGAAGTGACTCTCGAACGAGTGAAACGTTTCCTTGTTGCAGATAGCGAACACCACCATGAATCAGCTTCGTTGAACGACTCGATGTCCCCTTTCCGAAATCGGAAACTTCCAACAAAACGACCGTCAGCCCGCGTTCGACTGCGTCTAAGGCTGCTCCAACGCCCGACGCACCACCGCCAATAATAATCAAATCCCATGGCTCTTTGCTTTGAAGAGCAGCAGCTAGATGTACATCCCGATGATGTAGTTGAGCCATATTGCTACTGTTCCCATTCCTTCGAGCGTTCCAAGGCTCGCGTCCATCGCTGGCGAAGGTGGCTCGCTTCGCTCGCATTCATCGTTGGCTGGAAGATGCGATCCGTTTGCCAAATTGACTCAATTTCGGAATGATCTTTCCAAAATCCGACCGCCAATCCAGCCAAAAACGCAGCCCCCAACGCCGTCGTCTCGATGATCTTAGGGCGAACCACGGGGGCTTGAAGAATGTCCGCTTGGAATTGCATCAGCAAGTTATTCGCGGCCGCACCACCGTCGACTCGCAATTGGCTAATAGCGATTCCCGAATCTTGTTGCATCGCATCTAAAACGTCGGCGACTTGAAAGGCGATCCCTTCGAGAGCAGCCCGGGCAATGTGGGCCTTGGTCGTTCCACGCGTGATACCGAGCATCGTGCCGCGGGCGTAAGCGTCCCAATGCGGCGCTCCAAGCCCCGCAAAGGCCGGGATAAGAAAAACGCCGCCACTGTTGGGAACGCTCGCAGCCAACGACTCGACTTCGCTCGATGATTGAATAATCCCCAAACCATCACGAAGCCATTGGACAACCGCGCCAGCAATAAAGACACTTCCTTCCAACGCAAATTGAGCTGGTGATTCTGGCCCGAGTTTCCATGCTAAGGTTGCAAGCAAACGATTCTTAGAGATTTGCGGCTTGTCGCCAACGTTCATCAACATGAAACAACCGGTGCCGTAGGTGTTCTTAGCCATCCCGTGTTGCAAGCAGTTTTGCCCAAACAGTGCGGCTTGTTGATCGCCGGCAATCCCCGCAATCGGAATCGGTCGATGAAAAATATTGGCTGCCGTTTCTCCGTAGACTTCGCTGCTTGAACGAATCGACGGCAACATCGAACGAGGAACGTTGAGGAGGGTAAGCAACTGATCATCCCATTGCCCCGTAGATAGATTGAACAGCATGGTTCGCGATGCGTTGCTTGGGTCGGTAATATGCAGTTGTCCATCCGTCAATTTCCATATCAACCAAGAATCGATCGTTCCACAAGCCAATTCACCTCGTTCGGCTTTGGCTCGAGCCCCAGGAACGTTATCCAGAATCCATTGTATTTTCGTACCGGAAAAATAGGCATCGATAACGAGCCCGGTTTTTTCTTGTATGAGCTCCGCATGTCCGGCCTCTCGCAATTGATCGCAAACGTTGGCAGTTCGACGATCTTGCCAAACGATCGCGTTGTAGATTGGAGCTCCCGTCGAGCGTTCCCATACGACGGTTGTCTCGCGCTGATTCGTGATTCCGATCGCCGTTACAGCGTATTGTCGAGACCCCTGTGCAGAGACCGCTTCTCGTGCGACAGAAAGCTGCGATGTCCAAATCTCTTCCGGATCATGCTCGACCCATCCATTTTGAGGGTAAATCTGCCGAAACTCGTTTTGAACGACGCGTTCAATAGCCCCATCGTGGTCGAAAAGGATTGCACGAGAACTGGTCGTGCCTTGGTCGAGAGCAAGAATGAATGACATAGAGAGTATCTTCTGTATTCTGGGGGAGGACTGTCAGTTTAGAAAGCGTAACCTACTTAGTCGGGTTCTCCAACTAGGTGGCCGATAGGTTTCAGATCCAAGTTTCCCCACATTTAATGCGGGAATAGATCGTTTGTCACCCGGTTACACGAAAATGACGACTAGGAACTTGTCTAATGCTCAACCACCAAATATCGAGCTGGCTGCGTACTGTTTAAATGCTCTTGGGGAATTCAAGAGCCACAGTTTTGCGGCCCCTTCCGTTCTAAACCAATTGACGCGAACTGAACGAAGAGCGGATGAGAATGAGAAGATTACGTTACGAGGTATTGCATTCAGAATGCTCTCGCGACTTGCACCAGATTGAGCAACAACATACATTCGCACTCACGCGTGCAAAGAATACCTTGTTGCTACAGAGCTATGGTCTTCCGAACTTCCGATTGCCCGGACGGCGTATCGCGGCAAGCTAACAGAGAAATTCGCGGACCATGTACGAGATAACAGATTTGGCGTTGTTGAGTGAGTGGTCTGCAAAGGTGAGTCTCAAGGCACGATTTGGATGGTGAAGGTCAAGGTGCCTCATGCGTCGAGTCACTCTTCGCAAGAGAGACTCACGGGCCTTGTGGTTACTGGAAGATTCGGACGAGATTGCCAAGTACAATGTGGAAAGTGACGGAACCAAACGCCTCGGCCTTTGGTTTTCATACCCAAGGAATCAAGCAGGAGAGCCACAACGCTATGTTGGAAGTTTGCGTCGATACAATTCAAGCGGCACGAGTCGCCGCAAGCGCTGGGGCCGACCGCATTGAACTGTGTTCGCATCTAGACGTTGGCGGCGTAACCCCACCATGGCCTATCGTGTACGATGTTCGACGCGAGATCGACTTGCCACTCATCGTACTCATTCGCTCTCGCGGCGGTGGGTTCGTCTATAGCAACGACGAGTGCGATCAGATGCTCCAGCAAGCCGAAACGGCAATCAAGCTTGGTGCAGATGGGGTTGCGGTCGGTGGACTCACTCACTCGCTCGAACTGCATTTGGAGTTTCTTCGATCCGTCTCCACAGCGTTACCAAAATCCCAAATCGTCATGCATCGCGCATTTGACTTCGTGCCTGATCCGTTCGTCGCACTAGAGCACCTGGTGGAACTTAGCTACACCCGCATCCTAACCAGTGGCGGTGGCGAAATGGCCATCGATGGGACAAACACGTTATGTCGACTGGGCGAGCAAGCCCAAGGGAGAATAGAGATCCTGCCCGCCGGTGGTATCGCTCCTTCGAATGCATTGACCATCCTTAAGGAATCAGGTGCAAGACAATTGCACGGTTCCTTCAGGATCGCCTCATCTTGTAAATCGCAATCGTCATTGCCAAACCTGCAAGCGATCAGGCAAACCAAAGCGATCCTAAACGACTCTACACTCGGAGGTAAACGCCATCCTTCTCCAAACGTCTAACAATCAACCAAACAATACTGAAGAACAAATACAACCCAATGAACGCAAACCATGCAGGCGAGTCCTTCGGAAAAAATGACTTTACAGCATCGCTTACCAACATATGAACCACATACGCTATCAATGCATTCGTGCCAAAAGTCGTGAAAAATGACCACTGAATACCCCATAAGTCGCTCAACAAGAAAAAAAACAAATAGACTGCCAATGAAAAGCCTGCTGAAAAGACCAGGTACGCAAGGGTACCACTGCGTTGGCTCATCATCCAATAATTCCATTGCCTCTTCTCTTTCCCCGGCGGTCCAACAAAGGGCGGTTCGGCAAGCCACGACACTACGCTATTTCCAGATGCCCTAGCCGATTCCATCTTGCCACTGAGGCGTGCGACGGTGGGCCAAACTGGATCACCGGCCCATTTTTCGCTTTTGCTAAACTCGACCATTGGATCGGGAGCGTCGTAGAGCCGCGTTCCGCACGAAATCGCGTAACCGAGCCCCATTAAAAACAGCGACGTCAATAGTACCCAGTTAAGAGTACGTGACCCTAGCTGCAATTGGGCTCGAGGTTGCAAGAAAACATCGCAGGCCAACGTCCCCACGATTGCCGGAATCGTCCAAGTAAGAAAGCCCAACGGACCACCATCAATCCCTCTCGGTTCCGTATTGACCCAATCAAAGTTGAACCAATGCGAAAGCAAGACATGCACCAAAGCGGAACCCAACATCCAGACGATGCGGACATAGGGTTTGCAATGCACGACAGGCAATATCCACATAGAGGTTACCGCAATGTGCATCAACGTCTGAAACCAGTCCCGTTTTAGCGGTGTACCGATCGTGTTCCAGAATCCCATCTCCCTCAACTGGTCCCAGTTGGTTGCTCGCGGCGCAACTTGATAGACCACCAAGGAAATGAGCACCAAGCCCAAAAGTCTGCGGATCATTCTAGAGTAAGCGACCACGCTCCATTGTTTCTCCATACGTCGACCGAAACTCAGTCGCAGTGCAAACCCGACCGCAAACAAGAACTGCGGCATGATGGTATCTGCATAACTGCAATAGTCATGCGTGTGTTTGAGCACCTGCGGGCAAACTTTATAGCTGCCGAAGAAGTTGACCAGCAACATGCCGACGACGGTGTACCCGCGAAATTGGTCGAGCGATTCCAAGCGTTCGGGTTGGCTTTTGGATGTTTCTTTTGGCCCAATGGCTTGGCTGGTCATAAGCGATGCAGGCTTATTTAATAGTAAATGTGCCAACGTCCGTTGGTGAAATGGGGGCCCTCTGCGCGAAAGGCCCAAAGGGGAATCCATTCGGACCGGATTCACGCGAACATCAGGTGAAAACAGTCACTCCCCATTATTACACAGCCAAGTTTATCTTGCAAAACTCCAGCAGGGAACCCTTTTCGAACTCGACATTCCGAACCGCGAGTGCATACTCGACTCGCGATTGATGATAACGAAGCCTTGCGTCTAGCAGGCGTCGATGAGTTTCGAGCAACACATCCAAGGCAGGATCCTTGCCCGCTTCCCATTTGGCTTGAAGGCTCTGCAACTGCCGCACAATCTCGCCGAGTCGCTTTTCCTGCAACTGCATCGAGTCGTAAGATCGCTTCATCTCGTTCATGGCGTTGCTGAGACCATACAACACCACCCGTTCTTGTT
>JANMNR010000467.1:0-9437 GCA_031368325.1 Pirellula sp.
GAACAAGGGAATACCGATCCCGCCGATGAATGCCAACGAATGGAATACTGCTTGGGAAACGGAGGTTTCGATTGCATCGAAGTATGCAGAGATTGCATGGTTCATGCGTCCGATTCAGGAAAGTGATCAATCAGCGGGTACCCCTTCGGTTACAAGGTATCCAATCAACATCCAGGAGCTGCAGTCGGTGGGTTACACAACTCCGCCGGAAACTGCCGTTCAAGACTTGACGCCGGGAACCCCCGACGGAATGCCAGATCGAATTGCACTATGCCGACGTGTTTTGCTGATTCGTCCCGATTTAGACATTTCGGAGTCGTCCGTGTCCGCCATTGCATTTTCAGGTCGAGATCCACAACTCGTAATGAAGCCTTTCGCTCCAGCTGGAACCGCTGCATCCTACCGCTACATGATGCGGTTTCCCTATCAGCGATGTGACCTGAGTGTTAGGCCGATCACCAACGACTTTGTTGGAACGAGCCTAACCGTACAGACGAATTCTTTAGCCGATCTACAGCGTCCAGAGAATCGATTTTCGCACTATGTGATTCCTCTTGCTCCGTTAGGACTGGGGGCAGGTACTTCCATGCCGCTCTTGGCGCTGACATCGGAATCTACATCAGGCGGAAATTATCTTAATATGACCAATCAGGCTTTTGGTAGATTGAGTCCGTCCTCGCCATCGGTTACTGTTCAGCCGACGGATCGAGGATTCATCCCGTCCTGTTTCTTTCGAACCAAGATCACGCTTGATCCCGCGTCGCCGACACAAGTTGGCAGCGCCGTTCCGACGTTGGAGGAAGTTGTAGCTGCGAATGTCGTTGCCTTTGATTTGAAGGGGTATGACATTGCAGTGAAACAGCTCGCAAATAGGGGTGCAGACGGCTTCTGGGGTGAAGCATTGGTAGACGACGACGGAGATGGGACTGTGGACAATTTTACGGAAGCAGGTTGGCCAGGAACAGATGACCTTTCGTTAACTCCGTCGGATCCAGGGTACTCCAAAACACTAATCAATGCGTCCTCATTGGTGTCGCCTTCGCAACCTCCCGTATTTTCGAATTCAGGAGCTTTTGTCGACCTGGATTGGAGCCGCAAAGTTATCCACGCAACGCACAATCTATCGTCTGGTTCGATACAACTTGGAATGGCGAACATTCCAAGCTCAATTGCATCTGTTTGGCCATCGAATTTGAGTGGTGTTCAGACCAATCCTGCCAATGGGGCAATCCAACGAACAATGAGTTTCGTTAAGTCAGGTTCGTTTTTTGCGACACCGAGCACTGGGGTAGTTGTATACCAACCTTGTTTCGATACCTTTACCGATGCCTATGAGTCCGATGGCGAATGGATGGAGACCATCGTCGCTGGGGATTCAGGCTTTGTTGCATGGAGGGATGGGCAACGGAGGTTTGGCGTACCAACTGCCCTTAGCGGTAGTGCAGATCAAGGAGCGGACGGAGTCGGCGTTGATTCCTATGAATTCGAGACCAGTCCACCGATTCTGTATAAAATGCCGTCCATTCAGGCCACGATTCGTGTACAGGATTTTACAGCGGGTACGCTTCAGCAAATCTCGGTTGTCCATGATTTGACTAACTAAGACTCTGCGTTACTGGTGCCGAAGCGCCTCGATTGGATTCATATTGGCTGCCTTGTACGCGGGGTAGACTCCGAAGACGATTCCAATCGCAACCGAGATTCCAAACGCAATGAAGATCGAGGCCAGACTTGTCGAGGTTTTGATCCCGAAAACAAGCGTGAACATGAGTGGCAACAAGACGCCGGCGACGACACCTAGGATTCCGCCACTTGTACTCAATACGGTGGTTTCCATCAGGAACTGCAAAATGATATGACGCCGCTTGGCACCGATCGCTCTGCGAATTCCAATCTCCCTCGTCCGTTCGGTGACGGTCGCCAACATGATATTCATGATGCCGATGCCTCCAACCAAAAGCGATATTCCGGCAATCGAGCCTAATACCAGATTCCATAATCTCTTCTCGCGTTCCGCCTGATTCAACAACTCCAGCGGTACTTGGACTTCATAGTCCTTTTTGCCTGGATGGCTTTGAGCAAGCATGGTTCGGATGATCGAAGCAAAGGGGCGTACCTGAGACTGATCCTTAAACTCGATCGTGATTTCGCTGAGCTCGATTCGAACGTACTGTCTCGATCCCGTCTCCACGAGCCGTTGGACGATGCCCATTCGATTCTGTGCTGAGGAGATGGGAATAAACAAATCGTTGTTTTGGTCGTCCGTCTCAGTGCCTAAAGATTTCGAGGCGCCGCTATCGCGATCCCCAACGATGCCGATGACTCGATAGGCATCGTCGCCCACCAACAGAGATTGTCCCAATGGATCGTCGAATCCAAAAATCTCGTTCGCAACGCTACTTCCGATCACAATGACGTTGGCAGACATGTCGACGTCTTTGGAATCGAAAAACCGACCTTGGATAGGCATGTCCTTGACCTGAGGCAAGGCTTCCGTCGTGCCGATAACCCGTGCCGAGTTGACATGCCGCTTTCCATGTTGAAGATTCTTTTTGTGAATCACAGCTGGAACGACAGTGCACCCCTCGTTTCGAAACTCTTCGAACATCCTTAGGTCCGCATAAGTCAAACCGTAGGCGAGCACCGCCGACGACGACGAATTGTTTTGTGTGTCGTTCGACGGCTGAGGCTTGACACTGCGTACGATTACATTGGCGGCCCCAAGTCGACGGATTTGTTCCAACGCCTCTTGCTTGGACCCCTCACCAATAGAGAGCATCGCAATGACCGAGGCGACGCCGAGAATCGTGCCCAACAACGTCAATACGCTGCGCAACTTGTGCAACAGCAGGTTGCGAATGGCGAGGCGAAAGGTTGCTAACAGCACGTGTGGTGAATTGCTCTAGAGAGAATGAAAAAGCGTTGGTGTCGCGGGCGGCTCAACTCGACCCGCGTAAGCCCCTCCCCGGCCTTTGGCCAACCCTCCCCGGGGGAGGGTGACTTACCATGGCTGGACGACCTCTAAGGTGCTGGAACTGTTTCCGCCATGTCGGTGAACATAGCCTCCACTAAATCTTGGGCGTTCATGGCAATGGACTCGCCCTCCAAAAGCCCGCTTTGGATGCTCACTTTGGTATCGCTGGTTTGGCCAAGCGCCACCGATCGTGCGTGCGGCCGATTGTCTTCGTCTCGCACGATGACGTAGGTCTTTTCGTGGTGTTTGATGACCGCATGCAGTGGAACGGTAACCACGTCAGGTACGGATTCGACGAGTATCTCCGAGACTGCTGTCATCCCCGGCTTGAGGCCCTCGACCTTTTCATCGATCGTTACAATCGTCTGATAGACCTTGGTATCGTTTCCGGACCAGCTATTCTGCTCGGGCAATACGGCGACCGACTTGACGGTCCCGCGATACTTCATGTTTGGGAACGCATCGACGGTGACTCGCACGGACAGCCCGCTATGAACTTGGTCCAACGAAGACTCGTGAATCCGCGTTTCTACTTGCATGGAATCCAAATTGGGAATGGACAAAAGCTTCTGTCGAAAAATAACGGGGACACCCTCACGAACCTCGTAGGTTTTGCTGCTTGGGTACGCGACTAGACCGGATTGGGGTGCGTAAATCTTGCATTTTTTGAGCTGCGATTGATACCGCGCTAGCCGCTCTTCTTCCTTCTTGAGCGATTCGTCTTTGGCTCGCATGAGCGCTTGCATTTGTGCAAGTTTCGCTTCGTTGTTTCGAACGACTTGCTCGAGGCCCCGCTTGGCTGTCGCGACTTTTCCCTCTAAGCTCAAGAGGTCTTTTCGCTGTTCGTATACTTCCATCTTTTTCAGCGTCGATACCTCGGATTGCAGCTGATTCAATTTGGCTGCAAACTGCCCTTCGGCTTGCAGGTACGTGAGTTCGATGCGTCGCACTTCGTTTCGGTTTGCATAGCCAAGTTTAAAGAGTGACTGAATTCCGCGTTGTTCTTCGCGGCGAAGTTCCATGGTGGCTTGTGCAGACAGAATCTCGTTGTTGACGTCATCGATGCGACGTTTGTTGGCATCCACTGCCAGTTTCTTAGTGCCGTTGTCTTTGTCGGTGTACATTTCCAATTCGAGTTCGGCAAGTTTGATGAGCAATTCCGATTCGGCTTTGGCGGTAGTGTTCATCGTCAGCTGATTTTTTAGATTCGCTTCCGCTTGAATTCTTTCGGCGATGGCATTCTCTGTGTAGAGCACTTGATCGTCCAAGGCTTCTTGCATTGGGTTGGAGTCCAGTTCAACGACGAGGTCCCCTTTCTGGACTGAGGCACCGTTTGGAACCATCCATTGGATCGTGGTGCCGTTAATGTTGTCCTTTCGAACATCTTCGACTTCGCAAAGTAATTCGATATTGGATTGACTCTCCAGGCTGCCACGTTCCAGGACCACAACCTCGAGATCGCATCGATCTACCTCATGCCAAACCACTTGTCCAGAAAGAGACGACGATGTGGCGCTTTGCTGATTCCAAAACCAGCCAGCAGCGGAAAGAACAAATATGCCAGGAACGAAAAGCCATTTGCGAGCGCGATTGGATTTTCGAGGCCAAGCATTTTCGGCATTCGAAATGCCAGCATTGTTAGCGTCCATAGACATAATGGTTTATCGCAATTGTGAAGGCTGGACCGGCCATTTTGATCATGGCAAGCGGCATTGGTAGGGAAAATTCAAGGCGGGCATCGATCAGAATGGTTATCGTGGTCTGATCGGAGTTTCGAACAGTTTATTCCATTTCCTTAAAGAAATCAACCGGACGACAATCGTTTGGCTACTTTGCGGCTTGCTCGCAAACCTATTTGCCGTAAACACTTAAGTCGCATGTCGCAGGCTTCATGCATCAGAAACGCGATCGCCTGCGGAATCGGTTTCTCGCGATGCATGTCTTCAAAAGCAAAGCGTATGCTCTTTACCGACCCCTTACTGCTTAACAAAACTGTACAAAGCTTCATCGGTGCGGATCAACATCCTGCCTTTCGAGACCGTAGGTGTGGCCATGATGCGTTCGCCAAAGTCGTGCGATGAGATTATTTTAAATACCTTTCCTGCTTTAAAGATCGTTATGACGCCGCTTTCGCTCGCCATGTAGACCTTTCCATCGCCGGCGACGAGCGATGCATAGTAATTCCCGCGACCCTCGGCTCGCCCCTGGTGCAACATCGTTCCGTCGTTGGCATCCAAAAGTGTAACGATGCCGCTGTCCTTGACCATGGTCAGTACCCCTTCGTAGACAACCGAGCTCGGTACGGTCGGCAATCCCCGAGTGTAAGTCCATTTAACCGCTCGACTTGTCAACTCTCCGCTGGAGCCCGGCTCTAGAGCGAGTGCGACATTTTGCGCTCGGTCGAAAACTGCAGAGTGACGAGTCCATTCGGCTTCTTCGAGATTTTTGTTTTGGTTTAAATCAATTCGAAAGAAGCGGTCGATGACGGGGCTTCCCGCAGGTAGTTCCTCTTTCGAAACCATCTTGTCATTGTTTTTGTCGTACTTTCCGAGGGCTTCAGCAAAGGGCTCCATGGAGATGCGGTCGCTCGGGTCGCCACCGGGAGTCCAGGTGGCAACGTAGATTTTTCCATCCTGAACGACGGGAGTGGAGTCGACGATACGAGAAAGTCCGTTGTACCACCATTGTTTCTTGCCTGTGGAGAGATTGTATGCGGCGAGCTGGAGCGAACCGGCTATCAATATCTCCTTCTCCCCGTTGCGATCCAGGACGAGCGGCGTCGAGTAGCTTCGCGTTGCATCCTTGCGTGGCGTTTTCCAAATGGTCTCGCCAGTAGATGGATCGAGCGCCATTATGAAACTATCCAAATCGTGATCTTCGTTCAGAATGATTTTGTTGTCGACCAAGATTGGCGAACTGCACGCACCAAATTCGTCTTGGAATGGACCCATTCTGCGTTCCCAAATCAGTTTGCCCTCGTGACTATA
Source organism: Pirellula sp. (assembly GCA_031368325.1). GTDB lineage: Bacteria > Planctomycetota > Planctomycetia > Pirellulales > Pirellulaceae > JBKCUI01. The sequence continues at coordinate 5,962 of JANMNR010000467.1, forward strand.
ACACAGCATGCCATAACTACCGAAGAACGAGAACACATGCGTTGCATTGCACGCGGGAGTCGCGGTCGCTGGGCTGCCTGTTGCGTGAAATGCTTCCAGCGTTTTTGTGGGAACCGTCTGCTTCCATTTGAATTGACCAGTCTCGCGATCGATCGCGACGGTCGCGAGTTCCTTCGTTTCCGCTTGAAATGTCGTCAAGAAAATCGAGTCGCCAAAGACACAGGGTGAGGAGTGCCCTGGAGGGAGCGGTGTGCGCCACAGTTGTTTTGCATCGTGTTCAAAATCGTTAGGTAACGCATAGCTGCCATGCACTACGCCATGATCTTGGCGAAAGTATGAAACCTCCTGCGCCGCAATGCAGGAGCAAAACCAAAGGCTGGCGGCCACGAACGACAAAAGAGTAGTCAGTTTTATCGGCATTTACCTATTCCCAAAGTACTATGAGACGACGCAACAGAGATTGAGAACGCTGGCCGCTTGCTTGTAACCGCACCCGTCGCGATGACTCCGACTCGCCAATCTCCAAATGAACGCCAAGAGTTTCATGAGGCAGCAGCGACGGAAAGCGATCCGCCCATTCGACAATCGTAACCGCGTCCGCATCGAACATCTCCTCGATTCCCAGTTCCAGCATCTCGTCCTCATCACCGATGCGATAGGCGTCCAAATGAAAGACACGAGGCTGGCTATCGTACTCGTGGACGAGCATGAATGTTGGGCTGCTGATCGCCTCCGCCGGCGCACCGAGCGCGATCGCAAAAAATCGCGACCATTGTGTTTTACCGGCGCCAAGCGTACCCGATAATGCAATGGCCAACGGAACTGTGATTTGAGCCGCGACCTGTTCGGCAAACAGCTGGCAGTCGGCTAGATCCTCAATTAAGATCTCGCAATGTGAGCCTTCCCGGTCGCGGGATAGAATCTTGATCGTCACGGGTCCGTTCTGATGTAACAGGTTGCGCACTACTCTTTCTCTGGCCAACCCAGTCCCAGCACGACGTCTGGATCCCGAAGTTGGTCTATTCTTGGTGTACAAATCCTAGCAAAAAACAGATCGTCCGCGCCGGGAACCGGTACAACCTTGAACATCGCGCGTTCATTTACAACTGGGGCCAGAATACGCAAAGATTGACGCAAGTCATCGATGGTAGAGTTTTTGGGCATGCGTACCGTAACGACTCGAATGAGTCCTCGTCGCGATTCTCGCGTGGTAAGCCAAACGGTATCCTCGAATATCGGGACGAGTTCTAATGCGTAATCTGTGATGAAGCGTTTTGCGGTTTGTGGAAAAGTCCGTCCAGCAAACAAAATCGCTGCGGTTTCCTTTGGAGTTAATCCATGACCCCAAACACTTTGCCAATCGATGACCAAGTTCAACTTGGTCTCGGCTGCGGCTGTCATGAGCAGATCCGTTATTGGTCGACTTTCAGCGGCATACACGTTTGGGCGTATTTTGCGTTCTAAGCCGCTTAAACTCGAGCGCCAATTGCTTGGTGAAAAGAGTAGCGGTGTCGCAGACGCCTTTCTCCAGGGATGATTTGCATCCAATTTCTGAACCAGTGCAAGTTCGAAGAGCGACGCATGCACGTTGGCTTTTTCGACTGGAGTCGCTTGTTCGGTCCATTGCAGCCGACCGTCGCCGTAACTGCAAACATTTTCATATCCCCATAGTTTGATCAACGCATCGCAACCTTCTCGTTCAGCTCCCGATGGAAAAAGCCCGGTAATCGACCAGTCGATTTTAGAGCTTGCTTCATTAGCTAACTTGGCAGCAGAAACGACGGGCAATCCGTTTCGATCTAGCGACCATTCTAAGCCGTTTTCCATGACGATCTGTTCCATCATTTCGGCAAGCGATTTGTCTTTCGCATCAATGGAGATCTTTTTGGCTGCATCGATTCCAGCTACTCGACAGGATTGCCAATCCAGCGTGATCCCCACTCCGCTCATGCGTCCAAACATATCGATGCACCGAACTAAACTAATGTCTTTCTTTCGAAAGGAAGCAAATGTCAGTTTTGAAACATCGTTCCAGGCCGGAACTGTTTTTGGTAGCGGATGGAACACCTGCGCTTGGTACACGGCAGCGTTCTCAATGTTGAGTTCAGTCGGTGCGTTGTTGGTGTCGGAGATGTTGAGGTTGGCGTTCCCCTTTTCGAACATCGGCTTGAACTTATCAAGAGCGAATAGGGACGCGATCGAATCGCCATCATCGCTTGCAGACGTAGTCTTTCCAGCACCTTCTCCTTTCAAATCAGGCAGAGAAGTAGCAGGTTGTACGGGAGAGGGCGGGGCATTCTCAAGCGGTGAACTGGCCGGCAGCGTGGAGGTGGGAGTGTTGGGCGAAGCGAAATCTGATCTTTCAGGGCGAGTTGCTGGATCTGCATTAGTTTCGGAAGGAACCGGATCGGGCGTAGATGGTTCAAGGATGGTTTCGTCTGGGTTTGTTGGCTTGGTCTGGTCCGATTTGTTTAGATCGGGTAGTTTTTGCTGAGGCGTTGTGTCCTGCGCGATGACAGTCGGTTTGGTTCCAACCATGCGTGTGAATACAACGAAGCAACCGATGGCAAAGAGCGAGCCTGTGACAGCGATCGTCGCTAGGATGAGCATCTGCCGGCGTTTGGCTGTATTGGTGCTCTGCCACGCTTGTTTGTGAATTGGTTTTGCGTCCAAAACAGGTAGCGGAGAGAGGGGAGCAAAGGCCGTCGGAACTGGAATGAAGTCCGGATCGTCATGCGACTTGAATCTCGCAATTCCATCTCCGTTTTCTCGATGTGTTGAGAGGTCTTCATTTGCCAACAAGTCGTTCCAGTCGACATCACCGACTTTGGTCATAGCTGTCGAGTCAATGATGTTTGCCCCAGTTCTGGGGGCGGCAGAGAAGAGTGAGGCATTGTTTGTTGTGGCCGTGTTCGTCGTCGCTTTGACCGCAGATAGACTTGGTGTTGGCGCGGTACTCGGTACCGAAACGGGCTCCTTACACTTTGGGCAAGGCAGGGTTTGCCCGAGTAGTTGCTCGTGGCGCACAACAATTTTGCTTGAACAGTGGGGGCATGCGAGTTTAAATGGATCCACGTGGTGCACCAAACCTGGGCAATGGAAAAGCAGAATTCACGATCAATACTATGATATCCGGGGAGTGGAACAAGATGCAAACCCGGCTTCTCTTTCGGCCAGGAATTCCCTATCTTTAGAGCCTTCATGCTACCGATTTTTCCACTCATTCTCGAAGTTGTACACGGAATGGTCAATTTGGTATTCCTCGACATAAGTGAGGAAGTGACCTATTAAGAACGTCGATTTGATCGTGCTTGGCGCAGGACTGGCTGGGTCTGCTATGGCTTGGCAGGCTCACTGGCGTGGTTGGTCAGTTGCAATCATCGATAGGCAAGAGGTACAGAGTTCATCGCGAGTGGCAGCCGGTTTGGTAACGCCCATAACGGGCTCGCGTGCCGCAGCGAGTTGGCGATGGGATG
>JANMNR010000501.1:0-6770 GCA_031368325.1 Pirellula sp.
GGTTCAGGCCAGGGCGGGTCCGGTAAGGGACGTTCGGGCATGGGCGGTTCAGGCAAGGGCTGTTCCGGTAAGGGCCGTTCGGGCAAGGGCGGTTCAGGCAAGGGCGGGTCCGGTAAGGGACGTTCAGGCAAGGGCGGATCCGGCAAGGGACGTTCGGGCAAGGGCGGTCGGGGCAAGTACTAATTCGTTTCGAACTTCACTTTATGGTGAGGCCAGACGCGGGATGTTAGAACTTGCTAATTAGCCTAAGGATTTGTCTTTGAACAAAATATCCATTTCGGTTTTCATATAGATGCGACACGACCTATCGTAGGTCGCAGCGTGAGTTGTTTAGAGAACGGCAATTGCATTGCCGTTCTCTTTTTGTTTCAGATTGGGAAAGGAGCCAATTCATGGGAAAAGCCGTTAAAGACGCTAAAGCGGCTAAAGCCGCCAAGCAAGAGAGTCGCAAGCGAACCCAATGCCCCCAATGTCAGGAGGGGCCTGAGTACTATCGCATGCTTTTTGACACATATAAATTCGATGTGGATTTAGCGCGTAAGATAGTCGCTGACGGAAGGGCTTCTGTGGAGCTCGAGCCTGACGATGTTAAGCACAGTTTGGAATGGGCTCACATACATCGACCGCACCTGGATCATATTGACACGCGATTCCCCGGAATCATTGCACACTATTGGCATAAGTCCGGTGACGAGATACTGCATGGGCATGTCCTCATTGACGGACACCACAGAGCGGCAAAGCTGCACGAGGCCAACATGCCATTTTTCGTACATGTATTGTCCGAGGACGAAAGTCGACAAGTTACTATGCGTTCACCTTCTTTAGACTAGCCCGGAGTGTTCGCAACAAGACGCGTAAAATTGGGCAGGGATGCTTGACTCTCGCATTGAGTTACAGAACTGCCTTTACCAAGCAATCAACATGATTTCGGAAACTGAAAACGAGACCGCATGCGAAACCGACAGTCAACAGACTGTTTGGCGGTTGACGGGAACGGTTTCCATTCACGAGGTTGGTGAATCGCAATTCGCGGTAAGAGACCTGAGAACGAAGGCCTATTTTCGAGTTGGTGTGCAGGAGGCCTTTCTACTACAAGAATTGAAAAAAGGGGTCTCGCATTACAAACTCAAGGGTCCATTCTTTGATAGGTTTGGAGATACTTTAGAGTTTGCTGACTTCCAGGATTTCCTAAAGACCCTGGCCAGCAGGCAGCTATTGCAAGATGCCCGCCAATACGCAGTTTCCGCAACCGGAACAAAGCAGCTATCCGAGGAGGACGACGATGACGATGAAGTCGTCAAACCAAATGGTCGGGGCGGGAGTTTGCTTTACTACCGCGTGCCGCTTGTTAATCCAAACCGGTTTCTCAATTGGTTTGTCGATGCGTTCCCAGTGTTTTGGACAAAGTCGTTTCTGTTAGCGACCGTCTCCATGATGTTGTTTTCGCTTTTCGTGATGCTCACAAACTCGGCCGAGTTGTTCGCTGGTTTTCGCAATGCGATTCGATGGGAGTCGTTGGTGATTACCATCGTGGCGATCGTGTCTGCAACCATTATTCACGAGCTTGGGCATGGAGCCACCTGCAAACGATTCGGTGGTGAAGTGACCGAAGCAGGCTGCTTGTTTTTGCTATTTTTCCCATGCTTGTATGTGAATGTATCTGACGCTTGGATCATACGTGAAAAGTGGAAGCGGCTTTCCATCACACTTGCGGGTGGGTACTGCGATTTGTGTATTTGGGCGATGAGCGTGCTGGTTTGGCGAGTTACAACACTGGACTCGACCATCAACTATTTGGCTTTTCTGCTCCTAACAACCTGTGGTTCGCGATCATTGATGAATTTCAATCCGCTTATCAGACTTGATGGTTACTATCTCGTGAGTGATATACTTGAGTATCCAAATTTGTATAAACAAGCCAGGCAATACTGGATAGGTTCTATCAACAGCGTTCTGTGGGGAGTGAAGCGACCTGTTGCTCCTCGCATGCCCGTCTTTGCGATGGCATATGGGATGATTATGTGGATCTTTGGTTTGGGTTTGCTTGTTGTTGTCGGCATGCAAATGCTCGGAATCGCCCGCTTGGAATTTGGGTTGTTCGGAATTGTTTCTATTTGTTGTTTGCTTGCGTATGGTATCAAACGTGTTTTTCGCGGCTTAATTGGGGAGGAATTCGTCAAGATGGTTAAGAAACGAACAACTCGATTCGTTGGAATGGTTGCCTTGGTTGTTGGAGCGGGCGCCGCGACCTTCGTGATACCATTGGAGTACACATCCACCGGTAATTTCGAAGTACGGCCGGCGAGCGATGTTGATGTTTGCAGTCCCGTCCACAGTTTCATCGCGACCGTTTGCGTACAGGATGGACAGATGGTCGAACGCGACCACACAATCGTCGAGCTTTACGCTCCCGACTTGGTTTCGACACTCGCAGCCAAAGCGGCCGAGGAATTGAATGCCAAGGCCACGTTAGCAAGACTGGAAGCTGGGCCACGCCCTGAGGAGATTCGATCCTTTGAACGCAGAGTTTCGGATCTCAAGCATTGGGTCACCCTCGGAACCACAGATTTGGAATCGTCCAAAAAATCGCTCGATTTTGAATTGCGATCATTAAACGAAAAGGCAAACCAAACGCGATTGCAAATCGAACTTGCTGAGAATGTCCTTCAGAAAACGGAAGAGCTCAAAGCAAAAGGCGCCGTTGCCGGGGCGCAGATCGTTGTCGAAAAATCGCAACTGGAGGTTCTCAGGTCACAACTCGTTGAGCTTGAAAGTCGACGATCCAGCGTGGAAGCAGAAGGCGTAAACAAAGCGACAGGCGAGTTGGCTCAACGAAAACGACAACTTAGCGAAGCAGAGTCCGAATTACTATTGCTGAAACTGGGGACACGTACGGAAGACGTCGAAGCGGCCAAAGCGAGAGTCGATATGCTCGATGAAGAGCTGAGATTTCTACAAGATCAGCAGAGCAAGTTACTCGTTCGTGCAACTGCTAGTGGGATCGTCTTTGCTCCAAGGTTACGCGAAAAAGTAGGGCAGTTCATGCCCAAAGGGATGCCCATTTGTCGAATCGACATCCCGGGAAAACCCTTTCTTGAATTAATGATTCCCGAAGCCGAAGCCGTTCGGCTTGAAAAAGGACAAAAGGTTCGATTGAAGGCCAAGTCCCTACCGTTTGAGACAATTTCGGCAACCGTCGATCGAATCTCGCCAGCGGCAACGAGGCCTTCTGAGGCAACTGCGAATCCGACGCAATCAAACACAACTGACCGACAATCGGTAGCCGTCTACTGCTCATTAGACGAGACAGAGAATCGATTGAAGTCGGGGATGACCGGAGTGGGGCGAGTCTCATGCGGAAAAAAATCGTTAGGGGAAATTGCGGTAACTCGCGTATTGCAATACATCCGTACCGAATTTTGGTGGTGACGTGCCATGCAGCGTAACCTGGCTAGCGAGTCGGACCGTGTAGTGGCGGTATAAAAACTCTGGTTGACGGTCCATTCTGTCCGGGCGAAAACGGAGCCGGTTGGACGGTCCTAGCCGGCACCTGTTCTCGCGACGTGGTGGCGGCAGCGGTATCTGGGCCCTGCTGGAGATTGAGGCTGCTCGAATTCAATTCCGGCGTCGTTTGGGGGATCTGCTGGATCGCAGGTTGGGCTTGAGGCCTAAGGTCCAACGTCGGTTGCGACGGTGATGGTGAAGTGTTAACAGTCTCTTGTTGCTCCGATGAACTGGCTCCGATCCCCCATTTCGACATCAAGAGCCCTCGTCGCTCGTCGATGACAGCAAGTGCCGTGTTGTATTCGGCAAGCGTGATGGCAACTAGCACAATCGAATCGATTTGAGACTGGAGCGCCGCTTGGTAGTCAACGAGTGTTACCAAAAACGATTCCCTCTGTACTGCCGACACAGGCGGATCTTCGTATCGGGTTCTCGCGATTTCAACCCACTTCTTGCTCTGTTCAACCTGCCTGAGCGCGCTCTCGTAACGCTGATAAGACTGTTTGAGCCGACTCAACTCCTGTAGAATGTCAAAGCCTACCCGCCGCTCAAGTGCTTCCAGCACTGCGCGCTCTCGCGCGATTTGAAGCTTGGATGTCGTGACTTGCGATCGTGCCTGACGTGTCCCAAGCTGCTGTGTGTACTGAAGCCCCAGGGTAAAGTCGTTGAATTGATACGAGGCCATTTGCTTAAGGGACGAGCTAAGATCGTCCTCGATCCCGCTTGTCCTATGTGCCGCTTGTAGGTTGAGCTGCGGCAAGAGAGTATTCTGTGCACCAAACGCCGTTTGACGCCCAATCTCGATGGATTGACGCTGCCTGCGCAAGTCGGGATTCGTTGCGATCGCAGAGCTTACTATCGTCTCGTCCTCGAATTGCGGGGGTTTAAATTCGGGTGTGTTTGACGGTACCAATAGAATTGTGCTGTCAAGCTCCAGGCCTGAAAGCTGAGCGACCGCAAAGCTTGCTTCTCGAATCGCTTGTTCCGCGGCAAGGCGTTGTTGAAAGAGGTCCTCTAGGTTTACCTTGGCGCGCGCCACGTCAGAGTAAACAACCCTCTCCGCCTCAAACCTTGCGTTGACGACATATACCGCTTGTTGAGCAAGTGCGATCACTGTGTCGATTGCTCGCAAGCGAACGTATTCCGCATGCAACCGCCAATACACTTGCTCAATACTCCTCAGTTGCGACTGAACCGCGGCTTCAATCTCGCAAAGCGATTGTTGTGCTCGCCATTCGACAACCCTCAAGTTCACTAAATTGACGTTGCGTCCAGCTCCTCGAAGCAGTGGCTGTTGAAGCCGTGTTACCAAGTCGGATGAATGTGTTGGGTTGAAGGAGCGTGAGTTCCCTTGCGGAAAATAAAGATAGGCAAGCGATGGTTCGTACCCGACACTCGATATCAGACCGTTCTGCCAAATCTTGTTGATTCTCAGGTTGAACTCAGTCTCATCAATCTTATTCTGTTGCTGCAAACCCGGCCCGAAAAATGAATTGTCGGGACGGTTGATATCATTGCCGATCAGCGATGCAGAGACGTTAGGATCGAACTGAGCGAGCGCAATCTGCCTGGCCTGATTCGAGATATCTAGGTCGAGTCGCGTTACTGGCTCAACCACGACCCCGCCTCGAAAGGATACGAACGCTTTTCGAGTCGACAAAGAGGACACGATGAGAAAATCAAGACTAACGGTTACTGGTGTGGTGTGGCCAAGGATGGTTGGCACCTCATGCTGCCCATCCTGCTTTGGTTTCGCCTGAAGCGTTGCGTTGCTCACTGGTCGCGGATTCGGTTCGGCACCAACCAAAAGTACGCTTGCCGCCAAAGCGACGTTATCTGCATGCGGTGCAGAAAGAATCGGAATGTCTGCAAATCTTGCAACTGCAACCTGATTGGCGGTAACCTCATTCCGGTGTTCGTATGGAAGGCTAGTTGCTTGCTGCGACCATGCTGACTTCGGTCCGTAAAGGGCCACTATTGCCAACAACAGCCAAAAGCGATGCCGATCGTTTACTAACCCTTTTAGTTCAAGCATTGTCGTTTTGGTTTGCTCAACGCATCGACACTCTCGCATCTTGCCAAAACCACCAAAGTTGAGTTGTGCGCAAAGAACCCAGCGCTAGCGCGGATCAAGCATGAAATGTGTTCTATCTGGATGCATGTCATTCTGACATTTGGCGTTCGGTCAATTTACAAACATAGCAGACTGCTTTTGGTAATTCGAAACATGAGCGAGGGACTTGGTTGAAACCCTTCGTTCTCTTTGCGGGGTTGTGAATCGGCCGCGCAGGAGTCCTATCAGTACGTCGGATTTACAGAATTGGAACATTCACACAAACGAGCAAAATCCGCAAAATCGAAACAAGATACGTAGTCGGAGAGAGCATCGCAGCTTCGCTAGCAAAACTGTGGCCTTTCGGAATTCGCGCCCTCTCTTGAGGCTGCTCGAGGCCCCCTCCATCCGGACCCAATTCGAAACTCTCTACCCGCGTTTTGCGTTGGCAGGTCGTTGCTCTAATCACCCATGACCTGAGCAACCACGGTCAAATCGATGCGAGGATGGGCAGCATCGTTGGTCGCAAAGCTAACCGTCTTCTCAATGGTTCTCGACACCACCCCGGTTTCAAGCCCAATCCTAATTTCCTCCGTCCGACCAGGCGGCACCAAAAGCGGCTCGCGCACCGATTCGCCACACCCACAACGGACCTCATTGAGAACCAACCGACGCAGGCCTCTGTTTTCAATCAAAAACGCTACGTCTCTTACCTCAGATGGCCGAACGCCTCCCAAATCCACCATCTGAATCGCTAAGTGCACCCGTGGACTAGTCGCCACTGTCCGATTGGCTCGCGGCCCAAAGACCGAAATAGCGACCACTCCGAGAGCAACTACGGAGGAAACTGCCACTAGTCGAAAAGATGCTCTACGATTAACAAAGTACATACGTCTGAGCCTTATTGAACAACAACGCACATTTACTGAACGAGCGAAACGCCACCATCCGTAGTTCCTGCTTGACTGGTTTGCTCGCCGCCAGACTTTAAGGCGCCAAACCTAACTGATTCATCAACGTGAATCTGCGTGTTCCAAAACCGCATTAGATTCCCGACAATTTTCCCGAAAAAATCGAGGCTTTTGGGGACTGACTGGTTGTTGTAGACGTCGACACCCGGCGCATAAATGACCGCGTGTAACTCACCGTAAACTGGTAGATGAAAAGAGTATGGGCTTTCAACGCGCGAAGTTTTGTTGGCAAGAGGGTG
>JANMNR010000535.1:0-11123 GCA_031368325.1 Pirellula sp.
TCCGCAATCGACCTCCAACACAGAGACAGAGATTCCCGCGATCCCCCCCCGCCAATCCAAATCGTCGATTTTGGATCCGGAATTGTTGAAGCTAGAGTCCAAGGGGACGAGATCCTCCCAACCTGTTTCCCACCGACCCATTCCAGCCGTGGCCACGGAACTTTTGCAACTCGCCTTCGATCTCGCGCGTGAACAATCGGTAGCGTCCGCCTGCGAACTGGCCTTGAATCGGCTTCTGCTCGCAACCGGTTGCCAATCGGGTGGCGTCTTGAAACTAGAGCCCTCGACAAAAGAAGAAATAAAAAACCAATCGGCTAGTCAGCCGACTGTCTTGGCCGCAATCCAGCGCAAAGGCAAAGCTTACCACCCAGTCTCAGATACGTTAGTTGCGAGTGTTCAACGCGACAACTCAGCTATCTTGGCTCGGAATGTAAGCGCCGACAACCATCTTGTCGGTGACCAATCCAATCGATCGCCAATGACCTCGCAAGCAAGTCATGTCATCAATACAAATAGTGTTATTGTCGCCCCCATGCGAATCGGCGAACAATTGGTTGGACTGGTCCATTTGTATTCGCGACTCGGCGAACCCGACTTGACCGCCGACCACTTAGAAGTAACCCTCGCCGTCGCGGACGTGCTCGCGGTCTCGCTTGACAACATCGCTCGCCATCAATCTCTCGAATCAAAACTAAAGACCTCACGAAGTCGAATCACGGAGCTTGAGCAGCAGCTAGGACACGCTGCCGAATGGATTGGTCCATCCCTGGCTTTGAAACAAATTCGAGATCAAGTTCAACGCGTGGGACCAACCCATGCAACGGTATTGATTCGAGGCGAAAGCGGCGCAGGCAAGGAACTTGTAGCGAGAGCGATTCACGATTCGAGCCTGCGTGCGAGCGGCCCGTTCATTGCGCTGAATTGCGCCGCACTCACTCCGACACTTCTGGAAAGCGAATTGTTCGGACACGAGAAAGGGGCGTTCACAGGAGCGACCGATCGCAAGCTCGGAAAATTCGAACAGGCCAGCGGTGGCACCATTATGCTCGACGAACTTGGCGAAATGAGTTCTGAAATCCAAGCCAAGTTCCTTCGTGTACTAGAAGGCAAAGCATTTGAACGCGTTGGCGGTAGCAAACCTATCCAAGTTGACGTTCGAGTCATTGCTGCGACGAATCGCGACCTAGAGCAAGCGGTTCGAGATGGCCAGTTCCGATCTGACCTCTACTTTCGATTACGGGTCATCGAACTGATCGTACCTCCGCTTCGCCAGCGACCGGAAGACATCATGCCACTCGCCAATTACTTTCTTAATCAGTTTGTTACCCGTTCGGGCTATGGCCCGAACGGATTTAGCGAACGCGCAATTCAAGCCATGCAAAAGTACAATTGGCCTGGAAACGTGCGCGAGCTGCGCAACTGTGTCGAACGCGCCTTCGTCTTGTCCAACGGTCCACTCGCAGAACCCGAAGACCTGGCACTTTCCTACTTGCAAGTCCCCGGCCAACCGTCCATCAATACACCACCGTCGAGTGCAACCGTCTATCAAGAATTGACAATAGAGGAACTCGAGCAAAAACACATTGAAGCAACTCTGGAATTTACGGCAGGCCAAAAGAACCGCGCGGCTACGATTCTCGGAATCGAGCGTTCCACACTCGATCGAAAACTGAAGAAGTTTCAAGGATCTCAGGTGTAATTGCCCTCTGCCACCCCACAGGGAAACGCGCTCAGGATGCCCGTGCATGAGTGTAAGTTGCAAACCTATCAAATAGACATCGGTAAATATTCATTGGTAACTGCTCCTGCCGCTGCGTTCGCAGTATCGCAAGGTCGGTGGCCGACATAAGATGGCTGTATTCGATGCGGCGTCGTCGGGCCCAGCTTTGGTTGCGATGGAATCACAGATGCCTGAAGAAGCCCGAGTGTGGCCCTATTTGTTGATCGGCTCTTTGTCGTCGTTCTTAGTCGATGTTTTGCTAAGAAGATTGGACGAATCGCTTTGGTTCTGAGATTTGGCATCTCAAATCTAAAATCTAACTCGCCTTCTCCAATTCTGGAGGAGTAGGGTCAGGGGGATGAAGACGCTCACTATTCATATTAGTCGCGAGCACGAACTATGGGACCCTTTATGATTTCTGTCGCGACAATCCTTTGAGTCGAAAGACCAATAAATCGGGGGACGGAAAATAAGCAAACAGATACACCCGCGATGAATGCCGCGAAACGTTTCTTCACTTCAAATTCTCCAATCCCCATTCCTCTGCCTAGAATCGCCTCGTCAACAATCGCAAAATTGCCAGTTCGCCGCTACCCTTGCGCGTTATCGATCAAACCACAGCGTTTCGATATTGACGCGATGTTCCCAGTTTTTTCGTTCCAGTTCGGGAGCTTCATCGGCCTCTCCGTCTGGATATCCAATACACAGATAGGCAATGAGCTGCCACGACGGTGGTAAGTCCAACATTGCAGCAATCACATCGGGACGTAATATCGAGACCCAACCGACACCGACTCCCTCGCTTCGGGCAGCAAGCCAGAAGTTCTGGATGGCAGCTACCACGGAATACGCAATCGATTCCGGCATAGTCGCTCGACCAAGCCCTCGACCTTGTTGTGGTTCCAATTCCACAAACACCGCCAGGTGTTCTGGGGCCTCGCGTAGTCCTGCCAATTTCAATTCTCGATAACGCTTTGCTGTCACCTCATCGTAAGTCGATGCCGCAGATTCATTCTGCAATTCAAATTCAGCCACAACTTTCTTGCGATAGCCAAGAGTGCTCACGGAAACAAAACGCCAAGGCTGAGACAGTCCAACCGACGGTGCCAAACACGCCGCTTCGATCCAACGACGCACCGCCCCAGCCGACATCGCCTCGCGCCGAAAATGCCGAACATCGCGTCGATACCGAAACAGTCGGTTGAGCTCGTTCCGAAATTCCCAATCCCAATTCTCTAATTCCAAATCGCTACTGGAGGCCGTTGCTTCACCTGACGCATCTAAGACCGATGGTACACTACTGAAGGAACAACGGTCACCTGCCGACTTCCATTTCGCAAGTTCGTCCAGCAGCCGAAGATTGTTTGCTGGCTCATGGATGGCAATTCTCAAATGCTCATCAATGCCAAACGATTGACAGTCTCGCACGACCAGTCCCTGGGCCAGTAATTCATTCCGCGCATCAATCGCATTGTCTATCGGCAACAAAAGAAAGCACGTTTCACTGGCATGCGGCCGAAAGCCTCGTTCGACCAAACCGGACACAAACGACTGCTTCGCGACTTGCAATCTCGCCATTGCGTCCAAGTAATACTCCTGATCGCGGATAGCTTCTATTCCCGCAGTTTGCGCAAGCGAATTCACCGACCAAGGTGCTCGCCGAACGCGAATTGCTTGATGTAAAGCCTGTCCCATCACTGCGTACCCGAGCCTCAATCCAGCTATTGCATAGGCCTTCGTCATCGACCGAAGAACAATCAGGTTCTCCAATTCACAATGAACCAAGGATTCGCCAGCTTCTGTAAATTCGATGTACGATTCGTCGACAACAAAAACCGTTTTCGGATACTTCTGCAACCAGGCAATCAGCTGCTCTCGCATAATGCTTCGCCCCGTCGGGTTATTCGGATTGCAGATCCAAACGACCTTATAGCGACCGCTCGCGAGTTCTACTTCCAACGCACCGATTGGAATTGCAAACTCCGTTTCAGCGCTTGCCAAGCAAAATCGAACGTCGCCATTAGCCAAACGCGAAGCTCGAGCGTACTCGGAAAACGTGGGGCCAACGACCAACACTGGATCGCTCGGCCGAATCAACGCACTTGCAATGAGATGAATCAACTCGCTGCATCCGTTTCCAACCAAGATGCGATCTACTTCGATCGAATGTAGCCCAGAGATCTCAGTCCGAAGCAGGCCACACTCGCGGTCTGGATAATGATCAATTGCGGCGTTCCGGATCGCCGATAGCACTTTCGGGGAAGGCCCGAACGGTAGGATATTGGAACTGAAATCGATCGCGAGTTGTGGCTCAATGCCATAGCGAACAAGCTCCGCTGGATCAATTCCGCCATGATACGCTTCCATAGCTATGCAGCCCATTCCCAAACAGATGACGCCACGACCAACAGCAGAGCGCCCACGAGCGAAGTGTCCCACAATAGTCGAACAGCCCGATCGATTGTGTCTTGGTTAGGTTCTGGTTGGCCTTTGCCTAGAACATAGTGTTCCTCTTTTTCTAGAACGACGCCGAGCACCCCGGCCGCCGCACTCATCGGGTGACCAGCATTCGGACTTGCAGTCAACCCGTGGTCGCGATTCCAAGTGGCGATTGCGTTTCGAAACTTCCCAGTTCGTATGCCCGCGACAAGTATCATGAGAAAAGCAGTTATCCGCGAAGGCACCCAATTAAGGACATCGTCGGTCCTAGCCGCAGTCTTTCCAAACCACTCCAACTCCGTCGTGCGATAGCCGATCATGGCGTCGCATGTATTGACAAAGCGATAGACTATCGCGCCAGGTAGTCCAGCGATTGCAAAATAGAATAGCGGCGCAATCACCGAGTCACTCGTGTTCTCCGCGATCGATTCGATTGTCGCTGCAGCAAGCTTTGGCGCTCCTAGCTTCGATACATCGCGGCTTACCAAATGGGTTGCAACCTGACGTCTTGCTAACTCCACGTCATCACCGCGAAGAGCATCCCTGACTAGCCTTCCAGCTTTAGCCAATGAACTTACGCTGAACATGCATTTCAGTACCAACGCTTGGACGAGGACGCCGAAAATGAGCGGTAGTGTTTCGCAAATTCGCTGAATGGCCCATCCCGCAAACCCTACAAAAATCATTCCCACAATCATCAAAGCCATTCCGCAAACAAAGCGAAGCGTCTCGCCGTGCGCGGGTGACATCCGTCGAACGATGGCAATAGCACTCCCCATCCAAGCCACTGGATGAAAGCGATTAGGCGGATCACCCATCGTAACGTCCAAAAGCAAGGCGAAGGGCAAAATCGCGACGACTTGAAAATCAATCATCCCGCACCGCTTCGCCACTCACGGGGCGCTCACGCGTTTTTTCTTTCGTCAGATCGGTCGGGTACATCGGCACCACAAACGGCGTTCCGTGAACGGGATGATCGATGACCGTTACCGAAATATCGAACGCTTGTTGGATTAATGTCGGGGTCAGGACCTGTTTCGCAGTTCCCATAGCAATCAACTTGTGATCCGCCAACAGCGCCAATCGATCGCCGAACATGGCCGCATGGTTCAAATCGTGTAACGTTACCACCACGACCAGATTTCGTACCTTGGCCATCCGTCGCACGCGATCAAGAACATCAAACTGGTACTTCAAATCAAGGCCCGCCGTCGGCTCATCCAAAAGCAGGATCGGAGCATTCTGAGCCAAGGCCCTCGCTAAAATCATCCGGCGCCATTCTCCACCCGACAATTGTGTAACAAGCCGTTCCCGATACTGCAACATGCCGGTTGCCGCAAGGGAATCTTCGATTACCAAATGGTCTTGGTTAGACAACGGCATCCACCATCCGCAATGCGGAGTGCGGCCAAGCGACACGACGTCATGGACTGTCAATTCCGACTGTCGGTTCTCTTGCTGAGGCATGAACGCAATACTCTGGGCCAAGCTGCGACGCGTGAACAACAGAATGTCCCGTTCCGCCACGCTGACTGTGCCCGATTGAGGTTGCAATTGACGACACAAGGATTGCAGAAGCGTGGTCTTGCCGGCACCGTTCGCGCCGAGCAATATGATGACTTCTCCTGCTTTCATTTCCAACGAAATGCGGTCCAAGATGAGTCGGTTCGCATACGAAAACGTCAGATCCTTGGTCGTCAGATGAGTCATGTGCCCACCTCTCTCGACTCGCTGCGCGATTTCAGCAGAAACAAAAAGAAGGGGCATCCCAACAACGCCGTCAAAATCCCTACCGGCAATTCCGCCGGACCAACCAACGTCCTGGCCACCACATCCGCGATTAGCATAATCGATGCCCCGACGCACGCGCTCATGGGCAGCAACCAAAAATGACGGGGGCCCACCACGCGTCGTGCGATGTGCGGTGCAATCAATCCAACAAAGCCGATGATGCCCGCAGACGCAACTGCTGCGGCCGTTGCAATGCTGGCTCCAACCACCAATAGAATTCGAAACTGAAACAAGTTCAATCCAAGCGATTGCGAGGTGACATCGCCTAACAAGAACACATCCATCGGACGAGACATGCTCCACAATATGCCAAACCCAACCGTAGAAGCCACGGCGGTAGCACACACGACGCTCCAATCGTTGCCTGCCAAGCTCCCCATCAACCATGCTAAGATCACCACCACACTATCGTCGTTCAAATACATCAGCAGAGAAGCGATTGCGTTGATCATGCTGCTAACCGCCACACCAGCTAACAGCAACGTCAATACCGAACTTCCTCGTCCAATCGAACCGATCGCGAACACGAACGCGACCGCCAGCAACGAACCAGCTACGGCAGCCACGGCGATTCCGCTCAGCCCCATTACACTCGCTTGAAATCCCAACACCACCGCAAGCGTTACCCCCAGCCCAGCCCCGCTCGAGGCACCAATCACATAAGGGTCCGCCAGCGGATTTCGAAATAACCCTTGAAACCCCACCCCCGCGATCCCAAGAGAACCGCCCACGAGACATGCTGTGAGGACCCGAGGCAACCTCAATTGCAATAGGATCGTGCGCTCGGTCTGTGTCAGCAAAGGATTTTCCAAACCGACCAGCCACTGCAACACGCCGACCGAAGAAATCGATACGGCTCCGGATACCAAACTGATTACGGCCAAAACGAGCAATAATGCGAATGCTAGAGCAAACGTGACAGTCGGATACCTCAAGGGTTTGAATCCTCAGCAGGCTCGTTGGTCGAATCTCGTGGAAGCCGATCCGGATAGACGGCTCGTATCATTTCTTCCAACGCGTCGAGCATTCGAGGACCGCAACGCGACACCCGGTCTCCATCGATCAAGAAAACTTTGCGATCGTGAACGGCAGTGATCTTGTCCCAGCCCTGCCGTTTGGAAAGGATCTCTAAGCTCACCTGCGAACGATGAGTCGACGGAGCGAGAATTACCTCTGGGTTGCGATCCAGCACCACCTCGTCGCTTACGCGAGGATACCGGACCGTTGTATCAGAAAAGATATTCTTCATCCCACCCATTTCGATCATTTCGCCAATAAAGCACTTGGGACCTGCGGTCATCAAGGGCTCATCCCAAACCTCATAGAACACGCGCAGCCGCTCTTCCACTGGCACCGAATCGACCCACGAAGTCAGCATTTCCACTCGCTGTTTCATCCGACGGATGAGCTCGTCAGCCTCAGTCACGTGACCCGTGACCTTGCCCAATAGTGTTGCCTCCTCGTATAGCTCGGCCAAAGTATCAGGTCCAATTGCCATGATCGGAACCTTGAATCGATCAAACGGTTCAATGAGCGGCTGATGGCTATCCCATTTGCAAAGGATGAGATCGGGATTGAGGCTCAGGATGGTCTCTCGACTAATGCCCTGCAACGTCCCACCGCCTACGCGTGTCAGTTTCGCAGCTGGCGCAGGGTAGTTGCAGTGTTCCGTCGCACCCACCAATTGAGATCCAGCGCCGATAGCAAACATGAGCTCTGTCGTGGATGGCGAAAGCGAAACGATCCGTTGCGGAGCCTTGGTGAAACACAGTGCTCGTTTCAGGCGATCCGTCACAACGGTATCGGACTTTTCAATCGCATTATGTTTCTCTGACAGGCTTTCTACAGATGACTGCGATGTCAACTTTTTCTCCCCGCAGCCTAGCACAAGTCCTAACAGGAACAAAAGCAACAATGTCGTTTCATTACAATTCTTCATGTGCCTACTCCATCTAAGACTTTGTTCTCGAGATCGCGGGACGCTTGCTGCACGGAGCTTGCGAGCGTTGCAATGTTAATGGGCAAGCCCGCGACGAGCAGGTAAGTCGACGTTGCACGCGATGCGATTCGCTGATTGGCCCAGCCCAGCAAATCCCGAAACAGCCGCCCCAGCGGCGTCTCCGGGACCAATCCCATACCGACTTCTCCAGAGACGATAATCAAATGGCACCCGCGCACCTCAGCAACACGAATCAATGAGTCCACCTCGGCCTGCATTCGGCTTTCGATGGCTGAGATACCCTCAGGGGAATTGAGATCGGACTCAACTTCGAAAAGAACGTTGCTAACCAACAGCGTTAAGCAATCGAGCAAGACTACTGGCTTCGGTGATTCATAGGCAGCAATGGCCTGTCCCGTGCCAAGCGGTTGCTCAAGAGTTTGCCATGCCGAAGGTCGCGAGTGCCGGTGCTTGTCGATGCGACGAGCCATTTCATCGTCTCGCGACTCGGCCGTGGCAACGAACAAAACGTTGTCCCCGCCAATACTATGCGCCAAATCCTGTCCGAAACGACTCTTGCCACTTCGAACGCCACCTAGAATTAGTGTGAGTGTCCCTTTGGAATTCGAATCGAACATAGGCTTAGAACTCCACTCCACGTTGTGGTTTTATTCCGCGTGAGTAAGGGTGCTTGATGACCTTCATTTCGGAAACGAGATCGGCGATCTCGATCAGTTCTGGGCTGGCGTTTCGCCCGGTGAGAACAACGTGCAGCATCGGACGCTTTTGCAATAGCTCGTCAACAACGGTTGCGGTCGCAATGTACTCGTACTTGGTCGCAATATTGAGTTCGTCCAAGATCACCATATCGATCGATGGGTCTCGCATGAGCTCGACCGCCTTCTGCCATCCCTTGTGCGCAGTCGCAATGTCGCGTTCGCGATCCTGCGTCTTCCAAGTAAATCCCTCCCCCAGCGTGTGAATTTCAATCGGCATTCCAAGGCCAGCGATCTTGGCGATGAATGCCCCCTCACCCGTCGGAATCGCTCCTTTGATGAATTGGACGATGGCCACCTTCATTCCTTGGCCAAGCGCGCGAATTGCCATCCCAAAGGACGCCGTCGATTTTCCTTTGCCCGCTCCGGTATGCACGATAATGAGCCCTTTTTCTTCGGTCGCTTCGGCAAGTTGTCGGTCCTTGACTTCATTGACTCGGACCATTCGCTCTTTGTGTTTTTGATTGATTTCATCCGACATGAATGGGTGTCCGTTCTTGGTTCCAAATGATTTTTTCTAGTTGCTTCATATCTATGTGGGCTTCAAACGCATCCGCCAATTGATCCAGAGATCGCTCGACCGCCTGATGCGCATTATTCGATTGGGACCCATGTATGGTCGTAACCCCCAGCGATTTGAGCCAAGCGTTTCGAAATCCATCGTTATGAAAAAGGCCGTGGACATAGCACCCCCAGACGCGACCATCGTCCGATCTCGCTCCATCTGGCCTCGATCGATCTATTCCGGCGATGGCCTCATGTGATTCAGGTACGTTTAGCCGAATCCATGGCGAATCGGATTGAGTCTGACCAGCATGAATTTCATAGCCGCGGATTGAGTCGCCAAGCGTGCCTGGAGCAACTTCGTCAATGGTGATTTCCGCGACGACCTGGAGGGTGGTTTTTTCCGTATGAAAGATCGTTTCTGCATCGAGCAAGTTTAGTCCGTCCGCTGCCTCCCAGTCATTCTCGACACGATGGGGATTGCTCAGACGACGACCTAGCATCTGATAGCCTCCACAAATGCCGATGATGACGGCTCCCTGTTCCCGCAATTCTAAGATGCGATCGGCGAGTCCATTGGTACGAAGCCAATTCAAATCGCCCAGTGTGTTTTTCGTTCCTGGCAAAATGACAACGTCAGGACGCCCGAGTTGCTGGAGCGATTTGACGTAACGCAGTCGAACCGAGCTTTCGTTGGCGATGGGATCAAAGTCGTCGAAGTTGGAAATGTGTGGCAGGTGAATAACGACGACCTCAAGGGCCGAAATCTGGTCGCCGGAACCCGAACCAACCGTTGCACCGGTCAAGGCCACGGAGTCCTCCTCGGGCAAGTCTAACCCCTCGATCCAGGGCAATACCCCCAGCACAGGAACTTCGCCCCGCTCCTCCAGGATTTCGACTCCGCGATCAAACAGCTTTAAATCGCCTCGAAACTTATTGACAACAAGTCCTTTGATAAGTTCTCGTTCCTCGGGCGGTAGAAGCCAAAGCGTGCCAATCAATTGCGCGAACACACCGCCTCGTTCGATATCGCCGACCAACATCACGGGCGAGTGCGCGTAGCGAGCGACGGCCATATTCACAATTTCGACCGTGGACAAATTGAGTTCCGCTGGGCTTCCCGCCCCTTCGATAACGACCAACTCGTATTCCGCTCGCAATCGATCGAGAGCCGCCGTGACATGCGGCCAAAACTCTTGCTTGCGTCGAAAGTACTCGTGCGCTTGAAGAGCGTTCTCTACGCTTGCCCCGTCTCGGCCGGCGGCACCTTGTCCTGAGCTCCTAGTGGTCGAAGTCAGGGGACGGCCATTGAGAATGATTTGCGAGCGCGTATCACCTTCTGGCTTCAAGAGAATTGGATTCATGTCCGAATGCGGCGGCACGCCAGCGGCCAACGCTTGAAACGCTTGCGAGCGTCCTATCTCAGAGCCGTCTGCGCAGACCGCCGAGTTGTTCGACATGTTTTGTGCCTTGAACGGCGCGACGCGAACACCGCGTCGCGCAAAGCAACGACAAATCGCAGCCGTGAGCAAACTCTTGCCAGCCGATGAGCTTGTTCCCATGACCATGATCGTCTTGGCTGTCATAAACGTTTTCCTCTCATTCGAAGGAAATCACTTCTTGCCCATTCCGACTAGCCAACGCGACCAACTGGTCGATTGGAATCGACTTCGCGACAAACCGTACCGAACCATCAGCCATCAAAATCGTGGCGCCACCCGTGTGAAACGAGTAGACCTCATTGTCGTTGCTGCAATTGATGGCGCAGGTGCCTGGTCGAATGAGCGTATTGCCATCAGGTTGCGCACCGTCGATAAGAAACCCTTTATTGTGGCTGGACCAAACTCCGCCAGTCGGGAAAGGGCGGGTGACACTCGCGGAACCACTCCAAGTCTTCGGAGTCGCACCGTCCGGAACTAGCCTCCCGTTTTGATAGAGATTGGGTCGCCCAGCG
>JANMNR010000546.1:0-2236 GCA_031368325.1 Pirellula sp.
TCTCATGGTTTGCATCGCCTTATTGGCGTCTGTGTCGGTCCGAATAATTCAGAACCAACCACCACACTGGAAGCCATACACGGTTGCATCACTTCAAACAGCTTTGGACCAAAACCTGCCCGTATTAATTACGCTCTCTGCAGATTGGGACCCCATGACGCGGGTACATGAAAGAACATCAATCAATAGCATAGAGGCATTTCGAGCCATTCGTAACCGTGGTTTGACTACGCTACGTGCCGATGCGACCAATGATGATCCGGCGGTTATGCAGTTGATGAAAAACAACAACTTGATTTCGATTCCCGCGTTTCTACTTTATAGTCCCGCTTGCCGAGATGAGCCAATAGTTCTGAAAGATATCGTGTCAGAAGAACAATTGCTCGACGCGATCCGCTACAATTCTGAGAGATCACAGAACAAAGCAATGGACGCGAAGGACTCGATCCTACGCGCGAACTTGCGTTAAGTTTGCTCCTCGTCCTCGGTCATTGCAGTCGTTATCGGTGTGAGCGATGTTTGATGGTCTAGACGAGGTCGAATGGCAGTCACTTCGCGATGCATACGGCGATGCGGACAACGTCGCAAACTGCATTCGCGCGCTACTGTCGGACGATGCCCAACGTCGTGACAACGCTCGATGGGAACTTTCCAGTACAATCTATCATCAAGGCGACATATATGACTCGACTGCATTTGCAATTCCTTTCTTGATAGAGATTGTGGTAAATCCAACGTCTCCCGATCGAACGGAACTGCTTTACTTTATCGATGCAATTGCGCAAACTGCGGAAATCTCCGACGAACTTGTCCAATGCGCGTGGCAGAAGCGATTCGAGTACATGCCTTACTTAAATTCAGAACAACGAACTGCGATAGTGCGTGCAGATATTGCTGATCGACGCAAATTGCGATCGGTCTTTGTGAAACTGACTGATCGACTCGCCAAAACACTCGTTGATGAAGATGATGGAATGGCTGTCGTCTACTCAAGGCTAATGCAGCGAATGCAGAACATGTCAAAAATTGCGGATCACCGATAACAAAGCGTTGGACGCGGAGCCGCCGATCGCGTCGTTCCTGAAGTCAATGTTGATTGGCGGCGGCCAGGTCAACGCGGTCGTTCGTCGACAAAGGAAAGCACACAAAACCCATTCGCATCATATTTTCTGATAGTCGCGAGAGAAGCAAAAATGGATATTAGTCATTTGAATGAACTGCAAGACGAGATTGTCTTGATGTCAGCGCATGCAATTGATGGCAAATGGGACGCTGCGGTCGTAAACGTAGAGGCTGAATTGATTGAAGACGCTATTACTCTCGATGCTATAGCGTTATATTTTGTTAAAGCAGGCGATAGCTGGGCTAAATACAACTTTTCCTTGTTCACTGGGGCACCTGGAGTCGGTGATTTAATTCGCAATTTCTGGCGAGAGTCCCCTGGTGAGAAGTGGAGTAGTTTCACGCTTGAGTTTTTGCCATCCGGAAGGTACCGCTTTGGTTACGGGTTTGGAACGCCGTCGCGTTCAAACGGAGTTTTTGACGATGCATCTTATCTGAATGGTTACCAGCCAAAGTGGTGACCCATTAACATTTAACACTTTTTGTTGCCCCAGGTCGACGAACAAAGCGTTGGAGGCGGAGCCGCCGATCGTGTCGTTCGTGAAGTCAATATTGATCTGCGGCGGCCCGGTCAACGCAACGCGTTCGTCGGTCAACCGATGCTGCGATTGGTGCGATTGCGAATCCGATGCTCGACCAGACTGACCTTCATCGCGAGGTCTATATAAAACGCGAACGTCCAGTGCTTCGGTAGTGACCACATTGGATCTGAAAGCCGAACCGGACATGCAATGAACTCGCAACGATCATCGTGATCACAAAACGGTGCGCGGACGAACTTCAATAATCGACCAGCGCTGCAAAAAGTTGCTCTGACCTTCGTTGGACGCTACACTAACCGATCAATCGTCGGTTGCTTCGGTCACGTGACGCCGCAGCCCAAAAACCGACGAACCAAAAAATCCACCGAAGTTGCGAATAAGGTCATTTTCCAATGGTGGCTCAATCCCTCGCAACATCGGTGATTTTTGACCGTTCGTCGATAGATTAGCAGTTCCGTTTCGCCACGAAGAATTTGCCGGTACTGATTCATGGCACCCCAACACATGACTCCTTACGCTCCGCCTCAAAACCAACCAATTCATCCGGTCAAAATGCTACCATTGTATGTTGC
>JANMNR010000548.1:0-4817 GCA_031368325.1 Pirellula sp.
GTCCAAAGGCAACGATTTGTACCGGCGTAGTCTCTACACATTTTGGCGACGAACGGTCGGCCCAGCCAATATGTTCGATGCCTCGAATCGCCAAACTTGCCGAGTAAGGCAGTCTACAACCAGTACACCACTCCATGCTCTGACGACGCTCAATGATCCTACCTGGGTCGAGGCGGCTCGCGTCTTGGCCGAGAAAAGCATGCAGCATTCGTCCTCGGTGACGGATCAAATAACATTTGCTTTCCGAAATGTATTGGGTCGATTGCCCCGCGAACGAGACTTAGTGAGTTTGCAGAACGCGTTGCAAAAGCAGCTAGCCTTTTATACCAGCGAGCCAGCATCGGCGCAAGCGTTTGTTGAGGTGGGAACGGCAGTTCGCGATAAGTCCTTGGACCTAGCAAACCATGCTGCACTCTCCGCCGTTTGCTTGGCCATCCTAAACTTAGATGAAACGATGACACGAGAGTAAAGCGACGCAAATGGAACATCTATTTCAGCAAAATATGGCTCGAGTCAATCGCCGTCAGTTATTTGGATCGGCTGCAAGTGGTGTCGGTGTTGCCGCGCTGGCTTCGCTGCTTGGTGGAGAATCGCTTGCCGATGGTCCAACAATCGATGCCTCCAAGCCTCGAGGGCAAAGTAACGGCTTACCTGACTTGCCACACCATCTTGCCAAGGCGAAACGGGTTGTATTGTTATGGCAAGGCGGAGGCCCTTCGCACGTCGATCTTTTTGATCACAAACCGACTCTTCAAGAGATGGTTGGCAAGGATATCCCAGACTCCATTCGCGGATCAACGCGGCTGTCTACTATGTCGAGCGGCTACGGCAAATGGCCCTGCGTGCCTGCGATCAAGCCCTTTCAAAACAATGGCCAGTCCGGTATTCCGTTGAGTACGATGCTTCCGAAGATTGGTGGAATCGCCGACGAGTTGACCTTGATCAAATCGATGCATACCGAAGCAGTAAACCATGCACCGGGTGTTACATTCTTTCTGACCGGTTCCCAAGTTCCCGGCCGGCCAAGCATGGGGTCTTGGCTTTCGTATGGTCTTGGCAGTGAGACCGAAAACCTGCCGACCTTCGTGGTAATGACATCGAGCGACAAGACCAAGACATGCGGGCAATTGTTCTTTGACTACTATTGGGGAAGCGGTTTCTTGCCGAGCCGCTTTCAAGGTGTTCGTTTCCGGAACACAGGCGATCTCGTTCCATACCTTGCAAACCCCGCTGGTGTGAGTCCTGCTGCAAGGCGATCGCTCTTGGACGATATCGCTACCATGAACATGGAGCACTTGGCGGACTACGGAGACCCGGAGATCGATACGCGAATTGCTCAATATGAGATGGCCTTTCGGATGCAAACGAGCGTTCCCGACCTGATCGATTTCTCGACGGAGTCTGCGTCGACGATTGAGCGATATGGCCCAGATGCATTGGCCAAGGGAACGTTTGGGAACAATTGCCTGATTGCTAGACGACTGCTAGAACGCGGCGTCAGGTTCGTTCAATTGATGCATGCCGGATGGGACCAGCACAACAATCTCTACACCCAACTGGAACAACAATGTGCGGATACCGATGCACCTGCTGCAGCGTTGGTCCAGGACTTAAAGGAACGCGGCCTGCTGGACGATACACTCGTTATTTGGGGAGCGGAATTTGGCCGAACGCCATTCGGCCAAGGCGATCCGGCAAAACCCAACGGCCGCGATCACTTCGGTCGAGCATTTAGCTGGTGGATGGCGGGCGGTGGTGTAAAAAAGGGAAGCGTTTACGGAGCCACCGACGACTACGGCTGGAACATCGCCGAAAATCCAGTTCATGTTCACGATATGCAAGCCACGATTCTGCACCTGTGTGGCATCGACCACACCAGACTCACCTATCGATTCCAAGGCAGGCAGTTCCGACTGTCCGATGTGCACGGTGACGTGGTCAAAGGAATACTGGCCTAGGCGTCACATTGCTCGATCATTCGACGCAAGACTGAATCGAGTGCGTAACCACGGAAGACTTGGAAAACACGGAAGGCAAAAAAAGGAAATAACTTCGTTTTGCGGAGCCAAGAAGAACTGTCGTTCCGTGTATTTCGTGCATTCCGTGGTGGACAGGCAATCAGCGGCAGCTGATTCCTACTAAGCCAATAGCTCTTTAATCACTTTGGCATGTTCCACGCCCGTTAGTTTAAGATCAAGTCCTTGATTGCGGAATGAAAATCGTTCGTGGTCTATGCCTAGCAAATGCAGCACGGTCGCATGGAAGTCACGGATATGGACCGGGTCCTTGACGATATTATACGAAAAGTCGTCCGTCTCTCCGTGTATCACACCGCCCTTGACGCCACCACCCGCCATCCACATCGTAAAGCATCGAGGATGATGGTCCCGACCATAATTGTCCTTGCTCAATCCTCCTTGGGAATAGATGGTTCGACCGAACTCCCCACCCCAAATGATCAACGTTGAATCGAGCAGCCCCTTGGCTTTCAAGTCCGTAATGAGTCCGTACGTGGCGCGATCAATATCCTTGCATTGCGACGGCAATCGCCCATTGACGTTTCCGTGGTGATCCCAGTTGTTGAGATACACTTGAATAAAGCGTACGTCTCGCTCTACCATGCGGCGCGCAAGCAAAACCGAATTGGCAAATGTTCCTGGCTTCTTGGCGTCAGCCCCATAGAGTTCAAACGTGCTCTCGGGTTCGCTCGCGATATTGGTTAGCTCGGGAACACTTGATTGCATGCGAAACGCAAGTTCATACTGCTGGATCCGCGTGTGAATCTCTGGATCGCCCACCGCGCGAAAATTCATCTCGTTCAGCGACTTCAGGCCATCCAGTGTTTTGCGACGCACCTCCGCAGAGACCCCATCGGGATTGTTGATGTACATGATCGGATCACCACTGGACCGGAAACTGCAGCCCGAGTGCTCGCCGGGCAAGCAACCCGCAGACCATAGCCGCGCCGAGATGGCTTGGATCTGCTCTGTATTCGTCGGTTGCGCTACAAAGACAACGAAGGTGGGTAGGTTGTTATTCATCGAGCCGAGGCCGTATGACATCCATGAACCGATGCAAGGTCGTCCTGTTACCATGTTACCGGTTTGCATCAGCGTAATCGCCGGCTCGTGATTGATCGCTTCGGTGTGCATCGATCGAATGAAGCACAAGTCGTCGACGACCTTGGCCGTTTCCGGCAGCAGCTCAGAAATCCACATTCCGCTCTGGCCGTGCTGTGCGAATTTGTACTTCGAGGGCGCAATTGGGAAACGTGCTTGCCCGCTCGTCATCGTCGTCAATCTTTGGCCATTGCGAATCGACTCAGGCAAGTCCTTGTCGTACCAGTCGTTCATCTGCGGTTTGTAATCGAACAAATCCATCTGCGAAGGGCCACCGACCATATGTAAGTAGATCACCCGTTTCGCCTTGGCGGCAAAATGTGGCAATGTCCCCAAACCGCCCGATACGGTTTTGCCACCTGTATTTGACGATGCCGAAGCCGCCGGTTCGTCACCAAGGCTTACACTTGGAACGCCTAGCGATGCCAAGGCCGCTAGCCCTAGTGCATTGCCCCCCTGCCGAAAGAACTGCCGTCGCGTTTCGCTTTGAACATATTGCTCAATGAGCGGATGAATTTTATTTGATTGCATGGGTGTCATTTACTTTGTGAGGACTTCATCCAAGTTCATCAATTCGTTTGCAAGCATGGTCCAGGCGGCAAGCTCGCTTGGGTTGAGGCTTGTATTCGGCTTCGTTTCTCCAAGGGCGATCAACTTCGCTGCTTCTTCGGGTTGCTGTTGGTAGATCGCGAGGAGCTCGTTCAGGCTAGACAACACAACCCCCAGTTCGTCCGCCCGAAACGGCCTCGACAGAATCTTGTTTGCAATCGACTGAACGCGTCCTCCCATATCCGTTCCGAGACTTGAGTCCAAGAGCGTGGTGGCTGCAAGCATCCGGGCCGCTTCGACAAACTGGATATCGTTGAGCGTAACCAACGCTTGGAGTGGTGTATTGGTACGTTCCCGTTTGACCGTGCAAACCTCCCGGGCTGTCGCGTTGAACACTTCCATGTTCGGGGGCGGTGCCGATCGTTTCAAGAATGTATAAATGCTACGCCGATAAAGCCCCTCGCCTTTGTCCGCAACGTAATCGCGAGTGTTGCTACCCGGCATGGCGACCGCTTCCCAAACCCCTGTTGGTTGATAAGGCCGCACGCTCGGGCCTCCAATTTTCTTTACCATCACACCGCTTGTCATCAAAGCGGTGTCGCGGATCATCTCAGCATCCATGCGAAAGCGTGGCCCGCGCGCGAGCCACTTGTTGGTAGGGTCGAACGCTAATTTTTCGCTCGTTACGCTCGATGATTGGCGGTAGGTAGCACTGGTTACGATCGATCGAAACAGATTCTTGATGTTCCAACCATCTTCGCGAAAGCTGATCGCCAAGTGGTCCAGTAGCTCAGGGTGGGTGGGCATCTGCCCCGTGACGCCGAAGTCGCCTGACGATCCGACCAAGCCCGTTCCAAACATTTCCTGCCAGAATCGATTCACAGTGACTCGAGCGGTTAACGGATGCGAAGGCTGTAATAGCCACTTTGCTAGCCCCAATCGGTTGGGTTGCATGCTGTCCTGCATAGGGGGTAGCACTTTGGGCGTTGCAGGTTGAACTTCGGGACCACGTTTGTCGTAGTCTCCTCGCATCAGCACGAAAGCTTTGGGCGGCTCAGACGCTTCGTTCATTACGTGCGCGATCGTTCCCCGCTTTCTGATTTCATTTCGTTCGGCCACCAACGCTTGTACGTTTTGAGTCAGTTTCGG
>JANMNR010000552.1:0-4519 GCA_031368325.1 Pirellula sp.
AACTTTATCCGTTTGAGATAGACCAGAGCCATACAAGCTCAATCCGTTCAACGCTTCTGCGAGTCGCGTAAGGTGTCCGATCAATTCAGCAGCATTATCGGGCTGGATCGCCTCGAGCATCTTCGTTCGAATGGATTCACCTGCGTCCCATAACTGCCGAAACTTTCGCTTGCCCGCTGCAGTGAGCGTTACTGTGCGAGCTCGCGAGTCGCTTGGATGAATATCTCGCTTGACCAACCCCTGTTTTTCGAGAAGGACCAGCATCGCTCGAACTGTACTGGGGTCTGAAGGCATGCGTCGTGCAAGCTCCCGCTGTGTAAGGGCAGTTCCTCGCGAAAGTGTAGCAAGAAGTACAAACTGATCTGCAGTAATGCCGAGGGGCGAGAATTGCGCATCCGACATGCGGTGCATTGCCAAGTAAGCAGCTCGCAAAACAATTGGAAGTTCGCTTTTGTTGTCCATCGATCTCTAACTTCGGCCGAAAGGAAGTCGTGTGTATACGCACGAAATACCATCCTATGCTCGAACGTGCCGAAATGCAAGCGACTTGCTCTTTAGCCAATTAATGCGGCCTTGTCCCATCCAGGTTAAGAGCTTGCTCCTTCCACAATCTTTGATTCACCAAGCATTTCGCCAACTAACGCCACGAATGCGCTCCTTAATCTCCCTTTCCCAAACCCACAGGAATTCGTTCGCTACCGATCGTCAAACCTTTAGCTCCGGATTTGAACAGCCTACCTCCGTGTTATGAGCTTTTTTCGTCTACGGAGCGGATTCCAGCCACTAGCGGATAAATCCGATCTAAAAAGCGAGTCTCTACCCTGAAAAGCTCGTAACCCCAGGGTCGGAAAAACAGAGATCCGAGAGACTTTTGGACCAGTTTGGCGCTTTCTGGTCGAAATCGGGTTTTTAGGCGGTCGAGAGGTTATGAGGTAGAGAGAGTCGGTGAGAGCCGAATTCGCTGCGACGGAAAAGCGACAGATCAACGAAAAGACTGGGGATAAACGAAAGAAGGCTGGAGCCATGACAGCACCAGCCTTTTCGTTTACTTGTGGGTAGGATTTTGTTCGCTACCACTCGTCCAAGTTGCGGGAGCCAGACTCCGTTCGAGCACAAAACATAGACGTTTTTTCGCTAAGGAGAGACCAACCCGGGGCAGCTGTTTCGAACAGTGAGACTGACTTTTTGTGAAAAATTAGCGACAACGAGACTTTAGATTTGGCGAGCGATGACGGCGGTAAACAAATTCGCCCCTTGATCCTGTAACAAAAACTGGGTAGTATTTGTTACAACATGACAGGCAAAAAATCTCCCAAAAGTATCGAGTCAGCAGTCTTTTCCCGCATTAAGAAGTGGGGGCGCGGCTGCGTTGTCCTTCCAGCCAACTTCTTGGACTTGGGAAGCCGCCAAGCTGTCGGAGTCGCTCTACACCGGCTCGAAAAGACTAAATCGATCAGGCGGCTGGCACGCGGCGTTTACGACTACCCGATTGAAGACCCGCTTTTGGGCGAACTGTCGCCGACAGTCGAAGCGATAACCAAGGCGTTATCCGAGCGTGATCGATTTAGATTGCAACCTTTCGGTGCGTACGCACTCAACCTGCTCGGTCTGTCCGAACAGGTTCCAGCCAAGATTGTGTTCCTGACGGGGGGCGAATCTCGGACGCTTAAGATTGGCCCAATGATAATCCAGCTTCGTCGGACGACGCCTCGCAATATGGCAACATCGGGCCGGTTGAGCGGTTTGATCATCCAAGCCTTCCGGTCACTTGGTAAAGACCATGTGACAAAGACTCGAATTGAGAAACTGAAGTCCAGCATTCCGCTGAAACAGCGTAAAGAATTACTCAGAGACATTGCATTGGCTCCAGCTTGGATGCACTCGGTATTTCACGAGTTAGCAGAGTCGCAATCAAGAAGGGTTAGCCAATGAATTCAACGTTCTTGAGCCTACCTGAGACACAGCGCCAAAGGGCAATTCAAGAAGCTGCGGTGCGACGAGGCATATCGCCGGTGATCATGGAGAAGGACTTTTGGGTATGCTACATATTGTCGATATTGTTTCGCTGCGGTTTTGGAGAGTCGTTGGTTTTCAAAGGCGGCACATCATTGTCAAAAGTCTTCAACGCGATCAACCGGTTCTCTGAAGACATCGATTTGTCACTCTCACCAGAATTTCTTAGTCTTCCTGAGCCTGGCTCCAGCCGCAATCAAGCCAACAAGTGGATGACCCGAGCTGAAGCCGCGTGTATCGAAATGGTTCGCGACACCATAATGCCAGAGCTGAGTCAGCAAGTTGCGCACGCACTGAGTACTCCCAATGACATTGACCGGAACCTCGAACGTATCGAGTTTCAAATTGACTCACTAACCAACTCACCTGTTCTCTTATTTCATTATCCAACGACGCAGCCATCAGGTTTTGACTATTTGAAACGCTCCGTGAAGTTGGAGTTCGGCTCATTGACTGAGCAGCGTCCCACCGGACAGCACAAAGTATCAACCTGGTTGGCCGAAGCTTTTCCACAGCTCTTTGATGATTGGAACTGCGACGTTGTCGCTCTCGAAATCGAGCGTACCTTCTGGGAGAAGGCAACGATTCTACATGCGGAAAGTCACCGACCGGAGGATAAGCCGACTCCAGACAGGTTTTCACGCCATTATGCAGACACCGTCGCTTTAGCATTGCATCCAGATGGCAAGCGAGCGATCCACTTGGATGAGATGCGAACCAGGGTTGTCGATTGGAAGTCTCGATTCTTTGGAAGTTCCTGGGCAAGATATGATTTAGCCGTGCCAGGTTCATTCAGACTCGTTCCCTCTGAAGTTCGCGTCGATGCGTTGAGGCAAGACTATCAAGCGATGCGAGATATGTACTTGGTTGAACCGTTGACATTCGAAGACGTCGTTGACCATTTGATTGACCTGCAGGCTGAGATTAATCGAGGAACCTGACGGTAGACGAACCAAAAATCTTCTTGAAGGCAAAATCGTTAATCGGTCTTATCCCAATACGCATACTTTGTATAGCCTCCGTGATAACCTGTGGAACGGAGCCAGTATACCAACGATTCCTGAGGTGGCCGTTGCGAGGGTCAGATTCCGGTCAGATTGCATTGCCAAAAAACGAGCAATATCGCCTCTTCAAAGGACAAAAACAGATTCACCAATGATTGCTCGTAAACGTCTTCAGCGATCCTACGACCATCGGCTTCGGCAGTTCGTCTGTACGACCGGTGACACGGCACATGCCTTGAGAATTGGCGTGCCTCGCTCGACGGCCAACGGCTGGCTCCAACCTAGAGCACAACCGGTCATATCGCTATCGCAATTTGGCCAGCATGTTGAAGCACTGGAAACCGAGGTAGCACGATTGCGAGTGCAAATTACAATGCTCCGCCACCTTCTTCGGCTCTTGTTCCTTATCCTCAAGATGTCAGGGTTCTCATTGCAAAACTGCCGCATTCCTAATTCAAGCGATAAGTCCAAACTGATCAAGCGAATTCACGATGCGGCCAAAGCGATTCCGCGTGGACGCGTGCTCAATGTTATAGGCCTTTCCAGCTCGAGATTCTATGCGTGGAAAAGTATCGAAGCGTGCGAGTTGGCTGACAACTCGTCTTGCCCGAAATCGTTTCCAACACAAATGTCTGTTGCCGAGGTCGATACCATGCGGTCGCTGATCACTTCAGCTGATTACCGGCACCTCAGCACCGGAGCACTTGCGAGAGTTGCTCGCAAGGTTGGAAAAGTTTTCGCTGCTCCTGCCACTTGGTATCGTTTGGTAAATCGTCACAATTGGCGTCGCCCGAGATTGCGCAGCGGTGTCGAAAACATCAACGCTTCGATGAACGAATTGATTGAATCGGGTACCATCAAACCCACGTCACGAACTACGCATTCAAAGGACAGACACCGGACGAAATGTACTTCCAGACAGGAGCAGATGTTCCCGAGCAACTGCGACTCGAAACGCTCAATGCCAGAAAATTGCGTCGCGAAGCCAGCAATGGTCTGACGGGAGACCGAGACCGCCTGGAATCTACGAAGTTAGCACAAATTCAGTGTGGGGAGCTATGGCTCTTATTTTTCGCCCATCCGTTCTACGTCAATTGCTCGATCACCCGCGAGCAAAAACGTGGTTAGGGGCAAAACCCTCTCGCAAGAAAGGTGAGTCCCGTTCGGCATTCGCGGCCCGTTGTGAGAGCATGCGACAATCGCGACGGGACGACCCGGCAAAAATCCAGAACAGCGACACTGCCATCGGAATCATTTTACGAAAGTGCTTGGGGAAGAAATTGATTTACGTTTCTCCGTCCGCGGTCGACCATTTCGCTAAGTTTTCAAGCATTGGTCACGGTGGAAATCAAGGTAAGCGCAACGCGATCTACATAGCAGACCGCACCAAATCTCTAATGGAGCAGGTAAATGGTTTGTCCAATTTGCGACGGTAATAGTTTCGCTTCGTTTCGTGGTCGATCACATGCACAATGCGATTCTTGTAAGTCGCTAGAGCGTCA
>JANMNR010000555.1:0-2979 GCA_031368325.1 Pirellula sp.
AGCTTGGTCGTAAGCAAGGAGTTGGGGCTTTATCAAACACCGCCGAGAGTCGACCTCGTGGTCGAGACTGTATTAGGCCGTTGGCAGCTTCTGGAACTTAGCGATCGAGGCGCAGAGTGAATAACACGAATACCAAGGCTCGTTCGGGAGCGGTTCTCATTTGTGTTCTCGCTTGCCTTTGCGTGGTGATTGCGATGGTCATGTCGACGCTACAGTCTTCGCTGAGAGGGCGAAAAGAGGTGCGGCAGCAGCGTCAACTCCTTCAGACGGAGTTGTTGTGCCAAGCAGGCGTTCAACGCGCCGTTCGTCAAATGGCAATGTCGGCAAAGTATCAAGGCGAAACGTGGACGCCGAAATTGGAGATCCCAAGTTTTGAATTCGTAGTTGTTGAGATTCGAACAGAGGACTCAGTGGAATCGCCTAAGTCGATACGTGTCGAGGTTGTCGCAACTCTGGCCACCTCATCAGTGCGCAACGATTCCATGCAACGTACGCATACTTTTATTATCAATCCAAGCAAGCTTTCAGTAACGGAACCAAAAACATGACCTATCGAACCCGTCCCAGTACCTTTAAGGATTTGTCTATGTTGTCAACGAAGCGAGCATTTACGTTGGTTGAACTATTGGTCGTCATTGCCATCATAGGGATTTTGGTTGGATTGCTTCTGCCTGCCGTTCAGGCCGCCCGTGAAGCGGCAAGACGTTGTCAATGCATGAACAATATCGCGCAATTAGGGCTCGCCATGCATACGCATGAGTTTAATACAGAGCATCTTCCATCCGGAGTAACGAACCCCGGCGGACCCATTCGAAATGAACCTATTGGCCAGCATGTGAGTTGGATTGTCCAGATTCTGCCGCAAATGGAACAGCAATCGCTCTACCGTCACTTTGACCAAGCGGCGGGTGCGTATGCAGAGGTTAACAAGAAAACGCTTGCAGCCAATCTCCCAACCATTTTGTGTCCGTCATCGCCCGAGGGGCGAACGTATGGTGACCGTGAGTCTGTTGGAGTCAGTCATTATGCAGGATGTCACAACGACTCCGAATCTCCGATCGACTCAGAAAACAACGGTGTTTTATTTTTGAATAGCCGGCTTCGATACAGCGAGATTCAAGACGGTTCCTCCCAAACAATACTTCTTGGTGAGATGTTTCCAGGCAAGGGAAACTTGGGTTGGGCGTCGGGGACTCGAGCAACTCTTCGAAACACGGGAACTTTCACTTCAGCCCCCAGTCTTTCTTTGGGGAAAAGCGAGCTTGTGAAAGAGCAGCCGCTAGGCTCGCTGTCAGTTGGTGGGTTTGGTAGTTACCATACCGGCGGAGCAAACTTTGCGCTCGCAGATGGCGCCGTTCGATTTCTATCGTACAGTATCGAAGAAGGCCTATTAAAACAACTTGGAAACCGAGCCGACGGAGAATTGTTGTTAGGCGAGTACTAGTGCATTGTTCCAACTTAGATTTCGCGTACGACGGACTTCTAGTCCGTCGGCTCAAGCTGAGATCGACGGACTGGAAGTCCGTCGTACAGGTTTTCCTCACCCCGAATTCTTAAATGGAACAAAGTACTTGCCAACTGAGGCGAAGGAGCTTCGCGATCTGCTAAGTCCGGATTCAAAAAAACAACCCGCCGCTCAAGCTACGAGCCCGGATTTTTTACGGAAGCGTTACGAATCAAGACACGTGGTCGCTAGAGAGTTGCTCGAAACGGACACGCATGCTCTCTCGCATGTATTCATCCAGCGGCTCCAGATTAGGGTCCTTCGATTTCATATTTGATTTTCCAATCACCAGGCGAGCAGAAACCGCAATTGTATCGCCCTTCGTTCCTGTAGCTTTAATTGAGACGGTTTCGGATTCCATTTTCAGGATTTCTGCAGTGATCTCCAGCGTCTGTTCGGGTTCCATGAAATCTGCAAACCTGACGTTCCTGGCCTCTTTAAGAACCAGAACTGCATTTTCAAATTCCTCGGTTGCGCGAATCAGCCAACAAGAAGCTTGAAACAAAGCTTCAAGCATAAGAACACCGGGCATGACTGGAAAAAGCGGGAAATGATCTCGGAGATAATCTTCGTCTGCCCGCACATGCCGTACCGCTACAATGCGCTCGCCATGGACTAGTTCTGTTATCTTGTCGAGTTGCCTAAATCGCATCGGCTATGTTCCCGGTTGATCTTTCTCTGGAGGTTGACACTCACGTTGAGGCGAAGCAGTGTAAAGCAGCAAATCGAATTGGAAAAGTCGTATGCGATCGTAGCCGGAAATGAAATCGGCTCAAATGCCTTCGGCGACATCAATCACCAATATCTTGCCGTCACCCATTCTGCCGCTTCGTGCAGTATCAATAATAGTTTTAAGCACTTCCTCGACCCGCAGATCGTCAACATAGAGCGTAATCTCCACCTTAGGGAGAAAAGCGAGCGAGTATTCGGTTGCCAGATACTGGTCGAGGTAGCTTTTCTGGCGGCCAAATCCCTTTACCTCGGTTACTTGCATGGCCTCTAGCGGAGCGAGCTTGAGGTTTTCCAGTAGCCGCTCGGCCAGGTATGGTCGAATGATGGCGATGACTTGTTTCATGGACTCTCAGGGCTTCTATCGCCAGCGGCCTGGGAGTCTGGCGTTGTTTCGATTTTCAAATCAGGATCGAACGGTTTTTCGTTGCGATAGAGTTCGAGCAATTTTTCCGCGAGTGGCTTTTGGGTCGGAGGAGCGCGTTCGACGATCTTTTCTTGAATACCTATGGCTAAGTCAAATTGCTTGGCGGAAGCATGCGAAGCGGCCAGAGCGGCCAAGTCGCTCAAGTCGTTGTACTCGTTCAGCTCGCAGGCTTTGGTTGAGGACGCAATCGCGACTTTGGGATCGCGAAGCGACTCGTCTTTACAGGTTGACAAGAGCCAGCCAAGATTCTGATGGGCGAGCGAATAGTCGGGGGTCAATTCAACCGCCTTTTTGAAGTCCGCGAGTGCATCGCTGAACT
>JANMNR010000658.1:0-6409 GCA_031368325.1 Pirellula sp.
CTTCCGCGGAAGACTGCCGAAGCATACTTGTGGCGGAGATTTGGTCGGATTCCGCAACTCGCAGTTGCAGCTCCATGTCCTCAGGATCCATTCGAAATAGGACGTCTCCTTTCTTAACGCGTTGCCCGACTTCGACTTTACGCTCTAACAGTTTGCCCGAGACGCGAAAGGCGACGGCTGTTTGATAGCGAGGTTGTAGAGTACCTGTAAAGGAATGTTTGGCCCGCGAAGCACCCCAGTTGTTTTGAACGGTAATGGCGCGCACGACCAGTTCGGATCCGTTGGGATTCAGCGGACGTGACTTCGTCGGAGCCGGAGCGATCGAGCTGGGTTCGGAGTTGAGGTTGTGATAGGCAAAGGCTGCTCCTATCGAGCTGGCTACGACAATAGCGGCCGCCATCAAGATGCGTCGTTTAGAAAATTTCATGATTCGTTGTCTCGATTTGTTTGTCGCGTTGTCATCTATTGACGCGGCGTCAAGTTTTCTTTTGAAAAAAACCGCCGGTTGGTACGGAGGTGCGATTGGGAGCGCTAGCTTGAAGCCAGCGATGCGGTCATTGAGGTTGTTCGGGCCGTTTAACGGACCAAAATTTCGGTTGCAGTGATTCGTTGAGTTTCGACATGGAGAGGTTGTATTCGTTTAGATCCATAGCAGGTTGCCAACCGAAACCGTTCAGCAGCGTGCAACAGTGAACACGGATTGCATTGAATGGATCTTTGATGCCGATGGCAGGCAACGATGGGCTGGAATAAGTCAAGATTTGGCTACCGTAATTTATGGCCCAAAATCCAAAAACGAACTCTTCGGGAGTAAGGCTGCCAGGAATGACCAGTTCGTTGCGAGTGACAGCGTCTCGAACGATGCCAGCCACAATTCCCATGCAGCGAGCCTCGCATTCCCGAATGGGGTTTTGTCGTTGTTCTGAGGATTTGTCCCAAATATTTTGGTTGCGAATGCACTGTTCGACAAGAAAATCGTCGGTGCAATGTTGGGTAAAGAACTCGCAGGCAGCACCAAGAGCCATCATTCGGAACCGAGTGGGCCCGGTCACCGAAGTGGATCGTTCAAATAGCTTGCGTCTGAGTTCCATAGACTCGACGGCGAGCGCCAAAACGATCTCTTCCTTGTTGGGAAAGTGGTTGTAGATCGTCCCCTTGGCGTATTCCATTTTTGAGGCGACTCGCCCCATACTGAGCGCTTGAAACCCCTCGGCGATCAAAATAGGACGCGCGATACGCAGTATCTCTGCTGTACGTTGTTCTATTTCACGTTGTTTTCGGGTTAACTCGACCATGGTGTCAATTATTGACGCGAAGTCAAAAAGTGCAATGGGTTTGTCGTCTTTTTAAGCCGGATTCTTGAATTTCGGATATATTTTGGTTGGTTGTTCCCTGCCTCACGCGGCGGGAGTCTCGAATTCAAAACAAAAAAGCAGCTACGTTTTATGATGAAGACTACCGGATTATTCAGGTTCTTGACGCTTCTTTCGGCAGCATGTTTTGCTCCTCTCACTCCTTTAGCCGTAGGTCAGGAGAAATCGACGTCGGCAAAGTCCGGCGTCGAGTCGAGCAAGGAATCGGCAAAGGTAGAGAGAGCTAGTTTTTTGCGAATTAAGAAGTCGGACAAGGGGGAACCGCAATCGCTGCAAGTCGCTGTCGCTCGTTACGTTTTTGACGAGGGCGACTTTAAAGGAGCGCACGTGGATCTGATCGGGGCTGTTCACGTCGCGACCAAAGAATACTATCAGGAACTGAACAAGCGGTTCAAAAGTTACGACGCAATGCTTTATGAACTGGTAGCAGACCCTTCGGCAAACAAGCCTGACAAACGATCTGAACGTGGCGGTTTCAATCCGCTAGGGGCTTTGCAAACCGGAATGAAGGATGTGCTCGATCTTAAGTTTCAACTGGACGAGGTCGACTACCGTCCCGCCAATTTTGTCCATGCGGATATGAGTCCAGACGATTTTGTGGACGACATGTCTCGACGTGGTGACAGCATGATCGGGATGGTTGCTCGTATGTGGGGGGCAGGTCTGGTTGCACAGAACAGCAAGAAAGGGTCTGCACAGCAAACGGAAATGCTTGCGGCAGCGTTGTCCAAAGACACGTTCAAACTTCGACGCGTTATGGCCGATCAGTTTGAATCGATGGATGGTCAAATGGCTGCGATGGCGGACAAGAATGGAAAGAGCACGCTTTTGACAGAGCGGAACACCAAAGCGTTTCAAGTCATGGAACGGGAACTCAAGGCTGGCAAGAAAAACTTGGCTATTTTCTACGGTGCGGCACATTTGCTGGACATGCATCAACGACTGATGCGAGACTACAAAGCCTCGCAAACCAAGATCGAATGGCTCGACGCTTGGCCGTTGAGCAAGTAGTTGCATTTTTGTTAGCCATGTCATCCGTCACAGAATTTAGAAGTGTTAGGACACCAAGTGGATAGACGCAGTTTTATAGTGACAGGTGCAACGGGGATTGCGCTGAGCCAGGTCTCAAGCCTCGATGCAACTCTGCCTAACTCAATGTCTCCCGGCAAGGATCCAGGTCTCAAGCTTATCACCGCCGACCCGTTGGTTCTCGAAACGCCGGATAGCCTATTAGCAGCGAATCGGGTCACTCCGGCTTCGTCGTTGTTTGTTCGCAATCATCATGGCGCAAAACATCTCGAGGGGATGGAACCTCGGGAGATGTCTGGGGAGCTTTCGCTATCTGGGCTCATTGACAAGCCGACGAACTATCCCTTGTCTGCCATCGCTAAACTGCCGAAGACCGAAGTGGAGATGGTGTTGCAGTGTTCAGGAAATTTCCGTTTCCAATTCAGCAAGCTGTCTCCGATCAAGGGTACGCCCTGGAACAAGGGCGGGATTGGAAACGTTCGATTTGCCGGGGTTCGAATCTCGGACGTGTTAAAGGCAGCGGGAGTAACGGTAAATCGCGAAGCTAGGTTTTTAACCGCCGAGGGAGCGGACCAGCCAGAGAAAGAGGGGCAGATCGATTATGAAAAGAGTATTCCTCTCGAGGTAGCCATGTCACGTGGGATCCTTGCGACGGAACTTAACGGATCTGGCTTGCCGGCGGTTCATGGCGGCCCGCTTCGATTGGTTATTCCTGGCTACTACGGCAACGTTCAGGTGAAATGGTTGTCGCGTTTGCGATTCGAGAAAAACGAGACGTCGAACTTCTTTCAGATTCCCGACTATCGAACACCGAAGCAGCGAATAGCACCCGGTACTGCGGTTGAATACACGTTCGACAACAGCGATCCCAACTTTGACATGAAGATTAACAGTCGGATATTTGCACCGGTCGACGGAGCAACCGTCCAGGCAGGACAAAAGACTGAATTGAAAGGAGTGGCCTGGAACGATGGCGCGGCGGAGTTCGTCGCGGTTGAGATTTCGAAAGATCTGGGCGTAACTTGGATCGCAACGCGATTGGCGGCTTCGGCCGGTCCGTATGCATTTCGCGAGTGGACCTCAAGTACTATCTTCGAAAAGGGCGAACACTCACTATGGGTGCGTGCGATTGATGCTTTGGGAAGAACCCAGCCGATCGATGGTGGATTGTTTTGGAATCCAGGTGGTTACGGTTGGAACGCGATTGAACAAATTCGTGTAACAGCGGTTTAGAGATACATACCTTGGAAGGCAAAGTATCCGAGAGCGGCGATAGTCATCGGCACTCCGTAGGGTAGCAGGTACATACGTGGCTTGCGTTCCGCGGCTCGTTGGAACAAAGCTTCTGGATCGCGTACTTCAACAAATTCACCGATCAGCATATTGAATTGCTGGAAGTGTTTTTTCCATCGACCGGAGTAAGCAATCATCATGATGGCCATGATGCCTCCCACTACAGCGGTGGCTGCGAAGATATTCCAAGTGTGTTCGGCATGGACCCAAGCTCCAATGCCTGCTAGCAGTTTGACATCGCCAGCTCCCATCCCGCCGACCATGTATATGCCGTACAGCAGTGCCAAGCCGAAGAAGGTGGCTAGTACGCTCCATCCTAGACCGGGCAGTCCACCGGATGCGAAACTGTATACCCAACCGCTAACGATCATGGGAAACGTGATCCAGTTCGGTACTTTTAGCTTCCAACCGTCAATGACCGCAGCGACGACAAGTACGAACGATACGAACCAGATATGCCAGTGGCTAACAACGCCGTTCAAAAGAGAATTCGAGATCATTAGCCGAGGTCCTTGCAGTTGCGTATCGGAATCAATTGAGGGATTGATGAATTTGATGTGGGTGCCAAGTAGGCGGCAGGACTACGTACGCACGGTTGAAACAAAAAATCCGGCGGACCGACCATCGAAAGTAGGACGGCCGCCGGTTTTGAATGGTTTCTCAGAATGCTAGGTCCAGCAATCGAGATTGACTAACATGATGCCACGGTATCCGGGCACCTCAGCACTACGAAGCTGCAGGAGTGCCGACTTGACTTGCAACGTTTGAGAACGTGGTCGAAGCGTTCTTGCCAATGCTTTGGACAGCAGTCAAGCAAACAACGATAATGAGCGACAACATAACTGCGTACTCAACAGCAGTTGGTCCGTCTTCGCTCTTCAAAAAACGCTTTAGTTTCATCGCGAAATTCTTCATGTGGGTAACCCTCCGACAGGTGGCCCGGACTTTGCCGAGCGAAAACAATGGATACTTTGCCATTGGAATCAAGCTGGATTCATCGCCATGACTTCAGCAGTTTCCAGGGCAGCAAGGCTGGATGACCAGCCGACGCTTCTACATATGAATCGTCATTGAAACTTACGACACTTCTTAGGAGAGTCAAACTGTGAGGGCTTTAAAGTTTAGCTTTTCTGAGGAAGTTACGCGATTTTGTTCGATGGATGGCGTCCAAAGAAACGATCAGAAGCGGTCTTAACGATTATGAGGGGATGCCGATTGCGTTACTCGACCCGCCTTTATGCGCAATGGGGGAACCTCGCGCTTTGGACGAAGTGATTTGCACACGTTTTTTCAGCTAAGCGCAGTGCTACCACTTCGCCTATCTCGATCTGGATTTCATTGTATTTGTGTAAGTAAGACAACTTGGACGAAGGACCTAAAGCAGTTATCGCTTTTTGGACCAGAGGAAATGACAACCCTATGCCCGCACTTGGTCAAGAGGATCGAAATTAGCTCGGCGAGGGGCAACACCAAGGATTTCTTGGGCTATCGCAACGCTGATTTGATCCATTCGTACGGTGTCGCCATTGATCAAAAACAATTGATTGATCGAGACGACTCACCACGAGAAGCTATCGGCTTAGGATCGAAAAACGGTAAACGGTCGTTGACGTCCAGAGGGAATTCGGTCGGAGAACCACGCTGGGAAACTCTGGATGATTGGGGGAATCTGGAAAGTGCTGGGTTTCAAGACATACGCCTCCGTGCTTTGGGAATGGGTTGCCGTTGAAGCTGTTTGCGGTGAACAATTGCATTCCCGGTTCCGTTGTTAAACACTCCATGACCCGTCCTGATTTTGGATCCGAAACTCTGGCAGCCAACCGAAGGGTCCCCGACTCCCCACGTAACACGAAGTTGTGATCGTATCCTCGAAATGTTCCGTTGGACGCACCGTAAAGTTGCGAGATCCGTTCACCGATCGCGTGTGGCGTACGAAAGTCCAGCGGCGTGCCTTCGACATTTGCCATCTCGCCTGTCGGAATTAAGGACTTGTCGACTAGAGTCATTTGGTCGGCTTCTATTTGTAACACATGCTCCAGAACACTCGAGCCAGCGCCAGCGAGATTGAAGTAGGCGTGATTGGTGAGATTTAAAACCGTTGGTTGGTCCGTGCTGGCATTGTAGTGAATCTTTAGCTCATTCTTGTTGGTCAATGTGTACTCAACACTCACATCGACCGAACCAGGGAAACCTTCTTCGCCGTCGTGGCTTGTATACTGCAATTTCACCGATGCACCATTTGCGTTATCGCTCTGATGGCCCTTCCACAGTAGTTTTCCATAGTGTTTGGCACCACCGTGTATATGGTGCTCACCTGCATTTTTCGACAATTGGACGACTTTGCCGTCAAGAGTAAAGCGACCATCTCGGATACGATTCGCATAACGACCAATAATCGAAGCAGCTGGAAATCCCTTTAGATATGTCTCCAGTGAGTCCGCTCCAAGAACGACATTCCCGAATTTCCCGTTTCGATCGGGGGCCGAAATTTCGTTGATGATAGCCCCGAACTCAATCACTTTGACTTGCAAACCATGGCTATTGCGCAACGTAAATTGACGAATGACTTCTCCCGATGGCAGAGTTGCGAATTCGGACACTGTCGCTGTGGGTGTCTCGGCCCGCAGGCATGTGTGTTGAACTGCA
This sequence comes from Pirellula sp., assembly GCA_031368325.1. GTDB lineage: Bacteria > Planctomycetota > Planctomycetia > Pirellulales > Pirellulaceae > JBKCUI01. The sequence goes on from JANMNR010000658.1 coordinate 6,342, forward strand.
CCTGCCAATAACACCACGCCAAGTCCAAAGAGCATTCGCATCTTGTTTTGATAAATCATTAGAGTCGT
>JANMNR010000723.1:0-7740 GCA_031368325.1 Pirellula sp.
ATCGATGTCGAACTCAAACACAAGTCAATTTGGTTGGTCGTTTGGCTCGCGAAACAATGGTGTCTTCATTTCTTCGCTCGTTTCCAACAGCATTGCAGCCCAAGCAGGGCTTCGGGCTGGCGATCAAATTGTCAGCATTAATGGCAACTCTGTGACCCGAACGGAGGACATTTCGACGTACCTGACGCAGACCAACGGTTCGACGATATCGATCGTATACATTCGCAATGGTCAGTCTGGTGAAGCCTTCTTGAGGTCGTCTTACCAAGGTGATAGTTCGAGGTTTTCACCTCCTTCCATTCAATCTAAACTTGACCAAATCGAACGACTTCTTGGAGAGATTCGCGCGGAGCTGTTATTGGCGAGATAGTTCGCGACCATTAATCGCAATGAACTCTCTGCTCTAACATGAATACCTGAGGTCCGATCGATCGAAAGCAAGTTGCAAGTAGTTTGCGTGTTGCACGCGTTTGGACACTGCGGAATTTATTTGGTACAAACAATCTATCGGATCTCAGAATCAGCCATTTTCGCAGAGTGGCTCGTATGGTTGCGATTTCCCGCTCGCAATTTTCGATTGCCTTTACGCTGTAGGAATTCGTTGCGTCGCATGCGTTTCCGACCGGAAATAAAGCATCATGCAGGCTAAGCTCAAGCTGGTTAATACATGCCAAAATGCGTGACCTTGCAACCATGCGTCCGGTCCGCTGAATCGTCCGGCTATATCGAGTTGCCGGCAGGCCACTCCGGCAACGAGCGTTGCAAAACTTGCTATAAGCCATCGTTCGTCCAGTTTCGGGTCACGGCGCAATTGATCCAGTACACAGGAAAGAGTAACGGTGGCGATAAGCGTTCCAAGTACAGTCGTCGAAGACATCGACCATTTGTATTGGAATAAGAGCCAACTGGCGAAACTTACGAGCACGACCAATGCAGGCCAGGACACCATCCGACGCTGACGAAAGAGGCTTACGCTTGGAACCCAACGACCAAAGCTAATTGCGATGAGAACCAAAAGCGGCGAGTACATGGCGGCCACGTCTAACTGCTGTCCAAATCGCGTGAGTGACGCATGGAACAGTCCGCTTCCCACGCCTAGGTAACAACAAGCCAAACCAAATGCCAGGCTCAAAGCTGGCGTTTTCCTCAGATAGGAATCGCCGTTTGAGCCGAGGGAACGCCAGTCGTGCCAGCCTAGCGCGAACGCATAAAAGCCGACCAAAACGTAGGCCAAATTGGACCAAACATTAGCACGTGTGCGAAAAATCGCCTCAACGTGTACCCGCTCAGCATACGCAGGACGACGAAGTTCACGGCTCTCAGGCCATCCAGTCCATATTCGGCCATCAACGCCCTGGGTTGACCACGCCAATGCAAGTGTTACCAAAATGATGGCGGCCCAAACGAAGAAGTGGACACGAACCGACAGTTTGGTGAGGTTGCTGCAACGCATCTCAGAGAAACTTCATGAGTGGTTTCGCAGCCTCATTTTCGCCCGACATTGGCGAAAGACAGTGATTGCCGCTCCAAACCCGTTTGTTGCTTCCCACCTCCGCCGGTTGAAGTTTCGTGTTGCATTGAGGATCCATGCACTTGCTGCAAGTACTCCATATCGGCTTGCTCACCAGCTTCTCACAAATGTGTAAGGCCTTGCCTAGTTGCTTGGCTTCCAGGTTTGGTAGGTCGTAAGGTTTTGACGTTCAAGTTCGCTTACGGCGAATGCAGCGATTGCGGCGACTGCGGCGACTGCGGCGACTGCGGCGACTGCGTCGACTGCGTCGACTGCGTCGAGGTAGTAATCACTTAACACGGCAAGACGATTGTCCAAACATGACTTTGCTGGCTGACTTAAGCAGGGGTCAGGGTTCGTACAAATGACATGTCCAAGTATAGCCGATCTCAGAATCAGCAAGCAACGGTTAGGTTGAAACTTCGCCGCAACATTAGACTGTATGTGATTTGCCATGCGGCGGCGATCGCCCTAAAAGATGGCTCGGTTACATGACATGGGCCGGGCAGGCTTTTTTTCTCTGGGGAACACGTTTCCAAAAGTTCGACACACACCCTCGCCCCATCAATCGTCAGTACACTCAGTGAAGGTTGCTTCTATGATCCACTACGCACAAAGAAAGCAATTATCCAAGCAAACAAAGAAACGAGGAAAATGTTTGCGGATAAAATGGGGTGCCCTTTCGCTGCGAGATGTGAATCGTAGGTAATCCCAATCGGGGTTTTTCCGCCCATTCGAAGCAGTGTGTAAAGCGCGATCGAAACAATCATCCCGATCGCAAAGAGATTTGGCGGCTCTTTAGTTGCTATGCAAGCCAATCGAGCTACGTAAAAAGACGCAGCTAGACCGATCGAGCTCAACATAAGCCATTCGCCTGAAAGGTATTCGAAGCAGCCAAGGAAACACTCTTTGCGTTAGCCAAAGAGCCGAAGTACATCGGCTCTTCTAATATCGGCGCAACCGGTGTCCTTCATACATGGGGCCGCGATCTCAACTACCATCCGCATCTGCACTTCATCGTGCCGGGCGGAGCGCTCGGGGCTGATGGTAAGAGTTGGCTAAGCAGTCGCGTCGACTTCCTCATCCCAGTACTAGCCGCCTCGATCCTCTTCCGAGCAAAGTACAAGGCAATCATGGAGCGCCTTGGCTTGTTGGAAGAAATCGCAACGGAGGTCTGGGAGAAGGCTTGGAATGTCAACTGCCAAGCCGTTGGCAACGGTAGATTGGCACTTCGGTATTTGACCCCATATGTATTCCGAGTTGCGATCAGCAACAGTCGGATCGTCAAGGTCGAACCGGGCGTCGATGGCACTGGCATGGTTACGTTCACGTACCGCCCAAGCCGCACGAACTCATACAAGTCAATGCGTGTAAGTGCCGAGGAGTTCATTCGTCGGTTCTTGCAACATGTGCTGCCGAGTGGCTTTCAAAAATTTCGTCACTTCGGTTTCGCCCATACGCGAGCCAAGACAAATTGGGAGTGGTTGGCGATGTTGGTGACCGTAACACTGAACATCGTGTACGTCCTGACTGTGACAGCCAATCCGCTGGTGGAGAAACCGACCTTGAAGTGTCCGGAATGCGGCGGTGAGCTGACCTGTGTTGGGTTCGTACCGAGCGCACCGCGAAGGTTAATGGAGTTCGATACGAGTTAGCGTAGCCCAGGTGGGTCACTCTTGCCGAGAGTGACCTGAGGCCCGATGAACGGAAAGAACATGACCTGTGAACGACGCTTTGTTCGTTCTGCGTGGAAGGACTGCAATGAGCTTGAAAACGAGTCTAATATCGACTTGCGAGCAACCAAAACTGCGTTACGATCAAAGACAAAATCGACGAGGCTCATCGAAAAAGATACCACCAAAATCTTCGTACGGAGATAAAGAGCAAGCCAACCGCCCAATGTGAGGGAAGTGCAAGGAAGCAAGCCCTTTAGCAAACCGAGTACCAACGAGCGTCAGAGCATCCAAGCTGCCGCGGTAAATGGTATCCCTAGCGAATCTAGAACTGCCGCGTGGGCTTCTCGAACATGGGATTAAATTCTGGCTAACTTCTTTAGCCACAAAACAAACATAGGGCAAGCGACAGCAGTCCAGCCCACGTACGTCCCTAAAACGACGACGCAGAATCTAATCCTTTATATGTTCTGCGGTTTCTTCTCGTTTCGATGGAGTGTTCGTATCGCCCAAGTTGACACCGGTCAATCGGTTTACCAGTGCTGTAACAGCCACACCAACTACAGCTGCAAGTACTACTGCGAGAATGAGCGACAACACTCCGCTGCCAGTTGTGCCGACGCTATGCTTCCGAATCTGTTCGAACGTCGCCAAGGTTGGTGGGAGTAATAAAGCAATTGCTAGAGCCTTCGCCAGAGCCATTCTTGCTAACACGCATACAACGAAGACAATGATTCCGCTAGATACAACGCCGAAAACAATACTGATTGGGTATCCAGCGATAGATTGAAGGTCTTGTTGGAATGTATCGAATGCACCAAGCGTCACGATCACTGCAAGAAGACCGATAATCAACTCGCGTGAACTGTTAGTCTGCTGTTTCATAGTTGCTCTTGAACTCGAGAATCATTGATCGCAGAACGACCGGGATGACCGAGGGCGAGGAGTTGACTCAACACAAGTCAAAAACGGTTGATCGATCACTTAGGTGCACTTTTTTGTTATGCACTACGGCGAGTATTTCGCCTCATGCATGGATGTAGTAAGCCATTCACTATACCATGAGGCAAAGGTGTGAATAACGCCATCCTACCGTGTCAATCGAGCAATGCCACCGTCACTACACCGTCCATCGATCCACATCGTGCCAGCGTTGTCGCCCGTCACAACGAGCAGATTGTAGTAGCCGCAACCTTCGTGGCAAACTGGGATCGCGCCGTTTACAAAGTGGCCAGAGGAATACCAATCATCAAAATTCTCTGGTAGCGTTTGACTGCCTGAATGTTTTTGCGATTCGAATTCGGTTGTCGTGAGATTCCAGTGCGCATGATGGGGGAAAGGGAGCGATAGCACGCCTACACTGTGACGTTCAAAGACGCCCATCGGTAAGAGTCCGTAGCATGGCCCAGCACCTCCGTTCCCAATTTCCGTCAGGAAAACAACGTAATCCTTAGGCAGAAAGATCTGATGCTGATCTTGGAATTGTCGAATGCTTCCAGTGGTAGGCACGGGGTTGAGAACATACATGTGTGTGGAGGCACCAAACACTCTGCGGGCGGGGTCCGCAAGACGGATTGACGAGAGAGCATCTAAAATCTTCTTAGGATTGAGCATCGTGTTCAAGGCGTAACGCCCAAAATCACCCAGTTGCCGCCAAGTGACTTTGACTTCAGAAAACGGTCGATCGGCAACTCGGGTGCATTTTTTTGTTATCCGCTTCACAAAACTTTTAAAGTGATATTTGGTAGGGAAGCTTGCATCGCCTGAATCACTTCAGGACTTAGGCCGCAATTCTCGAGTTCCAAGACGCTTAGTGACTCAAGTTGTCGCAAGTCCGGAATCAACTCAGAAACATCGACACATTTCGCGAATGCAAGGTAAGCGATGTTTGGATTTCGTGTTAGGAACTCCAGCATTTCTCGACGTTGATCATCATTGTCTATCCGCGTACCGTAGAAGCGAACACTCGATGCACCTCCCCGATTCTTGCGGGGCCAAAATTCCAGTCCGCCTATGCGATAAAAGTTAGCGTTGGACCATCCGGAAATGCGGCCACCAATGCGAGAAAGCAATTGATGGTCGTATTCGCGATTGTTCCGTTCGGTTGACATTCGACCATGCAAGAGCGCAGTCCAAGCAAAAAAGACTGCCGACAATGTGCTGACGAGAAGCAAAGCCTTTAGTGTATACCGAGGAAAAGGGCGGTTCGTTTTCATGTTCACCTCTGATAGCTCTTGCGCCAATGCGGATAACGGCACCATTCAGCTAGTGGCGGCGAGTAAAGTTTCTAAAAATCCAGGCGGACGATCCGCCAATTAGCTGCAATGGATTGTTATTTGCTTTCATCGCGGGATCGCACTGCCACGATGCAGGCCTTCCGCATTGTAACGGTCAAACGAGTATTGGGTAAGCGAAGGGCGAATGGAACCAAGTCTAGCGAAATCTCAACAGGAATTCCACCGTCCACCATTCCCAAGCCGGGATGCAGGATTATCTTGATCGAGGTCCGTGTCAACACCGCCATGACGGTGGCCGGGATTTCATGTGTTTCGACAACCATCGATCTCGTCAATCAAAGCGACGCATGTCGCAGGAGTCATTTGGATTGTGGTCGTTTTTATCACACAGTTTTCCGTAAGGAATGCAAGCGGTTGTGTCGTCTCTCGATTGAGTGTGACATAGATCCGCGAATCAGGGAAACGCAATCTGGCGTCTCGGAGTAACTGCAAGACGCAAGTCGCGTTCATTGCAAAACCAAATGTATCGATGGTGAATGCATCATGCGAGCACGATGCCGTTGCGTCGCCAGCGTACCATTCATTCCCACGATGCGACTCCCAGCGAAGCTCAGTCATGTCGTCCTGTAGCAAATAACGTCACACATCACCGAGTCCCCGCCAGTGATGTCTCCAATTCAAGAACGCACCGTCGGGGACTTCGGTGCATGTGATTGTTATTCGCGGCTTTTGTCTAGCTACTTGTCCAGATCCCAAATGAGCTCGTTTAAGGCCGTGAGGTGTGCTGTCACCTCGTTGGTCGAATCGTCAATCGAACAGATGTGAAACGTATCAACTGGAATCGAATCGTTTCTGTAGTGGCCAGAAAGAAAGCAAAATATGTCGTTCAACAATTCTCTCTGAATCGCCCGTTCGAAGCGAAGGATTAAATCGCCCGGAACGTCGCGGCCCAAAAGTTCATGGCGGAGTCGGATTAAGGTGTTGTGCTGAAGCATCGCGGGCGTGGGCGCCGAAGCCGTCTGTATTTTTTCGTCATCGTCATGAGATGTCATGAACGATCTGACAATCGCGATGAAACTTGCGTTTTCGACATGAGGGATGCTACTCCGCAGTTGCTCTTCTGCCAACAGTCGGGCGTGATCACCGTTGAAGCCAAGCTTAACTAACGCATCGGTTAGGTCGTCAACGGTTTTTGGGATTGCCATAGGTGCCTTATAGTAACGGTTGCTTATCAGACTCGCTGTAGCGAATAACGGCACGCGATGACCGGGGGCGAGGAGTGATCTCAACGCAAGCCAGGGCCGGGTGACCGAGCCCTTCGTGTCCATCGCTTTGTTCTGATTGCTTGTTGTTTTGGCAGCTCTGATTCGAACTTGTAGCGGCCGATCAGGATGTAAGTACCACGAGTACTGTCATCGTGCATTGTATGGGATCGGTTGTCGCGCTACAACACAATTGCACGCGAGGTCTTCATGGATGCATGATAAGGCAATCCACGACTTGGCTCTGGCATATTGGAGTGAATTGCTGTCCCCCGTCAAACGCGCTGCGGCTCTATCGAACTGCAACAGTCAAGGGAAAGTTGTTTGCGATTGGTTGTTTTTCAATCGCAACATATGCAGGCACTTCGTTCTTGTCGGTGGCGAGCAATCCTTCCATCCGATCTTGTCCGCTATGTCATTGAGCACTGGTAATCAGAACGTTGGCGATCACGCAGTCGCCGCCGAAAAACTCTGATTTAAATTCGCGGCCGACCGGCGACTTGCGTGCATTGCTTGGTTATGCCTTCTTCCCAATATAGCGTACAATCGATTTGAACTTCACTGAATAGCATGTCAGCAGCAGAAGGGATGATAACACGAATGGGATCGTAAATGGAAAATGGTAATGTGATTCCCAATTGTCTCCAGATCCAGACCCACCGCCGGAAGGTTGAAGGCGCACGCGCGACGACTTAGAAAGCGAGAACGACCATCCACGATCCTTCGAAACCTGACTGGAGCAGAGACGCCCAATCGAATGCTCTGAAAGGACAATTGAGCCGCCTTTCGGGTCGTCATATTGAACCACAAAAAATACCGAAATGGGCCAACACACAAGCGTGAATGCAAACGTGTAGTGTGCTAGCATCGCCGAATGACGAACCTGCCAGGGACATGGCTCTAAGCCATCCGCAATCAACCATAAGAGTGCGATAGTGTTTCCAACAAGCAAGAGTATTGCTACTACTTGAAGAGCCCAAAAAGCTACATACGGAAACGAAAGAGACCCGGCGACAATCGCAATCGCTATCAAGAGATGAATGATTCGAAATGTTGGC
>JANMNR010000727.1:0-4347 GCA_031368325.1 Pirellula sp.
GTTTGTAGCGACTTCTGATTCGGCCCCTGAATACCTTTCGGCATACCTTTCGGCCGCTGGATGTGTTTGATGAGGGCTAGCGTTCTTTTTTTCGAAACGCTCGGTTGGTGGAACTATGGGAGCATTGGCATGAGCCGATCGAGGTGCTCGCGTTTCGCCACTGGTATCCACAGATGCTGCTCGGTTATCTTCGTTTCGAGGATGTTTGTTCCAGGCATACTGAGATTCTGGCTCTTCTAAAATTGTTGCAAGGCGTGGCTTCGAGCCTGCCACATGTGGCCTTGTGGTCTCTTGGGCAGACTTCCGCGATTCGTAGATTGATTCAGGGAGTGCTGCAACGCGGATTGGTGATGGGTTTTGAGTTGACATTGCAATGGGCAAAACGGAGAGCAAACGAGCAAAGAAAGGGATCCCTACTCCAACGTAGCCCGCAGTTACCCCTCGCGACTTTTTCGCGGTCAGCCAGGGCGTTCAAAATGCGGATTTTGGAGCGTTTGTGTCGGTTGTGCCGGATGCGGTGCCCGCAAGTAGGCTTTGGTGCATACAATAAAGCCGAACTGGTTTTGAATTCACCCGGCGCATCTTCACTAAAACGGAAATCAAATGAACAACGCGCTCAGCTCTATTGGAAAAAAAACGGACAGCCGAACCACCATTAGCCAACGCCCCAGTCAACTGGATGTGTCCATTGGCCAGTATTTGATCAATCGCCTCCAGGACTATGGAATCCGCGATTGTTTTGGCATCCCCGGCGACTACATCCTAAACTTCTATAGCATGCTGGAAGAGAGTCCCATCAATGTCGTCGGCTGTACTCGCGAGGATTGTGCTGGATTCGCCGCTGACGCTTATGCCAGAATTCGAGGGATGGGAGCGTTGTGTGTCACCTATTGTGTGGGTGGTCTTTCGGTTTGCAACAGCGTGGCCGGAGCTTTCGCAGAGAAGTCTCCCGTTGTTCTGCTCACTGGGTCCCCTGGCTTGAAAGAACGGATCAACAACCCGTTGCTTCATCACAAAGTCCGCGACTTCAGTACACAACTCGAAGTGTTCGAAAAACTCTGTATCGCAGCCACCGAGTTGGTAGACCCTGTTACTGCCTTTAGTGAAATCGACCGCGTTCTGGATGCGTGTTATCGATTCAAACGCCCAGTCTATATCGAGCTACCGCGAGATATGGTTGATGTCATTCCACCTATTGCGCACGCATTCCGTCGACCCAATACCCAGTTTGATTCCCTGGCGCTCGATGAAGCGGTTCGAGAAGCCGTTGACCGCATCAATCAAGCCAAGAAGCCCATTATCATTGCAGGCGTTGAGATCCATCGCTTCGGACTGCAGGACCAACTCATGAAACTGGCCGAGCAAGCCAGGATTCCAATCGCCGCCACAATCCTCGGAAAAAGCGTGGTCGACGAAACACACCCTCTCTATGTCGGGCTCTACGAGGGGGCCATGGGACGCGAGGAGGTGACGCAGTACGTCGAGGATAGCGATTGCGTGCTGTTGCTCGGTGCGTTCATGACGGACATCAATCTAGGCATCTACACGGCTCAGCTGGATGTGAAAACCTGCGTCTACGCCACCAGCGAACACCTGCAAATTTCTTATCATCATTATCCGAACGTACCCTTGGCCGATTTCTTGGACCGAGTCATTAACGCCAAACCCAAACCGGCCCATCGCGAAATTCCGACAATCCTACAAATCAAGCATCCCGACAACTTCCAACCCGAAGCAGGGCGGGCGCTCGAAATCAGCCGAATGATCTCCCGAATCAACGGCCAAATCGATGCGCAAACGATCGTCATCGCAGACATTGGAGATTCCCTATTCGCTTCCTCCGAGCTGGTCATCCACGAACGAACCGATTTCTTGTCGCCAGCTTACTACACGTCGATGGGCTTTTCGGTCCCCGCCGCGTTGGGCGCCTGCGTTGCCAAGCCAAACGATCGTGTCTTGGTCATCGTCGGCGATGGTGCTTTCCAAATGACCGGACAAGAAATGTCATCGCTCATTCGGCTCGGTTTCTCTCCGATCATTATCGTGCTGGATAATCATGGATACGGTACCGAACGGTTTCTTCAATCGGGAACTTGGAAATACAATGAAATCGCCGTTTGGAACTATTCGAAACTGCCCGAGGTCTATGGTGGCGGTCGCGGCTATCTCGTGACGGACGAAATCGAATTCGATGCCGCACTCAACACCGCTTGGGCTGACAAGACCCAGCTACATCTCATCCATGCGAAACTAGCCGAGGGAGATGCAAGTCAAACACTAAAACGACTTGCCGAGCGGTTGGGGCAACATGTCTAAGGCGAACAATCCGCGTTTGGGCGTAACCGCCGGGAACTCGAGAGCCAAAATAAAAACCCCCGAGGGCGAACATTTTTGAATGTCACGCCTTCGGGGGTTATACTTGTCAAACTTACGCACGCTGAAGACTTGGTCGCTTCTCCTAGCCAATCGCTACGCGTCGAAATGCGACGACTTCGGACTGTTCGGCAAAGCCCTTTATCGCAGCTTCAACGGTCTTGGTCTCGTCAAAAACGAAGAATTGATTGAGTAGGCAGCGTTCCTGATCCAACAATGTGTTGTCAGCAACAAATCGCTCGAGTTTACCAGGAAGAATCTTATCCCAAATCTTCTCCGGCTTGCCTTCCGCCTTGAGCTCATTCTTGATCGCATCTTCGGCAGCTTGCATCACTTCAGGGGTTAACTGCAGACGGCTGACGCATTGCGGAACCGTCTTGAGCGGTTTCCCAAGCCGAGCACGATCTTCGTTCTCAACCTTGATTTGATTCTGCATCGATTCGTTTTCTTTAGCGACCATCGCTGGATCAAACTCAGTGTAACTAAGGATGGACGGCTTCATCGCAGCAGCATGCATGGCTACGTTTCGGAAGAATTCGTCGGCACCGGTTTTTCCTCCATCCTTGAAAGAAAGAATTACGCCAATCTTGCTTCCTGCGTGGATGTAGGTGGAAAGTTTGTTTCCTGACAATCGATGCAATTCCGAGACAACGACCTTCTCGCCGATCTTGCCTGTTTGCTCTACAAGCTTTTCTGCGACGGTGACACCGTCGATAGTCAATGCGTTTAGCTGTTCGGCGTTCTCAACACCTTGGTCTAACGCCATCTTTACCAATCGGTCGGCTAGAGCAATAAAGCCCTCGTTGCGTGCAACGAAGTCGGTTTCGCAGCAAAGTGCTAAGATCACGCCCGTTGTTTTTGAATCGTCCGTAGCGATTGCAACATAACCTTCTGTTGCAGCATTGTCGGCCCGTTTCGCGGCAACTTTCTGACCTTTCTTTCGCAGATAGTCGAGTGCTCCCTCGTAATCACCATTCGATTCTTGAAGTGCCTTCTTGCAGTCCATCAACCCTGCGCCGGACTGCTTGCGAAGCTCTGCTACATCGCTTGCGGAAATTGTCGTCATCTATCTCGTTCCTATGTCTAATACAGTTGAAAGCTAGCTTGTAAAAAAATACTGCTTCCTCGTTTAATCGAAAGAAGCAGTTAAATCCTATTTATCGCGTTGCACGCAAAACAAGACTACGCCATGTCTTCGGCTTTGGCAACCATTTCACTGGTTGGGTCCGGCACGTTGCCCATCGTCTTGAGCAGTTCTGGGTTCTCAGCCTTTCCAGCCAAGACAGCGTCGGCCAATTGCTTCATGATCAAATCGATCGAGCGAATACCGTCGTCGTTTCCTGGGATCGGCAAGTCGATTTGCGTTGGATCGCAATCGGTATCGATCAAAGCAACCGTAGTGATTCCCAACGACTTGGCTTCTCGAACCGCATTCTTTTCCTTCTTGGGATCGACGATGACCAAGCATTCTGGCAGTCGATTGAGGGATCGTAGGCCGTTCAGATTCCGGTAGATTTTGCGATACTCGCGATTCAACGACGATTGCATCTTCTTGGAGTATTCGTTGATCTTTTCGCTATTCATGATGACTTCGAGCTCTTCAAGTCGTGCCATTCGATCGCGAACGGTACGGAAGTTGGTCAAAGCACCACCCAACCAGCGCTCGCTCACGAACGGCATTCCGCACCGAGTCGCTTCTCGCTGAATGACTTCGGACGCTTGGCGTTTTGTGCCCACAAACAGAACTAGCGAACCACCGTTAGCAACCTTGTTGAGGTATTTCTTGGCTCGCAACATACCGCGAAGTGTTTCGCGAATGTCGATAATGTGAATCAGATTTTTACGCCCATAGATGTACGGTTCCATCTTGGGATTCCAGCGGCTCACTCGGTGTCCAAAGTGCGCTCCGGCTTCGATGAGTTTTGCTACGATCTCGTTGGCCATAAGTTCTCCTCTGTTTATTGGCGTCCAAAG
>JANMNR010000014.1:0-23447 GCA_031368325.1 Pirellula sp.
GGCCGTCCCACATCGACACTTTCGATCCGAAGCCCGTTCTGGCGAAACACGAAGGTGAACAACCTGACAAAATCAAATCGAAGGGGACGGGCTATATGGCATCGCCGTTCCAGTTCGAACCGCAAGGCGAAAGCGGCGTTGTCATGAGCGAGCTTTTTCCAAACTTGGCGCGATGCGCCGACGACATGTGTGTGATACGGTCAATGCACACAGACACGCCAAATCATGAGCCAGGTTTGCTTCTGATGAATTCGGGGCATCAGCAACCAGTCCGTCCCAGTTTGGGTTCTTGGGCTTCGTATGGGTTGGGGAGTGAGAACGACAACTTACCGAGCTTTATTACGCTTTGCCCTGGTTTGCCCGTGGTGGGGCCACAGCTTTGGTCGAGTGCTTTCTTGCCCGGGCAACATCAGGGGATGGCTGTTGATCCAAACGAAAAGGATGTGGAAAAACTGATTGCCAATCTGCATCATGCTGAGCTTGGTCGTGGCGAGCAACGTCGACAGCTAGACCTACTACAGAAAATGAACAAGCGGCATAGCGAGCAACGCGCTGGCGATCAAGATTTGGAAGCACACATTCTGGCGATGGAAAAGGCATTTCGGATGCAAACGGAGGCGGGAGATGCTTTTGATGTGTCGCAAGAACCCCAGGCGGTTCAAGATCGTTACGGAACAAGCGTCTTTGCTCGCAGTTGTCTTCTTGCACGGCGTCTTTTGGAGAGAGACGTTCGGTTTGTTCAAGTTCACTATGTCACCAAAAAGGAAAAGCAGCCTTGGGATACCCATTCGAACAACAATGATGGCCATCGAAAACTCTGTGCGGACAGCGATAAAGCGACAGCGGCCCTAATCGAAGAGTTGAAGGAGCGAGGGTTGCTCGATGATACTTTGGTCATTTGGGGCGGGGAGTTTGGAAGGACGCCTTATGCACAAAACGATGCGAAGAAGCCGGATGCGAAGCCGGGACGAGACCACCATAACACCGGCTTCTCAATGTTCTTGGCCGGTGGCGGTGTGCGGGGTGGCGTGATGTACGGAGAAACGGATGAGTTGGGTATGCATGCCGTGGAGAACCGAGTTCACGTTCACGATTTGCATGCAACGATACTTCATCTTATGGGAGTTGATCATAAGCTGCTAACGTATCGGTACAGCGGGCGGGACTTTCGATTGACCGACGTCCACGGTAAAGTCGTGACAGATGTCATTCTCGCTTAAGTCGTGCAGGACGTAATTGACGGATTGTTTCAATTACGAGGCCTATGTGGATTGCGATGGCAAAGCTATGTTTTTGGATCGACATTTCTAGGCCGCTGAAAGAAGCGCACTGCCTGGATCATTGGATGACCTACATTCATGTGGGTTCAATCCGATTTCTAGCACAATGCCAATGCAACGATAACCAGTAAAGCCCGCCCTAGACTGCTCATTCTTGATGACAAAGTAATTATTCTGTCACTCATCAAAAAGCTGTTGAAGCGATTTCTTTGCTCCCTGCTCATCGATGAGTTGGTGCAAAGATTGGCTAGTTGGAAGAAGGAACTCCAAAAAACATGGGCAAAAAATGAGCAACGATCGAATCCTAACTCCATCCCCAATGGGAAAACAGCGTACTCGACCATCTCACACTTGCAACAAACCGTATCTTCCCAAAGAAGCTTAAAATGACCTTTCGCGAAATTGCACCAATCTATTCGTCCCTTGCATCGGATCCCGATTTTACTGAGCTTGTTGAAGACTATGTCAGCGACATTCCTGCTCGTGTTGCATCCTGTGTAGGGTTCGTCGAAACACAAAACTGGCCCGAACTCAGACGATTTGCACATCAGATCAAAGGGTCTGCTGGAAGCTACGGCTTCGGGCAAGTTACCGTCATCGCGGCCTTACTGGAAGCAGCGCTCGCGAATGAAGTAGAACTTAATCAAAAGACCAAACTGGCCGAAGACTTGATCGCGTATTTGTCCGCAATTCGGAAATAGCTTGTCGTAACGCAATGCCCTAACTTGCGAGAACCGTTTCGGGAGGCAATGTCAAGTTGCATTGCGTGGGACTTCGTAATAGAACTTGCTTGCAGTTCGAATTAACTACTCGCGGTTCGCTGAGGGGCGTTCTACGTCGACTCGATGCGATTGTTACCACACCGAAGATACTGCAGTTGTGGACCAAGAGTTACGCGGCGGCTTTTGCTTGCCGAAGACGGGATCGACAATCGTAAGCCGATTTCCCTCTTCAAGAAGGCCCGTGCAACAGTGGACATCGCCGGCATAGGACTCATTGCCGACCCCACCAATTGCTCTATCGCTTTCGGGCCTTGCTGCAAATCCGCGCTATCCCGGTAAAACGCTAGGGCGTTCCGAAACGAACAATAGGCGTGTCCCGAAATTTGCCGACGCTCATGTTGGCGCCGCCGATCATAGCAAATGCGCTATCGGAGATCTGTACGATGCGATGAAAAAATCGTCCCGTTGGAATCTGCCCAATGATCTCCCAACAGCCTCTTGCATCATCGTACCTTTGGATCGATCCATCCACGGTGCTAACCACAAGTTGATTGCCCACCTCAGCCGCGGCGGTTCCAAAACCCGTCATGGGAACACCTGCAATGGGACATGTCACAGTCCAGGTGTTCGCTTTGGGATCATAAACACACGTCTCTGTAGTCGTTTCTCCGTCTTCATTCATGCCACCGATGACAAAGACACGATCCTTGTGGGCAGCAACAGCAACTGCGCGTCTACGGAAAGGGGGGGCTGCGATGGGTTCCCAGCCCGCTTTTGGATTTTCAAGTGGAAGTCGCCACGCCGTCTTGTGCCACTCTGTTTCGGCTGCATTTCCTCGCATGTTCCACCCGCCGATAGCGTACAAGTATCCGTTAAGTGCAATGGCATCCATGGACGAGCGCGGCTCGGGCAAATTGGGCAACTCAGTCCATTTGTTGGCCGAGAGATCGTATTGTTGAACCGCAGATTGCGAGACCAAGTTTCCCTTCTCGCCTTTAGCGTTGGTGGCGGTGAAGCCACCGACCAAAATGACACTTGAACCATGTGACACGAGCGCGTTCCCTTGAACACGAGCGCCCTCCGCAATAGTTTCCCAGCCCTTGTTGTTCTTAAGATCCATTCGAATGAGTTTATTGAAATGCTGGTCGTTTGAATAGGAATGAGCACTACCTGTGTTACCGCCGTATGCATAAATCGCACCGTTCGTGGTAGCTGCCCCAAAGCTAGTGATGGCTTCAGGGAGTGCGCCCAAGGATTCTTTTTCTTCAGGAACCAATGACGCTCCCTTTAAATTGGGAACAATAAAGCTGACGGTGGTGTAGTGACGCGTGGACTCGTAACCTACTCCATCAAGTTGCCCTGCTGTCGCCTCGGATTCAACGCAACGAATTGCGTGTACGCCTGCGACGATCTTGTCTACCGTCGCAACGCCTTTTTCGTCAGTCTTCAGCGTTTTATGGTCTGTGGTGGAGTGTAGTTCTAGCTCAAATCCCTTCATTGGCATCCCATTCTTGCTCAGCTCAATCGTGAGTTTTCCGTCCGCATAAGTCGGCCTCGCCGCGATACCATCCCGAGCCATATGCACACTGTCTTTGTCCTCCATGCCATCGCGTTCGCAGGTAACGCTCATGGCTGTGTACTTAAGCAGGTCCTTGTTGTCGGATCCAAAGAGTCCGTACGTGTGTTCCAATCGCCAAGCAGTCGAACGAGGGGAAGTTGCCGCTAACACGCTTTTGTCTGCGGAGAATTGAAGAGTCTCAGAACTAAATTCCTTGTCACCCCGAAAAGCTTCGACCTTGACACCACTCAGTTTTTGCAACAGCTTTGGGTTATCTGGCTGGGGACCCTCGCTGAAATAAAGTTGAACGCGCGACCCGCTTTCATCCAGGGGAACCAACCACAAAAAATGGGCATGTCCCAGGCCGCTGAATGCGATGAAGCCAAGGATGGAGAAAACACCAATGCAAATACGGTTTGTAAACATTTGGAACACCTGACCGAAAACCAAAATAAAACAGATCGCGGACTGTAAAAACGTAGTTCAGCCCAATGTGCGAGAAGGTCGCCAGGTCCTTCAATATGCACTGACACTATTAGAATACTGGATACAACCCGCCACGTCGACGGTGAACGGCGCAGCATTTATCAACTTGGTTGCATCCAATCACTGCAGGAATTGCCAGAGGGCGATACATCTTGCGGGCGGGAGCCGCAGATTCGTTTTTAGTTGATTGCTAAACCCGTAGGTTGCTATCCTTGGGTAGGTTTCCTTCGTGCGAACTTCTGATAGGCAAATTCGTTTGGTCGCAGTTATCTAGGGATTGGGTGCCTTGCCGAAGGCTTTATGTTGGGGCTAGAGTTAACTCAAACTAAGGAATAGATTCCAATTTCCTTGGTTGCTTTTACGTACGATTTCGCAGTTGCCTCGGCCAAGCGTGCTGCATGTTATTCCGGAGAGTCTGGAGTGAGGGTGAAGTCGGTTGTTGAGCAAAATCCAATCAGGCCAACATGAAAGATGCCGCCGGATATCCCGGTATGGAAAGTCTGGAATTTGCGCCGACGACTTCCGTGTTGGATCGTACTGGCGTACAACTGGCTAAGGAATTGACTCAAAAAATGCAGTCGGACCGCTGATGAGACTTTGGTCGCGACAGACAACTTTTGGAGAGACTATGAGACAATTGACATTACTGATCGCTGTGATTGTGGTCATGCTGCCTGGCGTAGCACTCCCCTTTCAAAGCAATGAAGCTCCTGAATTTGTTTTCTTTAACGGAAAGATTATCACCGTCGACCAACAGTTTTCTATCCAACAGGCTGTTGCTATTTCGGGCGAAAGAATTGTTGCTGTCGGTACGAATGAGCAAGTGTTGCGATCAGCCGAACCGACAACCAAGCGCGTCGACTTGCGAGGAAAGACGGTGCTCCCTGGGCTGATCGACTCCCACGTACATGCAACTGCCGCCGCGATGCACGAATTCGACCACACCATTCCAACGATGCAGACGATCGAAGATGTCTTGGCGTACATCAAGAACCGCGCGGAAACGCTCGAAGACGGTGAGTGGATCTCGGTCAGTCAAGTCTTTGTCACTCGGCTAGACGATCAGCGTTTTCCAAATCGGAAAGAACTCGATCAAGTCGCTCCTAATAATCCAGTCTTCTTTCGAACTGGTCCCGACGCCGCCCTCAATTCCATGGCATTAAAGCAAAGTGGTATCGACAAGGGGTTTGAATTTCCAGAGGGGATCCAGGGCAGAATTGAATTGGATCCGGTAACCGGAGAGTTGACCGGCATTATTCGCAGCGCTGAGAAGTTTTTAAAGGTACCGGCAACTGGCTCCAAGCCGAGCGAGTCCGATCGAACATCTCAGTTGAAACGACTGATTGCGGACTACAATTCCGTTGGAATCACAAGCATTTCCGATCGCAACGCCAGCGACGACAATATTTTGACGTATACGTTACTCAAGGACGCTGATGAACTGAACTGCCGTGTTTTTCTCTACTATGGGATCAATGCGGCTGACTCGATGGATAACATACAACAGAAGATTCGCAAAGCTGCTGACTCGCGTTTGCACGCTTACAACGATCGGTTGTGGCTACGCGGGGTAAAGGTGTTTCTCGATGGTGGCATGCTAACTGGCAGCGCCTACATGCAAAAGCCATGGGGGATCAGCAGTATCTATGGAATCAATGACCCAGACTATCGTGGTGTTCGCTACATCGATCCAGAAAAGCTCTACGCGATCAGCAAGTTTGCGTTGTCTCATGATTTTCAAATGACGGCTCATTCCGTCGGAGATGCGGCGATTGAGTTACTGGTCAAAACATATGAAACCATTGATCATGACGATTTCTCGATCCGTGACAAACGTCCTTGCGTAACGCATTGCAATTTCATGTCCCCTGAAGTGATTGAAACGATGGCCAAGCTAGGCATTGTCGCTGACCTGCAACCTATCTGGCTTTGGCTTGATGGCAAGACATTGCGAAAGCAGTTTGGCGAGGAACGCATGCGGTACTTTCAGCCTTATCGGACGCTCTTCGAGAAAAAAGTGATTGTGGGTGGAGGTTCGGACCACATGCAAAAGATTGGAAGCCTTCGCTCTGTGAATCCTTACAACCCGTTCCTTGGAATGTGGATTGCGATGCAACGCCAGCCACGCATGGACAGTAACGCACTTTATCCAGAGCAATCGATTTCTCGCGAGCAGGCGATTCGACTCTACACGATAAACAACGCATGGCTATCTTTTGAAGAAACGAAGAAAGGCTCCATCGAGCCCGGCAAGCTCGCAGATCTCATCGTTTTGGAAACCGACATTATGAAGTGCCCATTGGACGAGATAAAAGACATCCAAGTGCACCAAACCTATGTTGGAGGAAAGATGGTTTACCCGACCCCATAGTGCTTACGCTCCCCATGGTGTCTGCACCAGCAGAATTGCAATCATTCAATCTCCCTTAAGCGGGAGTGCATTCTGTTTTGCGAACACCACCTATTGAGATGCGTATTTCTTGAGCGTCTCTAGCGTGGACTGCAATCGAGTTCCCGCGTTAAGTAAAGTTGACTCGGCCAGGTCGTCAACTTGCCGTACGTCGGTTGCAATCTCTTGCAAAAACTGGTTCCATTGCATCAAGCATCTCGGGATCAGCCGCATCCTGTCTTCGCAGAGTGCCAAACGCTCCGTGGCCTTTCGAAGCATCTTGCGTTGAACCGAACAGGAAGTTACATCCTCAGCTCTCGTTTTTGCCGTGCAACGCAAAAGCTCCTCGCGAGCTTCCGTCCAATGCCTCTCGGCAATCCGCTTTTCGTTCGACCAATACTCAGGCAACTCTTTTTCAAGCCAGGACGTAACGCGTTGCAACTGCTGACGAATCTCGTCCACTTGCTTGCGAACGTCATGACGTAGTTTGCCAATCGATTCGGCGAAGATTTCAACCGCTTCCAGGCTCTTGACGTTTGCATCAGCCATGACCGCGTTGATACTCCTCAATCAATTCGGCTTTCCGCATCAGGTAGGGAACATGCCGTTCACTTGTTTCGATCAAACGACCAAGCTGTTTCATTTCCTGCTCGAAATCTGCTGAAAACTTGACGTGTTCCTGGTCCCGCCATGAAATTGCAAGCTGTTGCATCTGCTGCGAGAGTTTACCGGACGCGTCAGCAAGTAAACCAGAAAAACGTTTTAACTGCATCGCGAAATTGCGAAGCTGTTCCGGATCAACGATTGCTTGTGCCATGATGTGGTCAAATCCCTTTTGTCGCTTGCTTTTCGGTTTTTGCTGTTTCTGTTACTTGGTCGTCTCGCCCATGCAGTAAAGAAACTCTTGGCGTTGGTCCCCGTTAAGTGTCGCAGCTCGATAGTAGATCCGGCTTTCGCAAATCACCATCGTCGAGAGCACTTGGTCGCCGAGGTGGTTTTTTCCAATCGCTCTATACTCCTTGGGGTCGGCACTATAAATAAAGGTGTCTCCCGATTCACTGGTTGCATAGATTTTGTCACCCACCAAAATTGGCGAGGAGGAGAATGTTCCACCAAGACGAGCTTTCCAAAGTTCTTTGCCGCTCTCCGCTGACCAACACATCGCGATTCCCTCATCCAACACGCCATACAAAACCCCATCACGCACCAAGAGCGATGGTACGTAGACTCGGTTTTTATTCTCCCATTCCAGTTTCCCCGATCCATCGGCCAGGACCGCTGATATATGGTTCTTTGGGTAGCCTCCGCTTGAGAAGACCCGTTTGCCATCGGTGACCGTCGAGGTTACACATTCCGTTGTCGCTCCGGGGACTTCCCAAATGGTTTGTCCTGTCAATGGTTCGAAGCTAGTGAACAAATCGCAGCCGGTCATGACCATTTGATCTTTGCCCGCTACATGCATCAAAATTGGCGACGGATAGTTTGGTAGTTTGGGACGCTCTCTACGCCAGACAATCTGGCCGGTCGATCGTTCCAGGCCGGCAATCGCGCCACCCGCTTTGGTGTCAGCGGAAATGATTGCCAGCGTTTGGTACAACGCGGGCGATGATCCGTAGCCTTGATGTTCGATGTAGTCGCAAATCTTCGTTTGCCAAAGCTGCTGCCCCTCGAGATTGAGGGCAGTTGTCATCATCGCACCGCTGTTCGGGAAATTGACGATCACCCGTTCGCCGTCGCAGGCCGGGGAACTTGAGGCGGCCGTCGATTTGTTATTCTTCCGCATTCCGCCACTTGCATGCACGATGGTATTCCAAAGCTCTTTGCCCGTCGAGCGATCCAAGCATAGCACCATTTGAGCGCCGCTCGATTCATCCGCGGTCTGAATAAAGATTCGCGAGCCAACCAACGTTGGTGAACCGTGTCCGCGTCCTATCAACGGCGACTTCCAAATGATGTTGCGATCGTCGCTCCATTGGATCGGAGGCTTTTGATTGGATGATGCCTCTCCATTGCGGCTAGGACCTCGCCACCATGGCCAATCGGTATCAGCGATTTTGAATCCGTCGTTTAGCTTGCCATTGTCTTCCGAACGCAATTCTTTCGGCATACAAAACGAGCAGATAAGGCTTGAGATCAGAATGGTTCGTACAAAGGGTGATAGGCAGGTCATTTTGTTTCGGAGGGGAAAATGTGGCATAGGCTTTCAGCCTGTGGTGGGCTAATCACAGGCTGGCAGCCTGAACTTCGGACTAAGCAACGAGGCCCTTGGTTATCAACATGAAGACATCCTCAAGGCTTGGGTCTTTGTCGCTATAGGACTTCATCTTAACTCCACCTGCAACGAGTTGGTCGAGCAATCGCGCGAGTCCCTCATCGTCCGTTTCCAGTTCTGCGGTTGCCCGGTCGCCATCGATGTCGAGTCCTCGCAAGGCTGGATCGCTTCGAAGAATCGAAATGCCCGCATCTTGATTGCCGATGAATCGAATCTCCACGATTCGGTTGCGTCGAATCTTGCGATAGACGGAGTCAATTGGGCCGTGCATCAACATTTCTCCTCGCTCAATGATGCCGATCGAGGTGCAACAGTCTGCAAGCTCCGACAGAATATGACTACTGATAAGTATCGTTTTGCCCATTCTACGAAGCTCCTTGAGCAATGCCTTGACCTCGATCCGAGCGCGAGGATCCAAACCGCTGGTCGGTTCGTCCAAAATCAGAACAGGCGGGTCATGCACCAGAGTCTTGGCCAAGCAGAGTCGCTGCTTCATGCCACGTGACAATCCGTTTACAAAGTCATCACGTTTATGTGTTAGATCCAGCAGCTCCAGAACGTCCCCGATCACTTGCTTGCGTTGCGTTCGGCCAATCTTATAAGCGACCGCGAAAAAATCGAGAAACTCCCAAACCTTCATTCCATCGTAGACTCCGAAATCGTCTGGCATGTAGCCAATGCTTCGGCGAACATCCATCGGGTTCTTATTGACGCTGAAACCGTTGACACTGCCATCTCCTCGTGTCGCCTTGAGCAAGGTGGCAAGAAAGCGAATGGAAGTGCTCTTGCCTGCACCGTTTGGTCCAATGAATCCGAATAGCTCCCCCTTCTCAATTTTCATCGTCACGTTTTTGACTGCTGTGAATTCGCCGTAGTCCTTGCCAAAACCGTTCAGTTCAATCATAGAGTTTGCGAGTGGGAATAAGAGGGCGTTTTGGGAAACAGGAACAGTCTACACCTGGCAGATTGTACACTAACAGGCGAGCCTTCGGTGAGAAAGGGCACGCCCAAGCTTTGGGCTTTTTCACTCTTGAAGCCAGCGGCCTCACCGGCTATCAAGCTCCTTGAGCTGGAGTCTTTTGATCGACCTTGATAAAGATGGATGATACTATGAGGCTGAGGAAAAGCTTAGTTCTCGCCCAAGGGATTTGTGGTTCTCTCGTATTTCAAAGGGTGGCACTCATGCAACGGCGGTAACTGTATTATGAAAGATGTGGACTCCTCGGTCAGAAACAGCGTCATGAGCCGCTGAAAATTGGCCCCCCAACGGGACGGAGACGTAGAAAAGTCGCGAGTTATCGCGAATAACCCGCCGCAACCTATCTCCATCACGACCTACAAATGCCAATTGTCTGGTTTCGGGAATGTCAATTGTTCGTCAGTAGGATGGCAGTCTTTTCGCTAACTCCCTGGACTTGTCTTTCGCATTGGTTCCTAGTTCGTATCAATCCATGTCTTGTCATTTGAATCGGCACTGGGTTGCAAGGCTTACAGTCATAACTGGGTTCCTTTTAAAAATGGCTGGTTCTTTTCCAACGCAATAATATTCATGGTCGTCACTCGAGCGATCTCGCTGAGCGCCTCATGGGTCAAGAACGCTTGGTGCGAAGTGATTATTACGTTCGGAAACATCAGCAAGTGCGATAATTCATCATCGAGCAACACCTGCCCGGAGAGATCCTGGAAGAAGATGCCTTCCTCCTCTTCGTAAACATCCAGTGCTACACCGCCAATATGGCCCGACTTCAACGCGGCAATTAGCGCAGTCGTTTCGATCAATTTGCCCCGGCTGGTGTTGAGTATGTATACGCCCGGCTTTGTTTGGGCGATCGTCTCGGAGTTGAGCAGGTGAATTGTGTTCGGCGATAGCGGCAGATGCAGCGAGATAATATCGCTCTCGGCTAGCAAACTAGTTATGTCCGTATAACGGATCTTGTTTGTGCTGGCCCAGTCCTGCGAGGGAAACGGATCGTAAGCGATCACATCGGCATCGAATCCGCGGAATATTTGGGCCGCGATCTGGCCAATCTTTCCTGTGCCAATGATGCCAATCGTTTTTCCGTGAATATCGAAGCCAACGAGACCGTTAAGCGAAAAGTTCAATTCACGGACGCGATTATAAGCCCGATGGATTTTACGATTGAGCGTTAGCAGTAACCCGACGGCGTGCTCGGCTACCGCATGAGGCGAATACGCCGGAACGCGCACCACGGCGATACCAAGTTCGTGGGCAGCGGCGAGATCGACATTATTATGGCCAGCACAGCGCAGGGCGAGTGTTTTGACCTCAAGTGCCGCTAACGCTTCCAGACACGCACGATCCGCTTGGTCGTTGACGAATATGCACACGACCTGCGTACCTTTTGCCGAGAGTGCCGTCTCTGCACTAAGCCGGAATTCATGGAACCGAAACGCTATGTCATTTCCGCAATCAGCGCGCGTGAGGTATTCCCGATCGTAGGGTTTCGTATCGTATACGGCCGTTTCAATCATTGGAATTAAACTGCATCACTTTCTTTTTGGACGAAGCTAGAAGCGGGCTGAGGTGTGATTAATTCGTAATCTGTGCGTTCTTCGTTTTGCCTGAAGCAGTTTAGTCTATGCGGCGATAATGAGCGATCCTGTCGATGGGGCGGTTTACGATATCACTTCGCATTGATTGTTCAGTTGCATCGTAAGACGTCAATGTCGTTACGACAACATGCGATACGAAGATGGAGGGGCGGACATTTTTGGTTGCTATGTGGGTTCCTACGCGCACAGCTAACGAGCATGCGCTTCGTGTTTTGAATCAACGGACCTCCAAGCGTCGATTTCTGCTTCGGTGAGGACGTGCAGGCCCAGGCTTTCGATTTTTCCAGGTTGCTGCCAGCAGCCTAACCGGCCACGAAACTTCTTGGCTTCCGCTCGTTTGCAAAGCTTGGCACGCAACGGATTGCGTTCGACAAGGGTAGGACAGTCCGAAGATGCTCGGGAAGTAAATCGGGGATTTCCTGGATCGACCTGACTAAAGATGGCCAATAGCGTGGGTCTGGTGATCCGCTTAGGTCTTGCCCAAATACTCTGCGGTTGGCGAGTATTTCAAAAACTTGGCATCTTTGTATCTGTGCGAATAAATACATGGATACAAGTAAATGTTGGATCGAAGTTGCTTTCTTTCTGGCAAAGCGCATGCAAGCGACTTCATTCGCGATGCCATACAATCCAAAGACTGTCCTTGTTTGTTCTTTCACGCTATGCTTTTTCGTGAGTATAGACACAAAGTCTATGTTAATCATGATTCGATAGCGAGTAAGGTCGTTGTGATGCGAGTGCCTTTACCTAACATGTGCTGGTGTTTTGCCCCTTGTATGCCTTTCGCACAAGAATCTACGGTTGAGCCAAAGACAAGGCCGGAGTTGAATTTTGCTAAAACCCCTTTTGTTGAACTAACTGGGTTCGAACTAGTGGACGGTCAGGAAGTAACGCTGGAATGCGCCGGCCAAGTTTACGTGTTCGCGGAACCGATTTTTGAAATGGCGAGTGGTACTCGTCGGGGTTGGATTCAAAAAGGGGCACAAGAACCGGCTGCAGTTCTGTCACTTGCGACGGTCGATGTTCGTCGATTTTACAAGTCTCATTTTTTCAGCGACAACCCTTTGAAAGTTTCGGTTCGTGGCTCGACTCGGAAGCGGTCCGCAGCGTGTACCGAACTCAACTCTCCGATGATCCAACTCACCCCTATTTTTACAAGCATTGAAAAGCCGAAACGAACGAAGCTCTCATTCCAAGTTGAACTCGCTATGGAGTTCTGTCTTGAGTCTCACTACGCAGTAGGATTGCAAACCTTCGGTGCAGTACCCAACTGAGATTCCTGAGGTTAACCGTTGCAGTCTCTAGTCCCTGGTCACGGGATGTAATACCAACACCTTTTTTCGAACTCAAATTTGGATTGGACGTCGACAATGCGCCTGCCGTTGATTTTTGGACTACTCGCGATTGTTTGGGCAGGAACGGTCCATGCCAAACTCCCTCAGACGTTGGCGACGATTGACTTTTCCAAGGACGTAAAGCCTATTTTTGATATCGCTTGTTTGAAATGTCACGGTCCACAGCGGCAGGAGGGGGGCTATAGGCTTGACCTGCGCGAGACCGCGTTGCGCAGCGGTGACAGCCATGCACCCAACATCGTGCCATTCCAAAGTGCCACAAGTCCGCTTTTCCGATTCGTCACGGGTCAAGTTGACGGAATGCAGATGCCAGCCAAAGGGAGCAAACTCTCTGCGAAGCAAATCGGCATTCTCCGTGAATGGATAGATCAGGGGGCGAAGTGGCCTGATTTGGACGCAGAGCAAGCCAAAAATAAGCAAGCCGAAGACAAGCAGGCTTGGTGGTCGTTTCAGCCGTTGATCGCATGCTCGCCCCCGACCTGCGCCGATTCTGCGCATCCCATTGATGCATTCGTTCGCAAAGAGTTGCTTGAAAGAAAACTATCTCCTTCGCCTCTAGCGGAGCCTCGCGCGCTGATTCGACGACTTTCTTACGATCTAACAGGATTGCCACCCTCACCGTTGGAGGTCGATGCGTTTGTTGGGAGCTTGGATCCAGATGCCTATGAAAAATTAGTGGATCGATTATTGGCGTCGCCGCGATATGGTGAACGCTGGGCACGCCATTGGATGGACACGGCACACTTCGCAGAAACGCACGGGCATGATCAAGACCGAGTTCGGGAAAACGCTTGGCCCTATCGTGACTATTTGATTGCCGCATTTAATCAAGACAAACCTTACGACGAGTTTGTTCGCGAGCAAGTAGCCGCGGACGTGGTTTCCTTAAGCAATCCGCAAGCAATTGCAGCGTTAGGTTTTTTGGCGGCAGGGCCGTGGGACGAAAGTTCGCTGCGTGACATTCGTGAGGATACGCTTGATCGTGAGATCGGTAGGTATCTGGATCGCGACGATATGCTTACCAATGTGATGAGCAATTTTATGAGTCTCACGGTTCATTGCGCTCGATGTCATGATCACAAATTCGACCCAATTCCATCCTCGGATTACTATGCGTTGCAAGCGGTCTTTGCGGGGGTCGAGAGAGCCAACCGAAGTTTTGATTCCGACCTGTCCATACATAACGCTCGGCGTTCATTGAAGTTGAGGCAAACGCAGCTTGAATCTGTCGATCAAGGCCTAACGATGGAACTGCTCGGCGCGGATATTCAAGCAATCGTCGACCAGTTTGAAAATAACTTATCAAACCGGGCAATAGCATGGAAGGTGTTGGAGAATCAAACGGCTTCGTCAACGGATGGTAGCATTCTGGTTCTGCAGTTGGACGGTTCGTTTCTTTCGAGCGGTGCTCGTTCCGATCGGGATACGTACATGATTCGAGGCGTATCCACCCAGCCAGAGATCTCTGGATTGCGTTTGGAAGTGCTTGCGGACAAGTCCCTGCCTAAGGATGGACCGGGGCGCCAAGACAATGGAAACTTCCACCTTTCAGAAATCGAAGTAGACCTGGGCGATGGCAAACCAGTTCCCATCGCGCGTGCAGCTTCTGATTTTGATCAAAAGGATTGGGATGTATCGCGCGCGATTGATGGAATTGCAACGACAGCGTGGGGCATTTTCCCACAGGTAGGCAAGTCACATACCGCAATTTTTGAATTCGTAAAAACGGAGAGGCTTGCGTCCGAAAGGACGATTTCTATTCGACTTCGACAACTGCATGGCGGTGGCCATTTAATTGGTAGGCCGCGATTGTCGATCACTTCAGACAAGCTGCCGCTCAACGTAAATTCATTGCCCGCAGAAATCGAAACCATCTTGTCCATTGTCAAACCGGCTCGCACCGAGGAGCAACGATTTGCGCTTGCTCTCCACGTTGAGCGCGATCGAGTTGCCCGCGAGCTCGCCAAACTTCCCAAGCCGTCGATAGTGTATGCTGCGGCTGCCGACTTTGAACCGGACGGAGGATTGAAACCTCCATCAGGACCAAGACCGATCCACCGGTTGGAGCGAGGTGATATCCGCAATCCAAAAGAGGAATTGGCTGCTGGCGCTTTATCAGGCATCGCTGCGTTGTCAGGACGCTTTGTTTTGACGAATCCCAGCCGTGAGTCCGAACGGCGAGCAGCGCTAGCGGATTGGATCGTTCAAAAGGATAATCCACTAACGTGGCGTTCTATTGTGAATCGGGTTTGGTTGCAACATTTCGGGCGAGGAATTGTTGATACTCCTAATGATTTTGGCAGATTGGGCACCAAACCGTCGCATCCGGAATTACTGGATTGGTTGGCGCTTAGGTTCCGTGATTCCGGCCAGTCGCTCAAAGCACTTCATCGGTTGATCGTTACCAGCGAGACGTATAGGCAATCGACTTCGACGTCTGCGAATCAGAAAGTCTGTGAGGAAAGGGTCGATGCCGAAAACCGGTTATTATGGCGGATGCATCGTTCGCGACTCGATGCGGAGTGTGTTCGCGATGGGATGATCCAGATTTCAGGGCAACTCGATCTTAGTATGGGTGGCCCAAGTGACAGGCAGTTTGATCTCAAACCGGGGCGACATGTGACCCCAATCATCGACTACAGTCAATTCGATTTGGATGGCCGAACGGCATCGCGTCGCAGCGTCTATCGTTTCCTGTTTCGCACGTTGCCTGATCCGTTTATGGAGGCGCTCGACTGCCCGGCGGGGGACCAAATCATGCCAACTCGCGCTAACAGCGTTACAGTTCAACAAGCACTTTCGATGTGGAACGACGCCGTTGTTATTCGACACTCGGAGCACCTTGCAATGAGGTTGACTTCGGAAGCGAAGAGCACGTCTTCACGTATTTCGCTGGCTATTCAGCTTGCTTTTGGTCGGGAGCCTAGGAATGCTGAGCTCAATCGATTTGTTGAATACGCTGAGAAGCACGGCTTAGCCAATTTTTGCCGACTGCTTTTCAACACCAATGAGTTTATTTTCGTCGATTGATCGAGAGCCGGGATACATGATATCGAGACGACATTTTTTAGAGACTTCAGGCTGCGGAATTGGGTCGCTTGCGCTTCTGCATTTACTCGCAAAGGATTGCAAATCGTCGGCCGATACCAAAACCCAATGGAACGGAGAACGGAATCCCATCGCAAAAGCGAAACGGGTCATACAATTGTTTATGAACGGGGGCGCGAGCCAGATGGACCTGTTCGACTACAAACCTTTGTTGCAGGCGAGGCACGGACAGAAGTTTACCCCAACTACAAGTGAACGAATCGAAGCTGCCACCAGTGTGCCAGGCAATGTATTGGGCTCGCCATTCAAATTTGCCCAACATGGCCAGACGGGACGATGGGTAAGCGAATTGTTGCCGCATACGGCTAAGCACGTCGATGACATGGCCCTGATGCTCTCGATGACTTCGAAAACAAACGTGCACGGGCCGGCAAGTTATTTGATGAACACCGGTTTCTTGCTTCCAGGTTTTCCATGTTTCGGAGCATGGGTAAGTTACGGACTCGGGACTCTTAACGAAAACCTACCGACGTTTGTCGTTTTGCCAGACGCACGCGGCCTGCCCTACAACCAACGCGGCAATTTTAGCTCGGGGTTTCTTCCTGTAACCCATCAGGGTACGGCAATCCACGCAAGCCATTCCGAGCCATTACATGGACTCAGAGCTCCATCCAACGCGTCATTTATTACACATCAAGCTGAACTGGATGGACTTGCACTTTTAGGGAGAACGAATCGAGACCAATTGGAAATCGACTATGATCCACGACTAGAGGCTCGAGTACGCGCCTATGAGCTTGCCGCTAAAATGCAGTTGAGTGCACCTGAAGTCTTTGACTTGAGCCAAGAAACCGAGAGCACGATGCAGGCGTATGGATTGCGCAATCCAGCAACGGAGGACTTTGGAAAACGATGCCTGATCGCAAGGCGGATGATCGAGCGTGGAGTGCGTGTGGTGCAAGTATGGAGCGGATCGAACGGCCCTACAGGAAATTGGGATAATCACACAAGCATCGCTAAAGAATTGCCTCCGATGACTGAATCCACGGATCAGCCGACGGCTGCGTTGTTGGCGGATCTAAAAGCCCGAGGGCTGCTAGATGATACTTTGCTTTTATGGAATACCGAATTTGGAAGGATGCCATTTTCACAGGGGAGTGAGGGACGCGACCATAACGGCGGAGCATCGATCGGCTGGATGGCCGGAGCGGGGGTAAGACCCGGGATTGCGGTCGGCGAGACGGATGAATGGTCATGGAAGGCAGTTCGCGACCCCATCAGCAACTATGATTTTCACGCCACCGTTTTACATCTGTTGGGGCTTGATCACGAACAGCTCGTCTACCAACACAATGGAGCCAATCGACGACTGACGGATGTGCATGGGCATGTTGTGCAATCGCTGTTGACATTATAGAGGGTACAAATTGGTGTTACTCGCGGACTTCAATGCCGTCGGGATTGATAAAGAATGCTCTGCCGTGGAGCGACACCTTGGCTATACCTTTATAGAAAGGTTCTGCGTGCTCATACTGGACCGGGATTACGACCCTTGCATGTTCATCCAAAAAGCCCAGGAGATTATTCCTTCCAACGCGAATTCGCTTGACGTCGGGGTCGTAGTATCCGACGCTGTCGTAGACAACTTCAGCAATCAAGTTCCCGTTTAGGTCGACAAAGCCACTTAGGTACTTTTCGTTTTCTATCTTGGTGACCTGCCAGCACCAAGGACTTTGCGGACTAACTTGATCGTAGTTCAAATCGGCGACCGTCTTCCCAAGCGTGTCAATGATCCGATGTCGATCGCCTGCCTTAACGTAAGCGCGATCTTGATGAAAAGACTCTGCGAATTCGAATTCCAAGCCAAATGCTTTATCGAAGTTCGAGTCAAGATAGAACTCTACGTCATCGACGATGACCCTTGCTAACCCGCAACTGAAGGGTTCAGCGTATTGAAAGCCATTGACGCTGTCGAGATCGGCTGCGGAAACGTATCCTTCATGCAAAGTGACAAACAGGGACTTGCTTTCAAACCGCACCAAGGCGAGACTGCCCGTAATGTCGTTCACGAGCATCTTCGAACTAGCTTGAACCACTTCGTCGCCATTCGCGTCAACGATCCCTTCTTGGTAAATGTCCCCATCGCGAATGCTGATTTTTGCAAAACCGCTTTCGTTCGGATGATCGACTTTGACCGTTCTTGAACTTGCAGGTTGCATATTCGTATTTACATTCGTCGTCATGTTGCTCGCAGACTGCTGGCTCGTGTTGCTACCACTGCAACCAAAGGTTGAAACGAGTATTGTGGCGACTACAAGTTTGCAAAATTGTGAGTTCATGTATTGGGTTTTTGAAAACTGCGTTCGATGGCTACGACACGATCGTCTAGAACGGTCCACATCACCTTCCGGAAGGCGTTGCTCTGCTGCTAGGGCGAAGCGGATTCTGTTCACGCAGCGAGTTCGTCTTGGATTAACTCCTGCAATCTGACAGGAAACTGCGCTGCGGAATTGGTGAGATCGTCTGGCATTATGGTGTTGATGGATTGTAAAGTACTGGGAGGGCAACATCGCTTCTTTATCCGCCAAGTTGGTTCCATTTGTTAACGACGACCATCAACAACAAAATGCCACCGGCGAGAAATCCGAAACTCCACCCATAGAGGTGCCACAGGCTGGCGATGCTGGGAGCTAATTCGCCGCTGGGGTCGTGGAAGACGTCGATGCACTGGCCATCGTGCCACGGTGAAACATTGGGGCCAGAAAGACGCCGGACCGCTTGAGTGACGCCGGAGCTGGAGCGGAATCGCACTTGGTTCCCTTCGGGCGCAGTGTAGGCAACTGTTGGGAAAAACGTCACTTTGTCATCCACACTATCGTATTTCTCCTCTACGCTGACTACAGAGCCTTTGATGCGCAGCAGATATGGGTGGCGACGAATAGTATTGACGAACCAACTTAGGCCCACAATCACCAGAATGGGCCCGAGGATGCTGAGTATTACGAGAATGAAAATGGCCATGACGCCGGGCTTTCGGGATAGACGATTTGGAAAATAGCAAAAATGCGATGGGATTCGGAAAATGAGCTTCGACAGGCGAATGCTCAAGAGATCTCATGCTCTGTGTTGGAGTTGCGTTTTGTTCGCCAATGGTTTTTCTCGAATGACCTGCATCATTTCCGCGTTCGTTGATACTTGACGAATTCGTTCACCACGAAGCTCTTCATACAATTGAATGCCGCAACGCGATTCGAACGAAACAAGTTTTTTGGTTATTTGGAAAAACACGAAGAATTTTTTCCAAATTCTCCCGTACGGGGAACGCTTAAAACGCCATCCGGGCGCCATGAAAAGATCGTTTCAAGCTATCATCAGACGATTAATCACTTGCGGTTTGGAGCCGACGAATCGCAAAGGCTGGGCAAATGGGATTCAGCGTCCATTCGGCAGAATTTGGATTACCTGGGCAGACTCAATTGCATGCTGCGAGCCGGATTCATCCACAATTTGAGCTCACTCTCAGTAGGAATGGCAGGTCTGTTATCCCTGTTCTTTCGAAGTGGAAACGATCCCAAGCCCCGTTGGTTAAAAAGCTAACCCCTGTCCATACAGTTACCTTTTACGACGCGCCACCTATCCTTGCGAGAGAACCCACGTAGGCGATTGCGTCAGCCCATTATGCCGGCCAACAGAATGCCGGGACGCCATTGGCCGTAAAGCCAACTGCAATGCGGGTGTTTTTATTCGGAATCAACTCGAAATCAATGCGTCGAATTCGGCTTCGGTGAGAACGGGAACTCCTAAGCTTTGGGCTTTTTCAAGCTTGCTGCCTGCGGCTTCACCCGCGATCAGAAAATCGGTCTTTTTAGAAACGCTGCTCGACGCTCTTCCACCGCGCTGTTCGATCAGCCGTTCGATTTCATCCCGCGAGTACTTGCTGAGGGAGCCAGTAACGACAACCGTTTTGCCCGCAAATACGCCAGTCGTATCGACGGCATCCTCCGTTGACGCCTCCAGAGAAACGCCCGCCGTTTGCAACTGCAGAACCAATTCGATACCATCGTCACTATGGAAATAGTCGTAGACGCTTTGGGCGATAATAGGACCTATTTCGTTGGTGCTGCCGATCGTCTCCAGGTCCGCCGACATCAGCGTGTCCATATTGCCAAATCGCCTCGTCAAAATTTGGGCGACACGTTGACCAACATGTCGGATGGAAATGGCGTTGAGAACACGTGTCATCCCGCGTGACTTGCTCGCCTCAATTCCTTGAAGGAGATTCTCTGCCGACTTTTTTCCCATCCGTTCCAATTGCATCAGCTGATCCAGCGTGAGGGCGTAGAGGTCTCCAAACGAACCGACAACATTGCTGTCGACCAATTGGTTGACCAGCTTGTCGCCAAGTCCCTCGATATCCATGCAATCACGGGTTGCGAAGTAGCGGAGTCGCTGTCGCCACTGTGCTGGGCATTGCTTTGAAACACATCGGATGTAAACACCCTGCGGATCCTTTACCAAAACAGAATCGCATTCTGGGCAATTCGTTGGGAAAACAAAGGCTGGCAGTTCGGATTCGCGTCGATGCTTTTCGACCCGAACAATATGCGGAATGATTTTGCCCGCTTTTTCAACCACAACCCAATCACCAACCCGTATGTCTTTGCGTTCGATTTCTTCGATGTTGTGAAGCGATGCGCGACTCACCGTGGTGCCTGCAAGCTCGACCGGCAACAGCTCCGCCACGGGTGTCACAGTTCCGGTTTTGCCGATCTGCGTTTTGATTTCAAGCAGTTGCGTGACCGCTTCGTACTTTTCAATCTTGTAAGCGATGACCCACCGCGGACACTTTGAGGTTGTACCAAGAGTCTCGCGTTGTTCCAGAGAATTGACTTTAACGACGAGTCCGTCCACTTCGAAATCGAGCGCGTGCAATTCTTCGACCAGGCGGTTGCAGTGAGCGATCGCATCCTCTTTGTTTTGAAAACACTCGACGTTGGGTGTCGTTGGGATTCCTAGTTCCTTGATCCGTTTCAAAAAACCCATGTGCGACGAAGCATGGAGACCGTCACAGAATCCGATACCGTGGCAGAAGAAACGAAGTTTACGTTGAGCACAGATCTTGGAATCTAGGAGCTTGATGGAGCCGGCTGTTAAGTTGCGTGTGTTTTTGTATTCCGATTCACCGGCTTGGACGCGTGATTGATTGAGTGAGACCAAGTCGGCGTTCGTCATGTAGATTTCGCCTCGCAACTCGAGGGCCTTTGGCGCGTTGCTACCTAACAGCCGTTGCGGCAAGCCTCGCAAGGTTCGGACGTTATGCGTGATGTCATCACCCACTTCGCCATTGCCACGCGTGACCGCTTGAACAAGCAATCCGTTCTCGTACAAAATCGAGGCCGCAACGCCATCCACCTTGAGCTCGACTACCCACTCGATGGCTTCGCCAGGAAGCAATTTTTCTGTGCGAGCAAAAAACTCGCGGAGCTCACCTTCGGAGTACGTGTTTTCTATTGAAAGCATGGGCACGCGGTGTGCAACCTGGACGAGGCCATCCAAGGGCTTGTCGCCCAAACGTTTGGTTGGGCTATCGGCGGCAGCAAGCTCAGGGAACTCGTTTTCTAAGTCGGTGAGCGCGCGCAGCTTTCGATCGTAGTCGAGATCGGTAATCGTAGGAGATGCGAGAACGTAGTAGTTGTGGTCGTGTTCCCGAATCTCTTGGGACAGCTCTTCTATGCGTTGGATCGCTGCATCTTTTTCAAGCTTGTTCTGCATGTGCGATTAGTTGTCGTTGAGTGGTGTTGTCGTGAGTGGGTCTGACGTTGCGATCTCAATCGGTTCTGCCAAGAATCGGTAGCCTGCGTCACGCAGAGTTAGGAAGTGCTTTGGTTTCGCGGGATCCACCTCGAAGATCTTGCGAAGCCGCAGCATAAACTGATCCACACTTCGTGTCTGCATCTCGCCGTTAACGTCCCAAACCTCAGAAAGCAACTCTTGTCGGCTAATGACCCGGCCTTGGTTTTCGACAAAATATCGTAATAGTTGCAACTCTTTGTGTGTCATCTTGACTTCGCGATTTTCGACACGAACCTCATATGTTTCGAAGTTGATCGATGCCTTGCCAAAAGCGACGCTTGAAACTTTGGTAGGTGAAGGAGTGGACACCTGTTGTCTCGGGTGGAGCTTGAGCAAATTCTTCACGCGAGATAAAAGCTCATCTAGATCGAATGGCTTGTTCAAATACTGGTTGGCCCCACAGTCAAATCCGCGCGCACGGTCCTCGGGCAAACTTCGCGCGCTCAGGATCAGAATTGGCAAAGATATACACTCGTCACGAATTGTCTCGCACACGGCGTACCCGCTCATACCAGGCAACATTAGATCGAGGATCATCAGGTCAAATGCAAAATGGTCCGCTTGGACGAGTCGAAGGGCGGTCGGTCCATCCGCAACAAGCGTCACACGATAGCCTTCGGCCTCCATGTTGTACTTGAGGATGGTGGCAATATGCTTTTCGTCTTCGACGATGAGGATATGCTTTCGCGCTCGCATGTTGCATGAATCGTTTTGGTTTATGGACTTGGAAACTCAAGGACACTTCGGGAGGCGTCCTCAGGCTGCTGTTCGATCGAGGGTCGCATC
Organism: Pirellula sp.; assembly: GCA_031368325.1. Lineage (GTDB taxonomy): Bacteria > Planctomycetota > Planctomycetia > Pirellulales > Pirellulaceae > JBKCUI01. Next base: position 22,324 of record JANMNR010000014.1, read on the forward strand.
CTGGCCTTGGGCAACACCAATTCAAATCGCGTGCCCTCATTCTTGGGGAGATCAGCTACGCGGATCGAACCCTTTAGCCTGCGGACAACAGATCGAACCAAAAACAAACCAAGACCGGTGCCGGGTTTAGTTCGCTCTAATTCGTCCCCGGCTCGATAGAATCGTCGAAAAATCTTTTTTCGCAAGTGCTTGGGAATACCGGGCCCGTTGTCCGAAACAGCGATCCGTATCGAATGCGACTTGGGATCCAATTGCACTAGGATAAAGATTTTCGGCGGATCTCCGCAATACTTCAAGGCATTGTCAACAAGGTTGCGAATGAGGATTTCGATGTCGACCTTGCTTGACCAAACATCGCATTCTGGCGAATCGAGTACAACGCAGTCTCGAGCGACTCGGTATTGAGCCGTGAGTTTCGAGATGCTTTCATTGAGCAGTGATTCAACAGCGACCCACGTTTCAGGGTCCGGTGAATTGGATTTTTGCTGAAGCCGTGCAACGTTCAACAGTTGTGTAATCAGATGATCAAGTCGCTCAACGTCATCAAGCATCGAGCTATAAAATTCCTGCCTTTTTTGTTCGTCGATGTTGCGTTTCCCAAGAGTTTGCAGGAATAGCTTGAGTGATGCGATCGGGCTTTTTAACTCGTGTGTCACGGCGTCGATGAAATTGCTTTGTCGCCGATTGAGATTGATCTGTTGAATACTCCAAATGAGGTACAGAATGACCCCAGCTAAAACAAACAGGAACATCACAGAACCAACACTCAAAAGAGCCCAGTAGACATTTGAGCTTTTTTGGCTTGAAATCGCACCGAAGACATTGAGCAAAACCCATCCAACCGTGAGCCCAACCAACAAAACGATCATTACTATCGCCAGTAAGATTGGCCACTTTAGACTTTTGCGTTCAAACATTCTGTGCAGTAAACGGGGCTAAGTAGAATGGGAAACAATCCCAGCCTTGCGGCAGCCTACCACCCGACGGAATGGTCTCTTGGCTATTTCCCAGCGTTTAAGGTATCGCACTCGATCGATTTACGGAAATTAGCAGTTCAGAAATTTGGAAAAATAACCCGATACTTGAAAGGTCCCGCTGACCCAGGGATGACATCTCGATATAAT
>JANMNR010000732.1:0-3553 GCA_031368325.1 Pirellula sp.
TGCAGCAGCCGCGTCTAGATCGTGATGAGCTACTGTCAGTAAACTCTCGGTGCTGGAAACTTTGGCGAGCGAATCATCAAGCTGCGTTTGCAGCGCGGCACTTTGAATGCAGCCCTTCGTGACCAGTACGAATAGCATTACGGCAAAGATGATCGAGGTGACGTTTGGCTTTGGTGGATTTGGTAGCTTTGCGGCGTGTTGCTTTTCACGGATTCGTTTCTGACTGTCGGGTCGTTCCGGAAGTTGCAAGCTGTAGCCATTATTGACGGGGTAGCTCATTAGGTTGGTCCTTAAGTGTTCGTGTTAGGTTTTAAAGGGAAGATTGATTGGCGAGCTTGAAGTCGTTGCCTTGAATCAGTACGCCAGCGCGGGCAACATAATCCGTTTCGCCAGGAAAGAAATTCCGGTGCGTAGGCAGATTCAAAACCTCCCTCAGTTCATGCTCAAGTGACCCGTAAATGATCTCATGAATCGATTTCGGGAAGCGGAAGCGGAAGCGGAGCACGTTGGCACCGACGGCTGCCGTATCCATAAAGAAGATCTCTGCTTTTGAATCGCGCTTTAGGATTTCGCGTTTGACGTCGGTTTTGAGATTTTCGCTTATGGGCGGCAGTACGTAGACCGTGTTCGGGACGTCGTCGCATACCAAACCCCCATACGGAGAACCTTCATGGTGCGGCGTACCAAATACTATCTGGTCAGCGATAGCGTTTGCCGTCGGCAGTTTGGCATTAACAATTTCTGCTAGTCCATATTTAGTTACGTTGTGAATGCACCATCGCAGCGTTTCGCCGAACAGTTCCTTACCGTGCGGGGCTGAGGACATGAGTTCTTCAAAAGTGTATTCCAGGTCGCAAACTTCAATCGTAGGTTGGTCGGCGGTTTGGACTGCGTCGGCTTGATGCAGAGCGAGGGCATCATCAAGCGATTCAAACTCCCTTTCGACGATCTCTTGATCCAGTTGCAGCTTGGCTAACGTTGTCGCGACCACCCTGCGACGTGATTCGTACAGATCCATTTCATCTGCCAACCGACGCATCGACTGCGCGGTCTGAACAAGCAACGTGAAGAGCTGGTCACCCTTTTTGGGAGAGTGCTCTTCGGACGAGAGCAAGTTCACGACAGAAAGGAACTTTTGTCTGATCGTTCCTAGTTCGTCGGAAGCTTGTCGTGACGTTGCGTTGAGCGAACTTTGCTCGTCCGTCAGTTTATGCATGATGGTCAATACCAAAGTGGCACGATCTATTGCCTTGCTCAACTTCGTATTCGAGGTCGTAGAGATCGAATCCAAAGCACTATCGCTGAAATGAATCCCATCGACCAACGTAAATTGAATTGCCGATTGGTGCTGAAACAGCGGTTTTTCGATTTTCTCAACGAGCTCTTTCGCAGGTCGTGTGAAAATCTCATTGCAGACGCTCGCGACGTCTCTCACTTTGGCACGTACGGTCCTTTCAGTGAAATCGATTTCCTTGATCAAAGAAGTGTCCACAAAAATTTTGGCTCTTGCTTCCGAAAGTTGCGACCGTATTTTGTCAGCAATGTGAGGGAGGATTTGCTGACGTAGATTAAGTCCGTTAAAGAAATCGGTTTCTCGCAACGTGACATTGCCATAGACGCTTGTCGTTCCGTGGTTAGGCCGTATGCGGTACGTATGCCGAACCATTTCTGAGCTAGTGACTGCCGCTTCTTCAGTAAGAGCGAGCTCGTTGCGCTCCTCCTCAGAACAACCAGGTGGCAACTCGCCAAGGGTTAGATGCTTAGTGACAAGCAGCTCTTGCTTTGCCGGAGCTTGCATCGTCGAAGCGACTGCAAACGGAATAACAGCCGACGCAATTTGGGTGATGCGCGGATCGAGATGAGCAAAACCATTCGGACCCACGAAGTCCATTTCCACCTGCACTTGGACACCAAGTCGCACCAGAGTGCGGACAAACCGGTCAATAGTTGGTCGGAAGTAGCCGGAACACGTGCCGCCGTCCACGCTTCCCAAAACACGAACCACAATAAAATCTGGTGCATTATTGGTCGCCGATCGAATTGCACCGACTAGTTTGCTAAGCAATGCATCGACCCAGCCAGCGGCAAGAGTTACCGAAGCTGACATAAAACCAACGAGGGGTGCCGCACCGAAGCCAGACTTTGCATCGGTCGGTGCAAACTTGGATATAGCCACCTCGTATTCCTCGCCGAGTTGACTCGCAAGTGAAGCCGCTGTTTGTGCGCGCCCCAACGGAATCGTTGTTGCACTTAAGTGCTTACACAGGACTTTCAATTTTTCGAGGTCATTCGGATTATCCAGCATGATGACCTGAGTTCTCGGTCTTCGAGCATGGAGTTTCACCAACTCTGCTTTTGAGCCGCCGATGATCAGCACCACAAGAAAAACTCGTGGCCCCAACACCGCAAGCAGCATGCCGAGGAGACGTTGTACGCGTTGATTCATGATTCGATTCTTTCTGACTAGTTTGTCTTGATTGTTGGAACAAAAGGAACTTTGACGATTCCGAGCGAGCTGAAGGCTTTTGCAAAATCGTCAACGCGGTCTTCATCGGAAATGAGCAACAGGGTCATTGGGATCTCAGCCAGTTTGCCTGCGCTGGCGGAAAAAGGGTGGCACGCGGTAAAGAGAAGCTGGGGGCGTTCAATCAAACTTGACGAGTCAAGCTGATCGGCTGGGATGAGTAGCAACGCCTCTTGTACACGCTTTGCGTTAAATGCCGCACAGATGGCTTCGCTCGTCGATGCACTTGTTCCGTTCGTAAGAATTGCAACAACCGTGTTTGTCCAGTTGTTACGACCTTTGGCTGGGTCTTTGCCTGTTACGGTCGCTTGCGCTTCAATCTCGCCATCGCCGAGGGGAGTGGTGGTAAGCACTAGGTCAGGAGCGCCGAGGAACTCGGTGATTGCGGCAGCGAAGCGAACATCAAGTGTTTGTATCGGTGCTGCAAGCTTCCCACCTTTCTGTGCGTCTTTTTTGTCGTATGCGATCAGCTCGAAGACTTTTGATGCAGGGAGGTTCGCAAGAACTTCATCGTCCGACATATCAACGACGTCGTCTCCAATAATTTCTTTCAGAACCTCTCGGAGACGAAGCATGTTGGTTTCGGCAAAGCTAGCAAGATTCGTATAGCGCTGAGCCGTCCGAATGGAGATACGTCCCTCGAAAGTTTCTTCGACCCAGTTTGTATATTCCCCGTGGCCTTGCAGCTTTTTAGCTGCAAGCAATCTTCTGCCTGCCAGAACCATTGAGAACAGGAGCGATGCTGCTAACGCAACGATTTTGGATTGCAATGCGTTCAGCGAGTCTTCGATATGTTTCAACTCCTTGTCTTTCGACTTCTGGCTTGGCGCATCCTGCCGATTGCGCATTGTGGTTGCCTTTTGGGAAGCAATAAGCTCCGTTTTTTCCAGTTGCTTTTCTTGCATCATGGTTCCTCTTTGCTTTCGAGAGTAATGTGAATAGGTCGTTGTTCTGAAAATTAGGTTTGTAGTTCGGTGTCGGTATGGCACTGTGATCCAATTGCCGGATCTTGACTTGCGATCTACAAAA
>JANMNR010000746.1:0-4507 GCA_031368325.1 Pirellula sp.
ACCAAGCCATCCTCCGAACGCATGACGATTGGGAGCCCATGCCACCCAAGGAAGCGGACAAGCTCTACGCGGAGCAAATCCAATGGATGAAAGATTGGATCGCTGGTGGAGCACCGTGGCCAGATCCAATGCGCGCTAAGGAAATCGAAAAGTTACACGCCGAGGAATGGTCAATCGAAGATGGAACAACGATTAAGACCAGCGGTGGACAATCACCACAGTGGACAAATCGGAGATACAAATCTGACAGCCTTTGGGGATATCAAGCTTTAAAAAAACACGAAGTCAAAGACCTCAACGACGAACAAAAAAATCCAATCGATTCGTTTATTGAAGCGAAGCTCCCTCACGGTTTAGTGCTCGCTCCTCTTGCTGACCGACGAACGCTGATTCGCCGTGTGACCTTCGATTTGATTGGGTTACCGCCTACCCCTGCTGAAATAGACAGCTTCCTAAAAGACCTGTCACCCGAGACAGAGGCGTTGAGTAAAGTAATCGATCGCTTGTTGGAGTCGTCGCATTATGGCGAACGCATGGCGCAGCAGTGGCTCGATGTTGTACGTTATGCAGATTCATCGGGTTTTTCGAACAATTTCGCACGCGGTAATGCTTGGCGATACCGCGACTACGTTGTGCGGGCGTTTAACTCGGACAAGCCTTACAATCAATTCGTCCGGGAACAGATTGCCGGAGACGAAATGGAACCGAGCGATCCTGAAAAGGTCATCGCAACCGGCTTTCTGCGCATGGGGCCATGGGAGCTTACGGCGATGGAAGTTGCGAGGATTGCGCGCCAACGATTCCTCGACGACGTCACGAATAGCGTCGGCGAAACTTTTCTTGCGCACTCACTGCAGTGCGCTCGTTGCCATGACCACAAGTTCGATCCGGTGCCAACTCAGGATTACTATTCAGTACAGGCGGTATTTGCGACCACGCAATTGACCGAGCGATCAACCAATTTCTTACCGACTGAGAATACAAAAGGCTTCGAAGAGAAGAAGTATCTGCTAAAGAGTCGGGAGGACCATCTTGCAATGCTAAGCCGACTCGATGAAAAGTCACTTAAAGCCGTCGACGACTGGTATTTAAAGAAGAAACTCGCCCCTGAGAAGTGGCAGTCAGCCATGCAGCAAGTTGATTCGACGATTGAATCAAAACGGGGTGGCGTATTCGGAGCGGTACGTAGTGCGTTGCTTAAGCAGGGAGTTTCCGAGGATCAGTTCCCACCTCGTATGCTCGGTTGGACACCGGAGGAGATTGGCCTCGAAAGGATTGCCAATAAAGGCCTACAACGCATCCAGTGGGAATTAGACAGATACGAACCTTACTCGCTAGCTGTCTATTCTGGTCGCACTCCATCAATGGTAAGCGTCAACTCGCCGTTGCGAATGCCAGCCAATCGCATGACCAAGGGAGAACTTGAGGAGACCTGCATTCTCGCCGGTGGTGATCCGTTCGGTTCGGGGCCGAAAGTGAAACCAAGCGTTTTAAGTGTGTTGGCCTCTGTTCAACACGATGCGATTCCCGAGAGTATCGAAGGTCGTCGTTTGGCGTTCGCTGACTGGGTGGCGAACGTAGACAACCCGCTTACAACACGTGCCATCGTGAATCGCGTTTGGATGTGGCACTTTGGTGACCCGATAGCCGGCAATCCAAATAACTTTGGCAGCACGGGCAAGCGACCGACGCATCCTGAGTTGCTCGATTGGTTGGCGGCCCAGTTCGTTGAGAAACAATGGTCATTCAAAGCGATTCATCGTGTGATCATGACCAGCGAAGCCTATCGCCGCAGCACTATACACCCTGATCGTAAACACCTTGTCGATAAGGATCCGTTAGGAATAAGCTATGCCGTCTTTAAGCCGCGACGCCTAACTGCGGAAGAGTTGCGTGACGCCATGTTGTTGGCTACTGGTGAACTCAACTTAGAGGTCGGAGGCATTCCGAATCGTCCAGAGATCAATCTCGAAGCGGCGTTGCAACCGCGGCAAGTGATGGGCACATTTGCCGCGGCGTGGACACCGAATCCGTTGCCGACGCAGCGACACCGACGCTCCTTGTACGCGCTAAAGATGCGTGGCCTAAGCGACCCTTCCATGGAGGTGTTTAACGCGCCGTCGCCCGACTTTTCCTGTGAACGGCGCGAGGGATCGACCGTTACACCGCAGGTTTTCGCCATGTTCAACAGCCACGCAAGCCACGCTCGTGCCCTTGCACTTGCTAATCGAGTCTTGAAAGAATCGAAAGGCGATGAAGCAGCAATTGAGCTGACTTTTCTGCTCGCTTATGGACGAGCGCCAGGGACAGAAGAACTCAAGATGTGTATGGAACACTGGCGAGAAATGCAGACCATTCAAGCCAAGACGCAAGTCTCGAATTTGCAACTACCTCTTTCTGTGCGACGCGACGCGATTGAGGAGAACACCGGTGAGAAGTTTTCCTTTACTGAAACGCTGTACTCCAATGCCGATTTTGTACCCGACCTACAAGCGGCTGACTGCGACAATCGTACGCGCGCGTTGGCGGATGTTTGCCTATCGCTCTTGAACACGAACGAGTTTGCCTATGTCTATTAACGCTTATCAAGATCGAACCTCATTCGCGCAGTCTCGGCGAGAATTTGTTTACGGCCTTGGAACGAGCCTTGGTAGCATTGCCTTTACCTCGATGCTATCAGCTGCGGATCATCCGAATGCGCTGACTCCAAAACAAGGTCATCTACCCGCCAAAGCAAAGAACGTCATCTTTTTGATGATGGAGGGCGGGCCTTCGCATATCGACACCTTTGATCCTAAGCCTGCGCTTGGGAAGCTGCATCTCAAGGAGTTCAACCGCGAGGGCCAACAGAAGTCAGCGATGGAAAGCGGTAAGCGTTACTACGTGCAAAGCCCGTTCAAGTTTGCAAAGCATGGCGATAGTGGTGCTGATATGGCTGACAATTGGACACACCTAGCGAAGGTAGCCGACGAGCTTTGTTTCTTTCGCGGCTGCCAAGTCGATAGCGTGAATCATCCCACCGCCATGTACCAGATGAATTGCGGCAATCGTTTTGGCGGTGATCCTGGCCTAGGTGCCTGGGTCACCTATGGCCTCGGTTCCGTGAATCAAGATATCCCTGGCTTCATTGTGTTGCCCGAAGTTAGCTATCCCCAGGGGGGATCGGCGAACTGGAGCAACGGCTACTTGCCTGCACACTTTCAAGGTACACCGCTTCGAGCGAAGGGTTCGCCGATTCTCGATTTGACTCCACCTGGCGGAATCTCGCGCGAACATCAACGCAAGAATCTTGACCTGATTAGCCGACTCAATGCGGCGCATGCAGCCGAACATCCGGAGCATGAGGAATTGTCAGCGAGGATGGATAGCTATGAGCTTGCCTTTCGGATGCAGATGCAAGTCCCTGAGACGCTCGATCTGTCGAACGAGGATGCAAAGACGCAAGAGATGTACGGAATCGGCAACGACGCAACCGATGCGTTTGGGCGCAAGTGCTTGTTAGCACGTAAGCTTGTAGAGAAAGGAGTTCGATTTGTTCAGCTTTATAACGGCACTTGGGACAGCCATGATTTTATTGAACGAGCACATAGCAATCTGGTGCGCGGGGTCGACCAACCCATCGCGGCACTCATCAAGGACCTCAAGCAACGTGGACTGCTTGACAGCACTTTAGTGGTTTGGTGTGGAGAGTTCGGACGGACGCCGGACAACGGTGTCCGAGGCGGAACGGCATATGGTCGGGACCACAACCCCAACGCCATGACGATCTGGATGGCGGGTGGTGGCAGCAATGCAGGCCACACGATCGGAGCCACGGATGAGCTTGGTATGACAGCCGTTGAGGCGGTGCATCACGTACGAGACTTCCATGTAACGTTGCTGCGATTGCTGGGGCTCGACGATAACAAACTCACCGTTTACCACGCCGGTCGATTCAAACAACTGAGCCAATTCGGTGGTAAAGTGATCCAGGAGTTGATCGCATAAAGTAGAACCACCGGGAGGACTGATACGTGATATAATCTCCGCGTAAGATACATGAATCGTGAGTTGGATGACTCATTTCGCTTTTTTGGAGGGTGTCGATATGGACCGGAGAGAAGCATTTCAGTTGATTGGTGCCGCTGGCATTGTGGGAACGGCAGGTGTCGCGCAAGCATTGGCAACGCCATTGCACTCTCAAGATCACCATGCCGATGACAAGGCCAAAGCCATGCCACCGATCCAGAATATTCATTTGCATTTTTGTGGCATTCATGCTGCAAAATCGGATCCGAAAATCCAAATCATCACTCAGCATTTTTGCGCGCCAATTAACGACGAGGTTCATCAGTGTTTGCTTTATGATTCTTCCGAAAAAAACGCGAAGCTCTTGGGAGTCGAATACATCATTTCGGACCGAATGTACCGGGAATTGCCTGTTGCCGAGAAAGCGTACTGGCATCCACACACCTACGAAGTGCTCGCTGGAGGATTGATTGGCCCAAGCATGACTTCTTCCGATGAA
>JANMNR010000753.1:0-6086 GCA_031368325.1 Pirellula sp.
GGCGCCTGATGAACGTGAACGAAGATGAAGTCCCGAAGTCGGTATCCGATACTACGATTGCTTTTTACCTGCGATCCGACATGGAAGCAGGGCATATTATTTCCAATGACGTCTACCCAGCCGTCGCGTCCCTTTTTAGCGATACAGACGAGCTATTGACCTTGTCTCAAATCCGCGGCAACCGTGAGATTACGGAATTGGTACGACTGGGGTTGTGGGACAGTGCGTTGAGGAAAGAAAACTGGTACTGCGAAGCGCTTCTTTAACAGATTCCGTACGGTTTGCGATCGCCCTATTCTCAACAGGCCACGAAATTACGAGTCTTGCATTACGACGTTTGCGTTTCTGTTGCCGTGTTTCCCCACTGCTTTTGCATGGCGAACAACTCTTCCGTGCGTCCGAGTGTTTCATAGCAGTGCATTAATCCACCTGCCGCGTATCGATAGTTGCTACAATCGTCGAGAGACAATTCAAACGCGGCGGAGGCTCGCTCCCATTCCTTGTTCTGGACCAAGGCCAAGCCCAAGTTGTAGTGAATGCCAGCCGCGAATGGAACACGCTCTAAAATCGATTGATAGATCTTGGTCGCGGCAGAATAATTTCGTTTTGTTGCCTTAAGATTGGCGGCATGTAGGCCTGAAAACGCACCGCTGACCTTATCGCTCGCATACGCCCGAACCAACTGATAGACCGAGGGTAAGATCCCAAGAACGAAAAGGAAATTGATCGCGAGCATTCGCCATGCCGTGCCACGCATGCAAGCAGGGCACCGCATCGAATCGTTGGTCCACCATCCGTAAACCACGAACAGAAAGTAAAAATAAAACTCAGTAAACTTGCGTGGCCGCGAGTACATGCCGCAGTGTTCACACAGTCGATACTCTGATTCGTTGGCGGGTGTCTCAGGTTGTTTGGGGACTGTATAAACCGTGTCGCAATAGTCGCAATAGATTTGGGGCGTTGCATCGAAACTACTCAGGTTCAGCGTCGCAGAGCAGTTGGGGCATAGCTCTTTTCGAAACGCACCCGATTGCCTATCGGAACGCCAAGCTATCTCTGCCTTCGATACCTGCGCCGCGCTCCGAATTCGATCCACCTCGGCCCTCAGCAACTGCGTATTTCCTGAGTGCATCACGAGAGACAACGTCCGAGCCCCAAGTTCGGTATCCTCAACGGAGAAGACAAACACCTTCTTGATCAGCATCGTCATGACAATCGATGTTGCGGGAAAACTCTCGCCATCCAGGTGGATACTTTCGCCATCAAAGCTCCCTTTCTTGGCCAGCCAGCTAGTCAGTTGGCCCGCATCATTCACCACCTGGTACTTGAAAAGGAGTGTTGCCATAGAATCTCTTTGATTAGGCGGAAGTAATTGCTAGACAGCCTCGAATCCTAGTGCGTGCTCATCTCCGACTACTCCAGAAGTTTGATGGAATCAGGGCCACCCGAAGTCAGTAGGCCCGCGTTGCGGTAGACGTTGATTTTGTCCCTGGAATCGGCAATATCTAGATTCCGCATGGTTAATTGGCCGATCCGGTCGGTTGGAGAAAACTCACCCTGCCCGCTCTCCATCGTCAGTCGCTCAGGCTTGTAGGTCAAGTTGGGGCTTTGAGTGTCCAGGATGGAATAATCGTTGCCTCGTCTCAGCTCGAGTACCACCTCGCCGGTGATGGCTTTGGAAACCCATCGCTGCAACGTGTCTCTCAGCATCATCGATTGAGAATCAAACCAACGGCCCTCATAAAGCAATCTGCCCAATCGGCGTCCCATATCGCGATACTGTTCGATGGTTCCTTCGTTGTGGATACCGGTGATCAATCGTTCGTAGGCGATGAACAGCAATGCCATTCCGGGCGCTTCGTAGATCCCCCGACTCTTGGCTTCAATGATTCGGTTTTCGATCTGGTCGGACATTCCGAGTCCATGGCGACCACCGATCTTATTTGCCTCAAGCACCATATCAACTTGGGTGGCAAATGTCTTGCCATTGAGCATCACAGGTGTGCCCGCTTCGAAAGTGACCGAGACCGTTTCGGCTGGAACCACGCAATCGGATTTCCAGAACGGTACACCCATGATCGGCGAGACAATCTTGATGCCAGTGTCGAGCATCTCGAGGTCTTTTGCTTCATGTGTTGCACCCCAAATGTTGGAATCGGTTGAATAAGCTTTTTCTTTGCTCATGTGGTAGCCAAGCCCGGCTTTTTCGAGCAACTCGGACATCTCTTTGCGACCACCAAGTTCGCGATTGAATTGCTCGTCGAGCCATGGCTTGTAGATTTGCAAGTTAGAATTCGCAAGCAGGCCATAGCGATAGAATCGTTCGATGTCGTTGCCCTTGTAGGTGCTTCCGTCACCCCAAATGTTGACTCCGTCCTGCTTCATTGCCTGGACTAGCATTGTGCCGGTTACGGCCCGCCCGATCGGCGTTGTATTGAAGTAGGGCACACCGGCGGTAGTAATGTGAAAGGCTCCACATTGCAATGCTGCAATCCCTTCGTTAACCAACTGCTCTCGGCAATCGACCAAACGGGCTTTTTCCGCACCGCATTCGAGGGCGCGTTTTGGGATATCGTCGTAGTTGGTTTCGTCGGGCTGACCGAGATTCGCGGTGTAGCAATACGGAATGGCTCCCTTGAGACGCATCCAATAAATGGCCGCGCTCGTATCGAGTCCTCCTGAGAAAGCGATACCGACGTTCTGGCCAACCGGAAGCGATTGAAGAATTTTTGACATGAAGCTTTGCGTTATTTCTGGCAGCGTTGAAATATGGAAAACAGTAGTGTAACTAAAACTCTCCAGATTCAAACCGTATCAATAATCAAAGAACCCCTGTCCCGTTTTGACGCCCAGGCGGTTGCTATCGACGTACGGCTGCAAAATATCAACCAACGGCTGCCATTCGTCGTCGCCGTCCACAAACCGCGCGTGCGACATTGTTTGGTGAATTAGGTCGACTCCGATCTGATCCATCATGCCAAACGGACCGATCGGCATGCCAGTCACCTTTTTCCAAGCCATATCGATGTCGGCTGGCAACGCGACCTTTCGATCGACCAGTTGCAAAGCCGACTGGAGCAGTGCTTTGAGCATCCAATTGAACACATAACCTGGGTTCTCGATCCGCTGAACCAACGGCGTCTGCCCAATTCGAATGGCCAAAACCACTAACCTCTGGATCGTTGGATCCGCCGTGATCGGGCCTGACACAATATCGACTAGGGTGGCTCGCCAGATCGGCACGTGGAAGTGGAAGTTTGCAAACCGTTCCGGCGAGACCACGTGCGGCTGCATCATCGATGGTGTGAAATACGAACTGTTGGATGCAATAATCGTCGGTGCCCGGAATCGCTCCGAGTAATTTTTGATGATTCGCCTCTTGAGCGAAAACTGTTCGCTAACCGACTCCAAGACCAAATCAAACTCGCCATCAAGGGAATCCAAGCCAGCTGCGGTATGAATGTGTCTGGCGAGATTGCTTTCCGAAAGTTCCGGCCAATAGCCTTGTTCAAAGAAAGGCTCTCTTTGATCCTTGATCCACTTTACAGAAACATCAAGCGCGGACGGGTTGCTGTCGACGAGTGTGACGTCGAGTCCGTGAATTGCCATTTGGCCGGCAATCTGCCTGCCGGTCCAGCCTGCTCCGATGATCAATACGCGTTGAATGGCCGAAAGTGAAGGTGACGGCAACGAATCGATTATTGGGTTGGTTGGTTCGGTTGGGACGGAAGCCATTGCTGCTGGTGATGCTCGCACAGAGACAAGAGTCGCTCGGCTGCTGCTGCAGCCTGTTGCTCCGCATCATACCACGCTTGCTGACGGTCGAGCAGTCGAATCAGTCGTTCACGTTTGAGATCCGACCCCAACTCCCATTGCAATTCGCTGGATTGCGCGTGGCCATCGCGCTGTGGTCTGTATTTAGGGACAACTTCAATGGGCGCATAAACTTGGGAAACCCGGCTGGTAAATTGCGGAGGCTGTAGTCTTTGCGCGGAGTCGGTCCGAAGCTGCGCGTTGCCGAGGACGCACAGTCCAAGGACCGTATCAATCGCCTCTGAATCGCATTCAAAACTGCTTCGAATGCGATTCGATTTCGATGTTTTCTTTTGGCTACTTTTTACTTCCATTTGTTCTTCGGTGGGACAAAGGAATCGATGGCGGCCAATTCATCGCCGGAAACAGTTACGCCAAAGCGAACTCCCAATTCATTGATCTTTCCTGCTGCCTTTTCGAGTTGCTCTTGGTTGTTGAGTTTGAGCGATACGGACTGAGCAACCGTAATCGTCTCCGCCAAAATTGGATGATTGAGTTTCGACTGAGCGGATTTCAAACGATCGAGAGAACGAGCGGCACGTTGTGCCGAGGTGATTCCAAAGGTGGCTTTTTCGGTCGCTTTCGCAGTCGCGCGGAGGCTGTGCTCCAGATCTGCAATCATGCCTGCTACGAACATCACCCGCAATCGAGCAGGTGCCTCTTCGGCGTTAGCCTTGCCGTCGGTTCGAACAAAGTTGTGCCGCACGGTACCTTGCGACCAGCTGACCAACTCGAAATCCAAGCTACCGGCATTGTGGCCGCCGACATTGACTAGTCTCTCGTCCGGAACGGTGTGGCATCGATAGCAGCTTTGCGCGACTAGATAGACGTTTACGGGGTTTCGCATGCCAAGCTCGATGCTTGAGACTAATCGTTGATTGCGGTGCGCAGCCGATTCTTGGTCGCATGTAACGCCTTGCCCGCCGTAGTCGTTGTGGATTGCAATCCAGTCCTTGGCAGCTCCGTGGCAAGATTCACACGACACACCGGAAATTGCATCGAGCCGGTTGTCAATTTGACCCATAGTGTAATGGCACTGAATACAATTCGAATCGCTTTTGAAATTCACAATCCCAAGCTTGTCCGCAATCTTTTGAGCTTCGGGCTTGCGATGAAGCGTCAGAAATGTATCGCTGTGAGGCGTTTTCTTCCATGTTTGAATCTCAGCGGCATGGCACTTTTCGCAGCTCTGTACGCCGAGCACTTTGTGTGGGTCGACGGCCAGTTGCCATTGCTTATCACGAGGATCCGACTTGCCGGTCGAGAGTTCGGCCATTCCCATAGCGATGGACAGACAGGCAACTGCACAACAGGCAAGAGCAACTTTGGAGCGGAATGCTAATTTCACTTCGACTTGACTCTTATTAGAAGCGGGGCAGAGCGATGTACGGATGAGTTATTTTGGGCTCGGTTCCAATGGGTTTCTTCGGACAGAAACGACGTTTTCACTTAGACCCAATCTCGCAAGGATAGAACACAACTTGCGTTCGAGCGGTGGGAATTAGATAATCGTTGCAAGTTACAGAGTGGGATCGCACGGAACAGTCATTAGGATCCGCGTTTTCGATTCAACACGTCTCGAATTGAATTCTTAGTGAGCAAAAGATCATCGGCGACGGATCCTCAAAACCCAAAAAGAAACCGTTGCCCGTAGCGATCGACCCCAGTTCGGTTCGGGTGGTACATCGCATCGTATCGGGTGGCCAAACCGGAGTAGATCGGGCTGCTTTGGATGTTGCTATAGCTCTCGGCATCCCGCATGGAGGCTGGTGCCCACTGGGAAGAATCGCCGAGGATGGAAAAATCCCAGACCGATACCAACTTGAGGAACACCCGTCGCCCAAATACTCGGATCGAACGAAACGCAATGTCCTCGATTCCGACGCGACGTTGGTGCTGTACGGAACCTTGCTTGGGGGAGGCACATTCAAAACTTTTCGTTATGCCGAGAATCTTGGAAAGCCTTGTCTCAAAATCAGGTTGTCGCATCCATGGACAATGGAATGTGTACAGGAATGGCTGTCAAACAATCGTGTTCAAACGCTCAACGTCGCAGGGCCCCGAGCTAGCAAAGAACCCGAACTGTATCAGCGCACCGTAGACTTTTTGTACGAGTTGTTTGCTTAAGACCAATGGGATCCTATGGGACGCTACTTGAGCCTGGCACTGTACAGCGTTCCTCCGCCGGTGATGTAAAGCGTCTTGCCATCCAAACCTCCAAAGGCACAGTTCGTTACTTCGTCCGTTGGCACCGGTAAGAAATCAAGAAATCG
>JANMNR010000777.1:0-9532 GCA_031368325.1 Pirellula sp.
GTCTCAGCCAATTGGGAGTCAATACGTTGCGACGAGCTAGATGCGCGTGGAGTGGATGCCGCGAGATCGGCAGCGGATTTATCGGACACTGTTGGCTTTTTCTACTTCAGACGACTTCGGTGCATGTGGCGGATTAACAGGGATCTTGGCGACACGCCAATCTAACAATTGTAACTCGACCCGTCGCATTCCGTTGAATTCATTGATGTTGGGTCGAAAGGCGACGTCTATTTGACCACGGTGGTTGTTCAAAGGTTCGATCCATTCCGCTTGGCCGAAGGCAACAGCGCGCATGGATGCCCCGTATTGAACCAGCTTGACACTCATGTGCCGCTCGCCGCTCCCCATAGCTTTGGCTGGATCAGCCAGTTCGACGTTGCTGGCGACGAGGATGGGGCGAGTATTGGCAGCCCCGAACGGCGCAAGTTTCTCGATCATTGAAACGGTGTTGAGATTCATTTGTTTGAAGGTCGCTTCGGCGTCGATGTTGAGCGATGCGACAGGTTTCTGCCCTCTGAGATGCGAGGAAACTTCTTCGCAAAAAGCATGGCGAAAGGGAGCGATGTTGCGTTCATCGATCCGTAAGCCAGCTGCCGCAGCGTGGCCACCACAGCTTAATAGGTGTTCCTTGCAATTCTGCAATGCGGCGTGCAAGTCAATGATGCCTTGTGATCGAGCCGAACCGGTGGCTGCTTTTTGGCCGGTGGAGTCCATGCCGATAATCACAACGGGGCGATGGAATTTTTCGGAAAGTCGACTTGCGACAACCCCGATAACGCCGAGGTGCCAACCAGCCCCCGCAAGAACAAACGCCGAATCGTTTTCGATATCGAATTGTTCTTTGGCTTGTTTGGTGGCGGCGATAACAATGCTGCGTTCGAGCGATTCCCGATCCGCATTGAGTCGATCGATGTACTCCGCAAGGACCGCTGCGCGTTGCGGGTCTTGCGTGGTGAGTAGTTCGATTCCAAGCTGTGCTTGACCGAGGCGCCCAGCGGCGTTGAGTCGGGGAGCGAGCGTAAATGCGATGTCTTCGGCCGAGAGCGTGTTCTTTTGATCTAACTTGGTTTGCTTGATCAGAGCTTTCAGGCCAAGCGGCCCATACTCCTGCATGAGTTTCAATGCATGACGCACGATGATGCGATTTTCATCGAGGAGTGGAACGACGTCAGCGACAGTTCCAAGAGCCGCGAGCGTAGTGGCTTGCAAAAGAAAATCACGCAATGCGGCAGAAACCTTTTTCGCTTGGCTGGCATGTTGGCAAAGGGCCCAGGCGAGTTTGAAAGCAACTCCGGCTCCACACAAGCCATGGAACGGATAGTCGTAACCCGGCAGAGCAGGATGCACGATCGCGACTGCGTTTGGAAGCTGTTCCGACATGCGATGGTGGTCGGTAATGATCAAATCAATAGAGAGCTCTCGACATAGTTCGGCTTCCTGGATCGAACCGATTCCGCAGTCCACGCTGATGATCATTTTGCGACCGCGTTGAGCTATTTTCTGAATGGAGTCGCAACTCAGTCCATAGCTATCTTCAAGACGATTGGGAACGTAGTATTGGACTTCTGCACCGAGCAAACGAAGGCAGCTAAACAAAATCGACGTTCCCGTCATGCCATCGGCATCGTAGTCGCCATAGACGGTTATCGGGGTCTTTGCTTGGACGGCTTCGTAAATGCGCTCGGATGCCGCCTGGACTCCAGGCAGGAGCTCGGGCTCCCTGAGGTCAGAGAAACGGGCTTGGAGGAAAGAATCTATGGCGTGGTGCTCAGTGATGCCTCGATTGAGGAGAAGTTGTGCGACGACTGGCTCGACAGATGATCTTTTGGAAAGCTCCAAAATCGCGATGGAATCGTGACCTTTGAAAAGCCATTGCTTGGCCATGGAAAGCCCTCCGTGAAGTTTTCGTAAAGGTACGCACATCTACGCGGTGTAACACATCGCGGTCGCCGCCGAATTCGCAAATCGGTCGATCCAATAAAAAAACGAGGCGAGTTGAAACTCGCCCTGCTTTACGATTTGGTAACGGTATCTAATGACCCGATTACAATAGATCCGTATCGAATTTACTTGCGTTTTTCGATGTGTAGCGTTACTCGCCGCAACCGGCGATTGTACTTCTTGAGCTGCAGTTTCTCCCCGCCAGGCCTGCGCAAAAGTACGTAATTGATATCACCCGTCTCTTGGCAAACGAGGAACGTGGTTTCCTTTTTCTTCTTGCTCTTGGCCATTTTTTTCGAACTTACCTTCAACAAAAACTGCGTTCTTGGACATTTAGGAACGCGTATTATGGGTAACTGCCCAATTCCTGGCTAGTTCAAATGGGCTAATTGGGCCGACGGGATTTGGAACAAATGGGTGACAAAGCACATCCAATTCGGACCTAATGCCTAAAGTTGCCCAATAATCCGACCTAACCCTCAAATTCGCAACCTGCCATTCCGAGAACTAGGATTACGTCGAGTTGAATTGATGATTGGGTCGATATGCGCAAATATGATTGAGTTCCCTCACTAACCAGCCAATCGAAGAGCTTACGCGATCTGCATAAGTTTTTCTTTTGGAGCCGGCTCCTTTGTGATTAACCTCCCCATGTGGGTGGTAATTAGGATTTCGAGATGACCAGAATGCAACGTCGTGAAACTTTGAGACAAGCTGCTAGACGGATGTTTCGTTCCATTTTTCAAAGTCTGCTTCCTGTTGCCGAGAGCAGAAAAGTCCGTCCGATCCATTTTGAGCCGCTGGAGTCCCGCCAATTGATGGCGGCAGATTTTTATGACGCGGCATCGATGGCGGCAGCGTCGTCTTTGCCGTCGAACAACCTGCCGGCCCAATTCAACACCTCATCAATGAACACAGCTGGCCTGGTTGGCGAGGGGGAGGATGCCCCGAATTTGGTGGAGTTTGCTAGGGCGCTTTCGCAAGCAGGAGTTCGATTTTTCGGCGCGGACTGGTGTCCTTTCTGTACCGATCAGAAAGCGCTTTTCCAGGACGGCGCTCAGTTCTTGCCTTTCGTGGAAATCTCGAATCCAGACCGAACTCGCAACGCGACAGGGATTAGCGAAAACATAACAACCTACCCAACCTGGGAATTCGGCAACGGTCAACGGGTAACCGGCGTTCAAACGCTTCAACAGCTCTCGACGCTCTCCGGCGTCACGATTCCAACAGGTAGCAATCCAACGTTTACTACCATTCCGAATCAAACGGTTTTGAATGGTTCGCCGCTTCATGTCCCCGTGGATGGTTACGATCCAAACGGCGGACCGCTGACGATCACCGTTTCGAGCAGTAACCCCTCCGTCATTTCCGCTGAAATGATTACGAACAACAAGTCGTGGCGGCTGACGGTCAACGGCTACGGCGAGACCGTTTATCGATTGTTTGGGGACGAGGCGGCTCGCCCTGTAGGACGCATTGAAACGTTGACTAATAGTGGGTTCTACAATCAGACAGCCAACAACAAGATCATTTTCCACCGAGTCATCGATAACTTCGTGCTTCAAGCGGGTGATCCAACAGGGACAGGTAGCGGTGGCTCAAGCCTGGGAACTTTTGACGACCAATTTGACGTCGACTTGCAACATAATCGCACGGGCATTTTGTCCTATGCAAAGTCGAGCGATGACACGAATGATTCGCAGTTCTTTATCACCGAAGGACCACAACGCCACCTCGACTTCAACCATTCCATATTCGGTCAGTTGGTCGAGGGGGACGCAGTTCGAGAAGGTATTTCGCGGACCAAGGTGACAAGCGACCGTCCGGATACCGAAATTTCGATTAAATCGGCAGAGATTTTCAACGACACCGAAAACGGTTTGATCCGGTTGAAGGCTTTGGCCAACACCGGCACCTCAACCATTACCGTGACAATCACCGATTCAACTGGCAATACTTTTTCACGAACCTTTACCGCGACTGCTGCAGCAGACACGGCCAATGGTGCGCCGTTTTTGAATGACATTGTCGTTCCGCCAATCGCTCCAGGACAAACAGTAAGCATTCAGCTTTCGTCGCAAGATGCCGAGGCCCAGGCTTTAGTCTACGAAGCCACACGTCGCGGCTCGGTGGACTATCAATTCAACGTCAATGCATCGACAGGTGTGCTGAGCGTTACTGCCCCCACTAATTTCACTGGCGCATTTGAATTGACAGCGGGCGTTCGTGCCGCTGACCAATCGTCTGTAACGACCGGCGATAAATTTGACACACAAGTTCTGCGATTCAATGTTGCCGCTGCGACTGCAACGCCAACAAGCGTCGACCTAGCCGCGGCAAGTGATTCCGGCTCAAGCGATTCAGACAACGTTACCAACGCCGCCACCATGCAGTTCGTCGTCAATGGAACAACCTCTGGTGCAACGGTCAACTTAAAGGTTGGCTCTCAAGTCGTCGGCACTGCTGTAGCGACCGGAACCACAACTACGATCACGACAACTCTCGTTTCGCAACTAGGCAACGGTTCGAGAGCGATCGTTGCCTCTCAAACACTGAGCGGTTCAGCAAGTGGCGATTCCCCCTCGTTAACAGTCACCTACGACGCAACTGCACCTGTGGCAATCCCGTCAACCGGCTTGCCTAGCGCGGCAAATGTTGGCAGCAATCTTAATTTCGATTTGGCTGCAGCGGAAGAAGGCCAGGGATTGCGATACTCTTTGGAAAATGCCCCTGCTG
Organism: Pirellula sp.; assembly: GCA_031368325.1. Classification (GTDB taxonomy): domain Bacteria; phylum Planctomycetota; class Planctomycetia; order Pirellulales; family Pirellulaceae; genus JBKCUI01. The sequence continues at coordinate 4,678 of JANMNR010000777.1, forward strand.
GTCTGTCGGTGAATCAGACGACCGGCGTCTTGACCTGGACTCCAATTTCCTCGCAAGCTGGGCCACAGACCGCTAACCTTCGATTGACTGATACCGCTGGAAATTCTCAAACACAAACCTTAGCGTTTTCCGTTGCGGACACGGCTAAGGTTGGCATTAGTTTGCAACTTTTTAATTCAACCAATACCACTCCGGTCACTTCGGCAAGTGTCGGTACGGAGCTTGTTTTGAGAGTGGTCCTAAACGACTTACGAACGGACGGTAATCCAGAGGGAGATGGTGTATTCTCAGCGTACATGGACATTGTTTACGATTCCGACAAGCTTGAATTGGTAGGAACCAGTCCGGTTACCTATGCCTCGCTGTTCGGAAACGGTCGAAGCGTGCCTGTGCTAACCACGCCTGGTTTGATCGATGAATTAGGTGCATTCTCGAGCTTCAACGTGGGACCGGGACGTGACCCGCAACTCCTGGCAACAGTTCGGCTGCGTGTTAAGGCGACAGGCCAAGCACTTATCAGCACAAACCCGGCGGAGAACGCAAGCCGAGGCATCACGATATTTAAGGAAGATGTCATTGTGCCTTCCAGCCGCGTGACGTTTGGTTCGGTAACATTGCCCATCGGACAGAACTTTGTCGCGGTGAACGACTCATTCAATTTCAACGAGGACAGCTCCAATAACTCGCTGCCAGTTCTCGATAACGATACGATTGTCGCTGGATCGGGCGCGGTGTTATCACTGCAGTCTGTTTCCACTCCATCGCGAGGCGGTAACGTATCCATCGCTCAAGATAACCGACGCGTGATTTATACGCCTGCAGCAGACGTTAATGGTTCTGAAACGTTTACGTATACCGTTCGGGATCAAACCGGCGCGACAGCAGTCGCAACGGTCACCGTTGGACTAACTGCCGTGAACGACAATCCAGTTGCAATCAACGATTCGTTGGATACCGTCAAGACAACGGATTCCAACGTCTTCATTCCTGTTTTGACCAATGATACGCTGGGGCCTGACACAGGCGAAACACTGACAGTAACTCAGGTTGGTACACCATCGCAAGGCGGTACGGTTCGCGTTGGGACGGCGGGCAATGGCGTCGTTTACACTCCACGATCTGGCTTCACAGGCAATGAGACCTTTACGTACACGATTAGCGACGGAAACGGCGGAACATCAAACGCAACTGTTACCGTAACGGTATCGCCAGCCGTACCACCGCCGACGGTGGTTGGCGAGTCCTTTACGATCAACGAGGATGCGGCTGCTGCCGACTTCAACGTCCTCTCCAATGATACGCCTGCTGCGCCTGGCGATACACTGTCCATCACGGATGCAAAATCGAACGATGGAACCGCAACCATTACGACCAATGGAACGCGATTGAACTTTGCCCCGAGGGCGAATTTCAATGGCCAAGCTACCGTGGTTTACACCGTTCGCAGTAGCAATGGCGGGCTCGCCAATGGGACCGCAACCTACACGGTGACCGCCGTCAACGATGCACCTGACGCAGTGAACGACGCGTTCCCTGTATTCTCGTCTCCCAACCAGTCGCTAAACGTCCTTGCAAATGACGTGACGGTCGACGCGGGTGAAACACTAACGATCACGGCGGTTACTCAACCGCCAACCGGACAAGGCACCGTATCGATCGGCCCCAACGGCCGGACGATACTTTATTCGGCGCCCAATACGGACTTCTCAGGTACCGTTACCTTTTCCTATACGCTTGGCGACGGAAGCACGTTGACCGACACGGCGACCGTTACACTCACCGTCAGCAATTTCACTCCACGTGATGTTGGCATACGGATTCCTCTGGAACTGCAGGGATTACCTTTGAGTGTCGAGGTCATTCCACCTAGTGGCTCGAGCGCTACCGCCATAACCACTCCTCTCGTGTTCAGTTCAGAAGGTGCGAAACTCACCAATGTTGGACCTGGCGACTATCGCTTTAGGCTCGCGGACTTGCCCTTCATCGCTGGCGGAGACCAAACGGTGGTTGTGAGTTCGGCAGCAACCGATACGAGTTCCCTGACAACTGCATTCCGCGTGGGAACACGCGAAGCAAGATTCATTGATATTCGTGATTTTATGGGGCAGAATCTTCGACGGGGGCTCACCGCAGCGGTAACTCCGAACATTGAGTCCGTTTGGAACAACGGACAAGGTGACTGGCGCAATTTCAGCAATATCAAAGTTTCGTTAAATAACGCTGGTGACCAACTGACGGTTCGAGCCACGAATACTTCGAGCCAAAATGTCCAAGCTACGTTGCCGGTAAGCGATTCAAAAGTCGTGATGCGAGGCAAAGAAGGAAACTCTTCGTTGTTCCGAATCCAAGCCCATCCATCTGAGCTGAACTTTACTCCTGTAACAACTCCTGCGTCCACCACAACGGGTTCGGGAGAGGGAGAGTCGATTGCGGCACAAAGCACATCCTCACTCAACCCGACGCTCGTGGACCAAGCTATTCAGCAGGTCCGAAATAGCATGGTAGACCTGGACGATGTCGATGCATTGGCCAAGCAAAATGGCGGAGCAAATTCAAATCCGATTTCCAATGGCTATCGACGCGGGTTTAGAACGCGATAGGTTAGCGAGCGGGGTGGGCAAGTGGGTCCGCTCATGTTTGTGGGTTTGAAAAAGCACTAATACTGCGTTTTCGTATCGTGGCTCGAATGGCGATGACCGTAGGATAGCTCTTTGCTATTTGGGTTCGGTGACGTCAAACGGGTGCTACTGGGCTTTTCGAGCATCCGAGTCTCACTTATCCTCATGGCATGAACCAACTGCCACCATTCGTCCATGAGATTGCTCCAAAATTATCCTCGCGCGAACTGAGTAGTCGCGAGATCACTCAATTTTTCATCGATCGCATCGAAAAACTTCAGCCTTCCGTCCATGCATTTATTTCCTGGGACGCGGAACTGGCTTTAAAAACAGCTGACTCGATCGATCGGCGTCGTGTGGCTGGCGAAGCGCTTTCACCGTTGGCCGGAATTCCGATTGCCATCAAGGATATTCTTTGCACGACCGACTCGATAACGACCTGTGGGTCGCGAATCTTGGAAAAGTATCAATCACCTTACGATGCCCATTTGGTTTCCAAACTCAGAGCCGCCGGGCTGGTGATTTTAGGCAAAACCAACCTCGACGAGTTTGCCATGGGCGGCTCAACCGAGACCGGATTCCAAGGTCCTTCGTTTAACCCATGGGATCTTACGCGAACGTGCGGCGGCAGCAGCGGTGGATCGGCTGCAAGCGTCGCGGGGGCCATGTCACCCATTGCGATCGGCACGGATACCGGTGGTTCCATTCGACAGCCAGCGGCCTTTTGTGGCATCTGCGGCTTGAAGCCGACCTACGGGCGTGTCAGTCGCTACGGGCTCATCGCCTATGCAAGTAGCCTCGATCAGGCGGGTCCATTTGGTCACACCATTTCCGACTTGGCGCTCCAACTGCAAATCATCGCGGGACATGACCCTAATGATTCGACCAGTTTGAATGTACCGGTCGACGACTATGTCGCTGAGATGGCAAAGCCAATGGCCGGCGTCAAAATCGGAGTCATCCGCGAGCACTTGGATGGCAAGGGTCTCGATCCGCAATCCCATACCGCAATCAAGAAAGCGATCGACGAATACAAACGAATGGGCTGTGAGATTGTCGACGTTGAGATGCCGCATACCAAGTATTCCATTGCCACGTACTACATCATTGCACCGAGCGAAGCCAGCAGCAACCTATCGCGATATGACGGAGTTCATTTCGGCTTTCGCGCTGCGCTCGAACCTAAGCAAACGGTTTCGCAGGGAGGAAAAACGCCATCCCCCTTGATTGAAATGATAAGCCAATCGCGATCCCAAGGATTTGGAGCCGAGGTGCGCCGACGTATCATGCTCGGGACTTACACCTTGAGCGCGGGTTACTACGACGCATATTATAAAAAGGCACTTAGAGTGCGTCGGTTGATTCGTGAAGACTACGATGCTGCCTTTCAAAAAGTGGACGTGCTCTTAGGCCCGACGACACCTACACCACCCTTTCGAATCGGCGAAAAAGTAAACGACCCCGTTCAAATGTACTTGGAGGATTTATACACAGTGGGCGCCAATCTCGCTGGCATACCAGCGCTTTCGATGCCAGTTGGAACGACCTCTAGCGGGTTGCCCATCGGCATGCAGCTACAGGGGGCACCGCTATCGGAATCGAAACTACTTCGCATTGCAAATGCGTATCAACGCGCGATCGAGTACCAGCCGAAGATCGCGAACTTGCTTGAACGTTAGCCGTGATTTGATTCAGATGAGTCTCGAATTAGTCGCACACGATTGGGCCATAAAGGGATCGTTGCGGCATGGAACAAGTTGGGTGAGCCGGATCTACGCCCTCGATTTCCAAGCTGCTCCCGGTTAACATTAAAGACAAAACCCAATTCTGAACCATCTCCGAGGAATCTCATGAAACGTGTTACTGGCATTGGCGGCGTGTTTTTCAAAGCAAAGGATCCAAAAGCACTTAGCGAGTGGTATCGGACGCACCTCGGACTCAACACGGAGGAATGGGGAGGAATGGCATTCCGTTGGGTCACACCCGACAATCCGACTGGCATCGGCAGCACGATTTGGAACCCATTCCCGGAGGACACCGCATACTTTGGGCCGAGCACCAACCGGTTAATGATCAACTTCCGCGTTCATGACCTTCATACGCTTCTCGCGGCACTGCGGGCCGAGAGCTGCGACGTTGACCCGAAAGTCGACGAGTCTGAATACGGAAAGTTCGGTTGGGTCCAAGATCCAGAAGGCAACCGTATAGAACTCTGGCAACCTCCAGAGGGACAATAA
>JANMNR010000790.1:0-31122 GCA_031368325.1 Pirellula sp.
ACACTCATTCTGGTTTCACTGTCATCAAACGAAAAGTCCAGTGGATCTTTGCCATTGCTCTTGGTGCGCAGGATTTGTGTTGCTCGAAGATCCACGATCGATCGCAAGTCGTCGCCCGCCAACTTGATTTGTCGCCACGCATCCGCTAACTCACCGCGCTGGTTCATCAGATCTAATCGTTGAACCAGCCCAGTCAATAACGCTTCGTTTTTGTCCATGACAATCTCTTGCCAACCATCTGGTCCCTTTTCAAGAAGCCGATCGCTAAGAGAAATTGTCTTGTCCACGGTCGACTGAACCTTTGATTCGATCGACTGTCCCCCGGCGGGAATGATATCCTGGGTCGCATCACTAGCGAGCGATTCGAGTTCTTCGACCAAACTGACGGATTCTTTCATGCGTTCGGGGATTTTCCGAAACAAGTCTGCTGCATTGACTGCCGCGTCGGAATTCAATCTATTTGAGACCTCTACCAAAAACTCTTGAAGCGACTTTAGTCTTGAGGCAGAGTCTGAGCGACGTTTGACAAGTGATTCGAGTTTCTTGCTGTTGGGCAAATCCCGCAGGTTGGTCAATGCTAGATCAATTACTTCAAGCTCGGCTCCACAGAATTCGTTGGCTCGAATCAAGACTCGCAACGGTGGAGCGGGCGTTTCCGAGTTGAGTTGCGCATCCAGCTCCTTTCGCAACATGTCCACTTGCAAACGGACGCCGAGGATTTGAAGAAGTTGTCGTAGCTGCCGCAATTCCATTTCGGCCTGTTCGAAGGATTGGTCTGAGTTCAATGCAATACGGTTGGCATCACTCATTGCATCTGATTCTCCGGCGGATAACTCCATCCGCTTTTGAATGCGCAGAATGTTCGACATGCGATCCGCGAGCACTTCGGCAACATTGGCCAGGGTGGTTGCATCCATCGTGGCGGCACTGCGTGCATTGAGAAGCTCGATTCGAGCACGATTGATCATTTGCCGTGCAACGCTCAACTCATCCTTTAGCGAGATCGATGCCAGTTCCGTCAGATCCATGTAGATGGTCATCTCTGTCGGCAGTCCCAATCGAAACTTAAGCTGATCGAGCGCAGCTTCGAGGGTGAAGCAGTTGTTCACCAAGTTGCTTCGCGCACGTAAAACGTTTTGCTCAAACTGATCAACTTGGATGCGCGGTATCTTTTCTGCCGTCCGATACTCGGCCTGACTCTGGAGGAAGCCTCGAAGGGTTGTGAAATAGTCCTGAGCATTGATTTCGATGCCGCGGAAGTTCAACAGGAGGTTGTAGTACTGATTGGATATATCGCGAAACATCTGCCGTCGGAAACGAAGATACTCGCGCGTTGCATACACAACTTCCCTTTCCGCTCGAGTTAGGCTTTCAAATCGAACGTCGCGTTGAAATACGGTTTGCTGGAAATCGAAGATCATGTCCGACCCAATGTCCGTTGCGAATCCCGAGGGGCCATTAAACGTCAATACGACGCTATTCGCAAACCGGGCCAGAAACTCGCCGCCGGTTGCGAGGGTCTTCTCAAAGCCAATTCCGGAGGGAGTCGCAAGTCTGTTTTCTGTGACCCCATTTGTCCTTAGGTGGCGATAGTTTGCTGCAGTTCCATTGCCAAAGGGAGACGGATTCAAGTCGAATTGGTAACGTTGCCTAGTCAGCGTCAGTGCTGTTCGAAAGAGAGCTTCTTTCCTGGTTTGATATTCGCGGCTGTTGATGGTCGCAAGCTCCATCAAGTTGGCGAGAGTCAACCGACGAACTTGACCGGTGGATGGATCTCTGCCGGTGTTCGCAAAAGTTTGTGCGTACTCTTGCTGGAGCGTCTCGAATTCCAACATGCGTTCCAGGCAATTTGTTGGCAGTACGTCCCATGCTTGGGCAGGTATCGTGACCTTGCTAACGTAAGCGCCATTGGATTGTGCCGAGGCTTGACCGTCGCTTTGGTTTGCATTCGTCGCAGGATTTCGGCTATTGTCCAGAGCCATGACCGCTTCACCCTGATAGCTCGCCAGCGTGACTGCTGGATCCACAAAACTGGCTTGTTGGGGCTGTTCGATTTCGGCGGGAACTATCTCGCGAAAATTCGGTAAAGGTGGGTTGGATATCGCTTGAATTGAATCGCTGTTTAATTGCGGAATAGCGTAGTTGTTGAGGATAGAACGAGGAACGGGCAACTGCGGACAATCTGGATTGGTCGGATCATAAAATCTTGATCTTGGATCCGGCTTTACCGTGTAATCGTCCGGTACGTGCTCCCCCAAGAATGAAGATTTTTCTTGAACAATGCGATAGGTATCGCGATCCGCTGCCCTTCGGTACTTGGTTCTCGAGCATCCGGTCACTAGGACGGGCGTTAGGAGAACAACAGCGAGACAGAGGAGGGAACGCATACTGGGTGGGATTTTCGCCGATTCGGTATTCGAATTGCACCTGCACTTCGAATTGGGAAAGACATCTTGCTAGCAAAGACCCGTCGTAGAACGATTGGCTTGCCACAGCAAATGATCGGCATAATCTGTATCAGTTCTCCGGCCTGCGCCGAATAATCACAAGAAAAACGGTATCCCGCATCTGGTGCACTTATAGTGCAATTGTCCACTTCTAGATGGAGGAGCTAACGATACAAAGGGCTTGGCGTGCGATAGCTAGGAAAGCTGCTGTTGCCGCCTAGATGGGGTTTGTTTCGATAGTCTTGGGAGGAAGTAGGACCATAGTTGTTTGCATTCACCCCATTCGCAAACATTTGGTTTTGCGTCAACCTGGGTGCTGTCGCATCATGCAGATTGGTCGCATAGTTTTGGTATGACCTCGAATTGCCAACTTGAGGTGCGTAGCTGTTAGAGTTTCCAGCGTAGAGGCTGGGTTGCGAGGCCGTCCAGTTGCTGCTCGAAACAGCGGAGTTTTGGCTGCCATTGGAATAAACTGGCTTGGCGGGTTGAAACTCATTCTGTTGGTATAGCGATGATGGTGTGTTGTAGAGTGGCTGTTGAGCAAAGTAATTCGAAGATGAATTGCTTGCCGGCAAAAAGGGCTGTGAATAACTTTGTTGCGAATAGTTCGATGGTGAGTAAGGCGGAATATTTGCGAAGTTAGGTTGTGCTGCCCCATAGTAGGACTGTGCGGTGTTGTATGTCTGCGGGGCGACGTGCGTTGGCGCAAAGTATGTCGGTGCAGCGTATGGTTGCAGCATCGTATAGACTGGCTGAGGAGTGTTGTAGAACGGTTGTTGCGTTAAGGGGGCTAGTGAGCTTGCCAGCGTTTGCTTTCCATAAAAAGGGTTGTTTGTCACGTTTGGGTAGAAAGGTGAGTACGACGCAAACTGAGGTGCGGACATATACTCATAACCTCTCATCGCCTGGCTAAGCTGGGTTTGATATTGAGCCTCCGCCGGAGCTTGCAGTTTGCTCGCGGAACCAGTGAGGAGATTGGTGAAAAGACTTGGTTGTAAACCAAGCAATCCCAGCGCCATGAAGCCAAGCTCTGCCCAGTAAAATCGTGATTGCCGTTTCTGGCGAGCAAAATAAGCCATCGGTTCGTCCTTTCAGAAGCCGCGGATGCTACACGAAATTCGCGTATAGAAAAAAGAGCAATCTTTTGATTGTCTGGCCATGTGCTGGAGGTCATGTTTATCCGTTAGCGTACGTCAAGTTTAGGCATGATGAACGGCGGATTGCCGGATAGGGTGATTGGGTTGTATGCGAGGTATGCGATGTCTGAGTGAACTTTTCTTTCTCGGGGATATTTTCGGAACAGGCTAAATATTCGGTTGGATTCAATCGATACAAGACAAGGCGGAAAGTATTCCGCTTAGGTAAAGTTTTTCACTTGCGTCGACAGGCACGTCTGGCGTGAGTCTCCGGCCTCAAAACATGGAAGATACAGTCGTGAACCGCTTCACCCTCCTCTTACTCGTTGGGACTTCGCTCGCTGGCGGCAACGCCTTCGGTCAAAACCATGCGTCAGGACGCGCAGGCAATTCGGTCGTCCGCGTCGCTCAGTCGCCTGTCGTACCGGCAAGATCCTCGGCTGTTCCTCGACCAGTTCGACCCACTGGCCGACTCGTCTCGCAGCAAAGCCTCATAGCGGACGACAGTGAAGAAGTTTTTTATGAGGACGCACAAGAAAGCGCTGTGCTTGGACAGTCCTACAATCCCAACGAGGGGTTGGCGGAAATTGGAGGCGGGTGCACATCGTGTGGTGGCGACGGTTGCAGCAGCTGCGGCGAATCGTGCGGCGATTCATGCTCGAACATGTTTGGCTTCGACCTTTGCAATCCCGGAGGATTGGGAGGGCGGCAATTGTGCATCGGTTTGCCATCGCACGGTTGGGTAAGCGTCGAATATCTGAACTGGTACCAAAACGGGATGGACACTCCCGCATTGGTTACGACCTCAACCCCCACCACAACTCCTCAAAGTCAAGCTGGCGTATTGGGGCGATCTACGACGAGTGTTCTATACGGTGGAAACAATGATATTCTTGACGATCGAATGAACGGCACGCGCGTTCGGTTTGGCTGGTGGTTTGCCAATAACCCCAACCTTGGTATCGAAGGCGAATACCTTGGCTTTGGAACTCGAACTGAGAATTTCGATCAGCAGTCAAACGGTAGTGCGATCCTGGCTCGTCCGTTCTATAACGCAGTCACAGGCCTGGAAGACTCAGAACTGGTTTCCTACCCGGGCGTCCTGTCAGGCCGTGTCCGCACAACAGCAACTTCCAAGCTCGATGGGGCTGCGGTCCGCTTTCGACGACTGCTCTGTTGCAGCAGTGGTTGTGGATTTTCGCCGATCGCTTGCGGTCCAGTTCCTTCTCAATCCCGGATCGATGCGACTTTGGGATGGAGGTTCTTTCAACTCAAAGAATCACTAGGCATTCAAGAGGATCTTACCTCCCTCAGCGTCGCAAACCCTGGTAGCTTCGTCCTGAACGATAACTTCCGAACACGCAATCAATTCAACGGAGGGGAATTGGGAGTTCACTGGATGGGACGACGAGGTTATTGGTCGCTCGATATGCTAATGCGATTAGGACTAGGAAATACTCGTCAAGAAGTCGTGATCAACGGTACGACGCAAACAACTCAGAACGGAAACATAACCACAGCCAACGGTGGATTGCTAGCTCAACGCACCAATAGCGGAACGTTTGTACGCAATCAGTTTGGAGTGATTCCAGAGTTGGGAGCGACACTCGGCTATCAAGTGACCCAACACATGCGTTTGACTGCAGGCTATTCCTTCATCTATTGGAGCAACGTAGTTCGCCCAGGGGACCAAATCGATACAACCGTTAATCCAAACCTACTGCCTCCAGAGAATCCCACACAAACTGCATTCTTGAACCCCAGGTTTGCCTTCCAAGATTCCGATTACTGGGTACAGGGGTTGAGTCTTGGCGGCGATTATCGATGGTAGCAGTTCGATAATTGACAGCTAACCACGATTACGCTCTGGGGCTTGATGGATTCTAAAATCGATCAAGCCCTCGGTTCGTTTTGGGACGCAACAATCCCTCATTTACTCAAAACACGATAACGACGACGGTAGGGAAACCGGATGACGGGAGCAGTATGGCTCACGTCCTTTCCTTGTCGATCGAGCCCAAGGACGGAGCAATACAAAAATGGCTGGACTTCTCAATCGACTGGTTGCAATTTTGAGCGGCTCGAAAAAAGGTCGCGTGTCCGAAGCGGGCCAAGCTCGAGCGAAGCGCAAGCTTCGGGTCGAATTGCTTGAGGGGCGTCAATTGATGGCAGCCAACATCACGGGCACCGTCTTTCAGGATCTAACGGATAACGGATTCAACACGGGCGTCGACCCCAATTTAACCGGCGTTACCATCGCGTTGTTCCGAGACGGTGGCAATACCTCTTACGATAGCGGAACAGGCACTGTCGCCGCGGGCGATGACGTTTTGGTTACAACAGCCACCTCGGCAGTGACCACCGGCTTGTACTCGTTTAATGTAAACACTGCTGGTACCTATTTTGTCGTGCAGTCGAGCGTTGCGACCGGCTTAATTCAGCGTCCGACGCAGCGAGTACAGACGGTCATTGTGACCACAACAGACATTGCCGGCGTTGCGCTATTGACCATCGACTCGTTCGACACGACGGCGCAAACATCAACTGCTGTTTTTGGTGGTGCGAATCCAAATTTTGATGCGACCGATGCTACCGAAGCCATCGGTGGAGAACGCGACTTGTTTGTGAACGCCACTTCGGGCACGATCTCCATGCAAGCCGATACGCCGTCGACGACCAACTATTTGGCGTTCGATGTTGGCGCTGGCGCGAATGGAACGAGGATTTTGAGTTACGACGGTAACGATGACGACGCCCAAGTATTGGCGACCACTGGACTTGCTGGAGTGGATTTGACTTCGGCCGGTGCTGCAGCCGGATTCCGATTCCAGATCGGCGGAGAAGCGGGAACGTCGATTACCATTCAAGTCAGTAGCGGTGCGAATGCATCGACTCGTACAGTCCCTATTCCGACCACGTCGGGCGCATCTCCTTCGGCGGTTCTCGAAGTCCTGTTTACCGACTTTACCACCAGCAGTGGAACAGGTGCTAGTTTTGCAAGCGTTGGAGCCATACAGATCTCCGTGACAGGGCCAAATGCTGCCGACGCAATCATCGACAATATCGGTACCTTTGGGGCCACAACGATTACCCGAAACATCGCCAACTTGACTCCGATGTCTACTGGGAATCAAGTGTTTGCAGATCGAAACAACAACGGCCTCTTCGACACGACTTCTCCGACCGAAGTCGGTGTCGGCAACGTGACGCTACAACTCTTCACCGACACCAACAACAACGGTGTGTTCAACGCAGGAGTAGATGTTGCCACTCTAGACAGCACCAACCAACCGGTTACAACGACGTCGGACGGCTCAGGCATCTACACATTTACAAACCTATTCCCCGGCCGTTACTTCACGGTCATACCTAGCGGCCAATTCTTAACCGGGGCTGCGGCTGCAGGTTTTGTCGTTAGTTCGACGACTCCTGGGGGCACCAACAACACCAACAAAGGCGTAGCGGTCGTCGGAACTGGCGTTGTGACGTCTCTCATCTCGCTAAATGCTGGAACAGCACCTACGACCGATGGAGACTCTAACTCGAATTCTGACTTGAGCTTCGACATTGGCTTGGTTCCTCAGTTTGATTTGACTGTTGCGAAAACCTCCACTGCCACAGTAGCGACGACCGGGACCACGATAACATATACCGTAACCGCACGAAACGATGGACCTTCGCCCGCCTCTGGAGTGACGCTCTCGGATGATATTCCAGATGGACTTCGCGTTATCACTGCGACATCCAGCACGGGAACAGACGTCGTTACAATACCTGCATCGGCAATAGACACAACGGTAGCTAACCCAGATAACATCACCGTCGACGTAGGGACCCTCGCTGCAAGCGCGACGACCCAGAGGACGATTACAATCGTAGCAGAGGTATTGCCTGTGACGACAGGAACCGGCACACCAGCCAACATTGTTAACAGCGTGACTATTGCCGGTCTGGGTACCGAACTAACAACACTTCCAAACACCGCGACCTTTTCATTGCCAGTTCAACTGCGTAACGATTTGGTAGTTTTGAAGACTATCACGACAAACCCTGCGTCCGTTGGAAACCCGGCCGTTGCAGCACCAGGAACTACGATCACTTATACTCTCGTTGCACGCAACGATGGTCCATCTCAAGCCACAACCGTCCGTGTGACGGACGATCTTCCAGATGGCATTCGAGTCCTGACGGCGACCTCAAGCGACGGAACGGACACGGTCACGATTCCAGCGTCGGCACAGGACACAACTCCGGGCAACCCGGACAATCTAACCGTTGATGTCGGTGACCTCTTAATCGGAGCCGGCAACCAAACGACCATCACGATTACTGCGGTGGTTCTCGGTACTACCGCCGGCCTGTTCACGAATTCCGCCAATATCGCCGCCACCAATACGACGGTGAACAGCGAAGTTTTTACGACGAACAACGATAGCTCGGTGCCCGCCAATGCACAGCGCAACATCGATCTCGTTGTTGCAAAGTCCATCATTACAAATCCTGCATCGAATGCGTCACCAGCGACAGCTCTACCTGGGTCGACTTTTACCTACACAATAATCGCCCGTAATGATGGACCGTTGGATGCAACAACCGTCCGAGTGGTGGACGATATTCCGGATGGAATTCGAGTTGTATCCGCAACGTCGAGCGATGTCACGGACACGGTAACCATTCCAGCGTCGGCGCAGGACACTACCGCCCTTAATGCTGACAACATCACCATCGACGTGGGCAATCTTGGAGTCGGAGTTGGAAATCAAACGACCATCACGATCGTAGGTGTCGTACTCGCTACCACTCAAGGTAACTTCACCAATGTAGCTACCATCTCCGCCACCGATACAGTAGCCAACATAGAGACGATCACCACGAACAACTCGAGTTCAGTTATCGCCAATGCACCTCGAACTGTCGACTTAACGGTTGCAAAATCCGGCCCGACTACCGCCGTATCCGGAAATACGATTACGTACACTTTGACCTCCACGAACAACGGACCGTCCGATGCGATCGGTGTTCAAGTGGTCGACAATATACCTGATGGCATTCGCGTTATAAGCGCAACGGTCAATGGAAATACAGCCACCATTCCCGCATCTGCTTCGGACACGACGGCATCGAATCCTGACGACATCACTTTCTTAGTTGGAAATATCGCAGCTGCGGGTTCCAACAATACCATCATAATCGTTGCCGCGATTCTTCCGGGATCGACAGCAGCCCTGGTCAACAGTGCCGTTATAAGCACAACCGATACGGCAACCGTTGAAACGCCAACCAACAACAACTCAGCTTCAATAACAACCACACTGACACAGCAAAACGACGTTGCGATAAGTAAAACTGGCCCGACCTCGGCTGTAGCCGGTGCCACAATCACGTACACCATGAACGTGACGAACAATGGTCCATCCACAGCTACTTCGGTTAGTGTGGTGGACACGCTTCCCGCTGGCGCCACGTTTGTGTCTGGAACCTCCTTGATTGGAACGACGAACGCGGGTACCGTGGCTTCGGGCACCAACAACACCGCCAACGTGACCATCCCAACCTTGGCTCCTGGCGAAACGGCAGTCGTACGGATTCTCGCTACGGCTCCATTGACGGCGCCGAGCAACGTGACCAATACGGTTACCGTGACAGCTACGAATGATATCGCGTTAGGTAATAACACGTCGACAGCGGCAACGGCAATCACTGTTCCAGCGATCGCCAACATATCCGGTAGGATCTACATCGACAGCAACAATGACGGGGCTGAGCAAACCACGGAGCCAGGGGTTTCGGGCGTCACGGTGACATTGACCGGCACAGTCGTCAACGGTGGAGCGCCGATCACGCGGACCACCACGACGGATTCAACTGGCGCGTATACGTTTGCAAATGTGGATCAAGGAACCTACACCGTTACCTCGGGTTCGCCAACCGACAGCAGTTTCCGCGCGGCTAACCCCGGTTCAACCGGCGGAACCGCAGGAAATCAGCAGATCACGACGATCAATCTGTCGGGAACCAACTCCACAGCCAACAACGTGGGCTTCACACGGGTCTTTAGCAAGCGACTTTTCCTGGCCTCCGGGCCAACTCTTTAGTCGTGCATCGCGATAGCGATGGAACAAGTGAGAGCGCCACTCGCTTTTGACCCCTAATGGGTCGCGGATGGTAACCGGGGGTTGCAATTCAGTTGGGCACCCCCGGGTTGCTTGACCAAACGCGGAGCGACTGTCATCAACCGTGAATTCCCGATAAATGTGCATCGACACACTCCGGCATATGCTTGAGATGGTAGCCACCTTCGAGGATCGAAACCAGTTTGCCCTCGCAGTGTTGCTGAGCTAACTGCGCAACCCATTCACCTGCTTCGCGGTAGTGTTCGGATTCCAGAGTGAGTCCGCCAACCGGATCGTTGCGATGAGCATCGAAGCCTGCGCTCAGAAGGATCAACTCCGGCTTCATGGTGTTCGCAAGTCTTTCAGTCGCTTCGTAGAGTCGTTTTAAGAATTCCTTGGCTGCGACATTGGCAGCGACGGGGATATTGACTTTGGTTCCGCGTGCCGCCCCGCTGCCCGTTTCGTCGGCACTGCCCGTACCTGGATAAAATGGGAAGCGATGAATTGACACAAAGCCAACGTCTGGGTCCTCCCAAAACGTTGCCTGAGTCCCATTGCCGTGGTGCACATCCCAATCGATGATCAGTACTTTGTTTAGACCTAATGCCCGTGCATGCAGCGCCCCAATTGCGATGTTGTTTAGCAAACAAAAGCCCATGGCGGACTTTGGCATGGCATGATGTCCAGGCGGACGAATTGCGCAAAAGGCGGACGTGTCTTCATTGGCAACCACACGCTCAACCGCATCGCAAACTGCACCTGCTGCCAACGTGGCTGCTTTCCATGAGCCAACAGAGACAACCGTATCTACCTCGATGCGCCCTGCATCGTGTTGGCAAAATTCTTCCAGTTCCGTTAAGTAGGCCTCCGAATGATTGCGCTGACACTGCTTGGAAGAGGCGGCATTCCAAGCTGGAACCGTACACTTTGTGACCCATCCCGAATCGGCGAGCATTTGATTTACTTGCGTGATTCGAGCTACTGATTCCGGATGGCTTTTGGTATCGTGCAACGCGAAATCGGGATGATGATAAAGGAGCATTGGAAATACCTGGGTAACTTTGCGGTTTGAAGGATTCCTGCGATGTCAGTATAGCAACTTGCTGCGAGATCGTACTCCGCCCTTTCGCACTGCTAGCTGCAGCGAGTCATGCCCAATGCTCGAAAGAGACCGGGATTGTGGGTGGCAAATTTGCAGAATGGCGTTTAGGCTATGCATATCCTTTCCACCCAAACACGCATGTTCCTTGGTCCATTCTATGCCTTCAAATTCAAACCGGATGTGTTGTTAACATGGTTGCTGAAAGCGTTCTTGCTCTGAATGAAAAGAACTTATTGGACCAATGGAATTGGATTCTCGATTGTTTGCGAGATGTGCTGAATGAGTCAGGTGAAAGTGAGCTTGCAAATGCACTTCCTACCGTTGAAGGAATGGGCGCGAGCACCAGCATTCTCAACGATTCAGTTCATCTGACGCAAGCTTACTCGATCGCCTTTCAGTTGTTAGGAATGGCGGAAC
Source organism: Pirellula sp. (assembly GCA_031368325.1). Lineage (GTDB taxonomy): Bacteria > Planctomycetota > Planctomycetia > Pirellulales > Pirellulaceae > JBKCUI01. The sequence goes on from JANMNR010000790.1 coordinate 11,216, forward strand.
AAAATGCCGCGGAGCAATTCCGTCGATCTGTCGAGAAAAGGTCAGGCATTGATGGTCTACCCGCCCTTTGGGGCGACTCGCTCCGTCAACTCAAGGATGCCGGCTTGAACTCGCTGCAGATTGCAGCGGAACTCAAGAGCATGCAAACAGAGTTGGTTCTCACGGCTCATCCCACCGAAGCCAAACGCGCAACCGTTCTTGCCCACCATCGTCGTTTGTTCGAACGATTCCAGCAACATCAGTCACAAGACTCGCTCGCCGACGAAGGGATCGACCCGCACCAGGAAGAGAATGACTATGCGGTTCGCGCACTGCTTGCCATCCTTTGGCGAACCGGTGAAATCTACCTGGACAAGCCCGATATTCAATCAGAACGACGCAATGTCTTAGACTACCTAACGCACGTATTCCCATCCGTACTTAGGCCCTTGGATCAACGATTGCGCCGCGCCTGGTCGGACGTCGGCCTTGATCCCAGCGTTTTTGATGACCCGTTGGTGTTTCCCAAGTTGACGTTTGGCACTTGGGTTGGCGGCGATCGAGATGGGCACCCTCTCGTTACGGCAACGGTAACCCGCCAAAGCCTGCTTGAACTTCGGAGAAACGCTTTAGGCTTGGTACAGCGACAGCTCCAACAATTGGCGAGGTTGCTAAGCTTGTCTGCATACTGGCAACGCCCGCAACCTGAGTTTCTCCAAGCCTTGGCTACTTCCGCCGAAAAGCTTGGCCCCATCGAAGGCAAGCGAGCCATCGACCGAAATCCCAACGAACCCTGGCGGCAGTTTCTCAACACGATGATCGCAAGGTTGCCGAAAGTAGACTGTCCAACAGATAGGGTCATATTCGAACCCCCGCCAGTTTACAAGCGAGCGTCCGAGTTGCTTGGCGACCTGCGACTTCTGTACGACAGCCTTGTTGCCGCAGGACAGCGACGGCCAGCGGACTATGCGGTACAGCCATTGATGCGTTCGGTGCAGACCTTTGGTTTTCACTTAGCGGTCCTGGATGTTCGCCAAAATAGCGCTTTCCATGATCGAGCCATCGAACAGCTCTTGGTCGCTGCGGGCTTCTCGGAAACGAACTTTTCGCAATGGCCAGAGGCAAAACGTCGTGAATTGCTCGACAAAGAACTTGCCTCAAGGCGCCCCTTTGCTCGCCCAGATATCTCCGTGGGACTAGAAGCGGATGCTGTGCTGACGTCGATGCGAGTTTTGAAGGAACATCTCGTTGCCTATGGCGATGATGGCTTGGGCTCGTTGATTGTAAGCATGACGAGGGACACCTCGGACCTTTTAGTGGTCTACTTGCTTGCCCGTGAAGTCGGATTGATGGAGGAAACCGAGTCGGGACTTCGTTGTCTGCTACCCGTAGTCCCATTGTTTGAAACGATCGACGATCTCCAGCATAGCCCAACCATTTATGACGCCTTTCTGGCACACCCCGTTACGCTTCGTACACTCAAGGGAATCCAACAAAAACGCGGTACCGCCGAACCCGTTGGTCAGATCATGATTGGCTACAGCGACAGCAACAAGGACGGTGGCATTCTCGCGAGCCTAGTCAAACTGCGTCAAGGACAAAAGGCACTTGCGACTATTGGTCGAAAGCATGGCGTACGCGTTCGGTTCTTTCACGGTCGCGGTGGTACGATCAGCCGCGGCGCTGGCCCTACTCATCGTTTCATTAAGGCCCTACCTGATCAAACACTCAGAGGAGATCTGCGAGTTACCGAACAAGGGGAAACGATTCCTCAGAAGTATGCTCACCAACCAACCGCCATTTATAACCTCGAGTTATTCATGGCCGGCGTGACGCGAAAAACGCTGCTGGATGAGAAGAGCGACTTACAGGACCATCCTTTAGAACAGACGCTCGATCAACTTGCAGGTTGGGCTCGCGATTGCTACACCGAATTATTGCATACCGATGGGTTCGTCACATTCTTTCGGCAAGCCACACCCATCGACGCAATCGAGCAGAGTCGAATTGGCTCGCGACCAACACGACGTACAGGCCAACAATCCTTGGCTGACCTTCGAGCGATTCCGTGGGTTTTTAGTTGGGGGCAAGCACGTTTTTTCTTCTCTGGCTGGTATGGAGTCGGGACAGCGCTTGAAAAACTCCTCCAGTCCGAACCGGCGACCTTCAAGCAACTCGGTGAACAACTCATGCATTGGGCGCCCATTCATTACCTCATTAGCAATGTCGCAACCTCGTTGGCTGCCACGGACCTTGAAACCATGCGAGCGTATGCGGGCATGGTGGAGGACGAAGCACTTCGAAATTTCTGCATGGGCCAGATTGAGTCAGAGCTGCGGAAGACGTCTGCCATGGTTGAGCTAATTTATGGAGGACCACTCGCGGACCGCCGTCCCAACATTCAGCGGATGATGAATCTACGAAGTCGCGGACTTAGAGTCCTGCATCAACAACAAATCGCGCTTCTTAAGATGTGGCGCAGTTATCACAAAATGAATCAGCCCCAAGCCGCCGAGCAACTTATTCCGCAACTGCTACTGACGGTGAACGCAATTGCGAGTGGACTCGGTACGACCGGATAAGTCGAACTCGACTCGCAAGTTTTGAAGGTGCATGCACCATTTGTTGTCGTACCAACGGGCACTGCGATTCCTTTAGCTCATGCGAACCGCATGGGTTATACGCAAACTGGAGAACTTTTGGTCTCAAGGCCCGCTCTAGGCGGTGTACGGTGATCGATAGCGTGCCGCGTCCACCGTTGCCCAAATATGCATGATCCATCCCAACAGGATAAACCAAAGTGCCGTCGCGGCGAAAAAGAAAACTGCGGCAGCCATGATACGTCCTTGGCAAAGCTGTCCCAGTCCCGGATAAACGAAACTGGCTATGGCGCTGAGTACATTTCCGGTGGAACCTTGGCCACTCATCTCAATGTTCCTAAATTCGTTGTTCAATGAAACCGTCTTTTACCTGGATTCGTCAAACGCGAAGCGATATTGGAAATTTCTCTTGCCATGCAAATCGTCACACTGGGCCAAAAAGCGGCTGGCTTAAAGTGTTTTTGCTGTCGCGTTTTGCCAGTCATCACTTATCGAACTCAATGAGCAGTTTGGGATTGTCAACTCGACCAAGTTCTCGGGAGCCCTTGCCTGGTCCATCGAGTCCGAGGTCATTTTTCATCTCGGTCAGCAGCAATTGAATTTGTGCGACTACCTCTGGATGCTCTGCAGCCAAATCCTTCGATTCGCCAATGTCTGCCTTGAGGTTGTACAGCCTCGGTGAAAAGGACTCGTCTGACTTGCTGTTGTTGGCAGGTTTGCTTTGGACAATTTGGAGCTTCCAATCGCCAAATCGCACTGCCTCCAACGTCATTCCAGAATAGTAGTAGAAAGTGTCGTGTGCCGGACGAGCCATCGGAACGCCTGATAGGTGTGGCCAGATATTAGCCCCATCGATCTTCCGATCCGCTGGGATTTTTCCCCCAGCGAGGGCCGCAAACGTTGGCATAATGTCAAGCATGCCAGTGATCGCATCGGTCACCGAACCGGCAGGAATCTGCCCTGGCCAACGAGCAAGGGTTGGCACTCGCATGCCGCCCTCCCAAGTACTCCCCTTGTTTCCGCGAAGTGGTGTATTGACTGCCCGCGGCGTTCCTCCATTGTCGCTGGTGAACATCACAAGCGTTTTTTCGTTGAGTCCCAGTTCGCCCAACGTGTCGAGTACCCTGCCAACACTCCAATCGACCTCCTCGATCCAGTCCGAGTAAATTCCGTTGGGTGATTTTCCCGCCCATTTCTTTCCTGGATAAAGCGGAAAATGAACCGCGTTGTGCGGCAAGTACAAAAAGAAAGGTTCAGACTTGTGTTCGGCAATAAACTTCAACGCCTCGTCTGTATAAATCTCGACTAAAGACTGCTGGTCGTCTGGCAAAACCCGCTTGACTACCATGCCATTACGCAGGAGCGGCAACGGCGGTTGGGTCGCGCGAGAGTTTGTAGGCAGAGGTTTTCCTAGATCACTTTTCACGCCATCGCTCGGAGGCCCCATGTCGTTGGAGTAGGGCAAACCGAAATGCAAATCAAAGCCCTGCTCGTTGGGCAAAAATTCCGGTTGATCACCAAGATGCCATTTACCGATGATGGCGGTCGAATATCCAACTTGCTTAAGTACTTCTGCAATGGTGACTTCGTTTGGCGAAAGCCCTATTGGATTGCCAGGAAATAGTACTCCCGGAATGGGTAGGGCGCGTTTGGGGTAACATCCCGTCATCAAGGCGGCACGCGACGGCGAGCAGACAGGAGCTGCGTAAAACGATGTGAGCTTGCACCCCTGCTCGGCCATCCGATTTAAATTCGGCGTCCGATTCAGCTTCGAACCAAACGGGCCGATGTCCGCGTACCCGAGATCGTCGATATTGATGAAGATGAAATTAGGTTTGGCTGGAGGCTCGGCAATCGAGGATTCGCCAACAAAAGCAACCAAGGAGACTGCCACTATCGATCGAAAAATGGTATTCATGGCTTCACTTTTCCTTTCACAGCTGGTTTCCCTTTCGGTTTCTCTTGTTTGCTTTCCGGCTGAATGCCTTCCAGTTCGGGCTCGTACTTCGAAGAGTCAAAGTTAGGGTTCGGGATTGGAACGACAGCTTTCGTATCTTGGAGGTACTGTGTTATCAATGCGTCCAACTCTGCCACCTTGTCCTGTTTCAATGATGCTAGATTGTTCTTTTCTCCTATGTCCTCTTTAAGATTGAACAACAAATATCGATGAGCGCCTGCATCTACTGCGTGGAAGACTCGAATAAGTTTCCATTCGCCTTGGTGAACCGAAACCGACGGAGGCAGCCATTCAGGCACTGGCGGAGAATGGGGGAAGTATTGAAATACAGCACGGCCCGTGAGCGTGTTTCCTCTTAAGGCCGGCAGGATGATTGTCCCGTCAAACCGCTGGTTGGATTCTGGTTCGATACCCAAACCGGCTAGCAATGTGGGATAGTAGTCTTCGCTCTGAATGATTTCATCGCTTCGTGAATTCTTTGCTGTTACGTTTGGCCATGAAATGATGCAGGGGACTCGGGTCCCACCCTCGTACATGGAAGCCTTTCCGCCACGTAACGGTGTGTTGCTGGTGGGGCGATTGCCATCGACCTCGTTGTACATGTTTCCGCCGTTGTCCGAGGTGAAAATGATGATGGTATTCTCGGCAAGTTTCAATCGATCAAGCGTATCGAGCAATTTGCCTATAGCATCATCCATACTTTCAACCATCGCGGCATAGGTCGGGCAACGCTGTGGATCGTTTTCATCGACCAGTCCACGATACTTTTCTATCAGAGCTTTCTTTGCATCGAAAGGTGCGTGAACGCTAAACATCCAGTAGTTAAGAAAGAAGGGTTTGTCTGTGTTCTGTTCCATAAATGCAATAGCCTCCGCGGCCATCCGATCCTCCAAATGCTGGTCTGGTACATTGGGGTCGTGATCAAAGTCTTTGAATTTCCAAGGAGCTACAAAGCTGCCCGCAGGGCCTGGGCCAGGATGGTGAGGGACATCGACATCAAAGCCATTTTGAAGTGGAGAGTACGGTTCAGCACCGAGATGCCATTTGCCGAAGTGGCCGGTCACGTAGCCTCTCTTTTTGAGCGATTTGGAAATGGTCGGGTATTCCGTCTTCAATCGAGTCACTGTCTCGGGCATGACCGCATGTTTGTTTGGCGGCGCCGTTTTTCCAACAGTGGCTTCGAGCACAACTTGGGGCAAGTGGCAATTGGGAGTGGTGATCCCTGTTCGAGCGGGACTAAGTCCAGTCAAAATGGCGCTGCGTGTAGGAGAACACAAGGGGCTGGCAGAATAAGCACGAGTAAAAGTCATTCCTCGTTTCGCTAAACGATCCACATTTGGCGTCCGATACAGTTTTGTTGTGCCGAAAAGCGTAGTATCGCTCCACCCCAAATCGTCGGCGAGTATGAAGACCACATTCGGTGGCTTGGTCTCGGCGAATGTGCTGGCGGCCAGTGCGCACCAAAGAAAGACAACGTGAACTGCAGGTTTCAGAATCGTTTTCATGAATTCTATTTTTGTGTGTGAATGGATTGCCAAATGATTAGTTAGCTCTTCAGGAGGAGTTCTGTCTCAACCGGTCGACATTACAACATCATTCTAACTGAACGTCAGCTCAAGAAGGCAAATTACGTCAAACCAATACCTATTGGATTACTCCTTTTCGACACGCCGCGCGAAACTCCCCCAAAACCGATAGTCAAGACTCGAAAATCCAGCTGGATCGCCGAGAGGTTGCTAGGCATTTCGCTACCGGAAAACGTCACGCTATCGAGTGCTTGGCCAGCCGAGTGATAATGGACGGGGTAGTTGACAGGACCAAAGTCCAACCGTTCTATTAATAGCAGACCTCGTTCCCTAATTCTCTCATCTTTTTGGAGCATGTCATGAAGCTGACCGCTAGCAGATCAAAACGTCGCGGCCTTTCTTTGCGAAACAAACGTTCGCGTCTTTCTATCGAATTGTTGGAACCTCGATTGAATCTGGCTTTGGATGTGCCGATCTTCAGTAGTCTACCTGGCGCGAATCACACGATTTACTTGGACTTTGACGGCCACGTGACCTCTGGTACTGCTTGGAATAACGGGGCAACGATTAACTCGCCGGCATATAGCTCCGACGCGGATACCGCAAACTTTAGTGCGTCGGAACGATCGGTTATCGAGCGAACGTTCAGTCGAGTCGCGGAGGATTTTGCTCCCTTTCAAGTCAACGTAACAACGGTAGCTCCGACCGTTGATGACCTTCGCAATACTGGTGGAACCGATGCGAAATGGGGCGTTCGTGTTGTCGTGACGCGAGATGTGGCGTTCAATTGCGGTTGCGGTGGTATCGCCTACATCGATAGTTTTGATTGGAATTCGGACACGCCGGTTTTCGTGTTTAATACCAGCGAGATTGGTGTTGCCGAAGCGGCAAGTCACGAAGTAGGGCATAGCCTTGGATTGTCGCACGACGGAACCTCGTCGTTGAGCTACTATCAAGGACATGGATTGGGTACCGACAGCAACTATTGGTCGACGATCATGGGCGTTGGGTACTACAGCGATGTTTCCCAGTGGGACAAGGGCGAGTATACCGGATCGAACAACGGCGGTACCAACGCAAACTATAATAAAGGGCCAGACGATCTCCAGATCATCACCAACTACAACGGATTCGGCTACAAAGTAGACGATCATGGAAACGATGCGTTGACTGCGTCAGCATTGACTGCGATTGGCACGACTCTCTCTGGCGTTGGACTGATATCGACTCGCACAGATATGGACTACTTTAAGTTCAACACAAGCGGAGGCAGTGTAACCCTCAACGTCACTCCCGCTGCAGTTGGTGCGAACTTGGACATCGAAGCAAGTCTTTTCAACAGCACTGGAGTGCTTGTCGCATCCTCGAACCCGCTGCAGTCGCTTAACGCGAGCATCACCATGACTCTCGCGGCAGGACAGTATTTTCTAAAGATCGATGGAGTGGGAGCAGGGACACCAACGGCAGCTACGCCGACGGGTTATACCGACTATGCGAGTATTGGGGCTTACTCTATTACAGGGACGGCTGACGCAGTGAGCGGCGATTCGTTGAGCATCGGAGCAACGAATGCTTCGAAGAACGAGTCCAACAGCGGTGCAAATGCGTTCACCTTTACTGTGAGCCGATCCGGTGATACCACAGGAACGTCGACTGTGAATTACGCGGTTGCGGGATCTGGAAGCGCGCCAGCCGATGCATCGGACTTCGTTGGAGGTGTGTTGCCAACAGGGTCGGTGTCATTTGGACCCGGCGTGACTTCTCATGTGATTTCGATAAGCGTGCAGGGGGACACTTCCGTAGAAGTCAACGAGGGCTTCACCATAGCCCTTTCGAACCCAAGCTCATCGACAGTCATCGGTACCGCCTCAGCCACAGGTACTATCCTCAATGATGACTCAGCACCTGCCTCTCCGACCTTCGGGATTTCCGCCACGAGCGCAAACAAACCGGAAGGAACCAGCAGCGGCTCGACTCCGTTCGTGTTCACGATTACTCGCGCTGGCAGCGTAGCTGCCGCGTCAAGCGTACGCTATACCGTTGCCGGCACTGGATCCAATAGTACCAACAGAAACGATTTTTCAAACGGATATGCGAAAAACGTCCTTGTCAATTTTGCCGCCGGTATTTCGACAGTAGACATCACAGTGAATGTGCGTGCCGATTCAAGTGTCGAACCAGCCGAAACATTCAAAGTGACTCTGTCAAATGCTGTTGGAGCCACTATTTCCTCGGCAGTAGCCACTGGTACGATTCAGAATGATGATGGAACAGGGGCAGCCCCAAGCGACGATGAAACCGCTCATTTCGAGTTGATTGCGGTGGCCGACCCACTTTGGATGTTCATTCCAGCCGAGTATCTCAGTGCCGAGGAACTTGCCGTTCCCGTGATGACGACGATCAACGGCATTGCCTATGTTGGCGACTTGGCGCATGACCACAAAGGTGAAGATGAACACGATCACGAGCACGATGAAGAGCTTGTGGCAGAGTCCGAACTTGCCTCCCAGTCGCAAGCTAGGATGTCGTTGTCCGTTCCATTTGATTTTAATGCTGGATCTCGGCAGCTTGTTTCGTTGGCTCCTCGATCTCCGATTTCAAATTCGGGCGAGCTGCATGATATCTCGGATGAATTCCTGGTCGTTCCGTTCAGTGAAGTCGAAGAGTCCATAGGGTTTGACTTAGTCGCAAATGCCGAATCGGCAAGCGAGGATTTCATGGAGTGGCCTCGATTGCAGAATGATTTATTGGCCGAGATGGATTCCGTTTTTTGCAATATCGAGGAGGAATGGTTGGTCTTCTAGGCCAGTCGCTCAAAGATCGATTTCATCTCCGCAACCGTTCAAGGCTTGGGAATCCGTTTTGAATCCCAAGCGATAGCAAGAATGAACGCGAATTGCTGTCGATGTAGCTTCAGGTCAAACCGACGAGTCGGCGGGCTTTTTTCCAGCTTGATTGCAACGAACTTAGGCTCCAAAGTCTTGGTCTGCGCTCATACTGCATCGACGTTTGGGCGGACATGGGTGGGACGCTCGTCAGCAACAACATTAAGCTGATGCACCGTTCTCGGCGGCAGAAAATCAATCCACCCACTCCAGCAAATGAATTCCAAGCGAAACGGGCATTCGACTGGATACGGCGAGGTGGAAGCACATCCGCTCGGGGAACCACATTGCCGGAAGCTTGAGGTTGTGTCGCACACCATTCTTGCGAATCCTAGCATCTTGCGGTTTTTCATTCTTTCGAATTCGAGTTTACCTTCTACAATGACCTCGCGTTGTTCTTGAAATGTTCTGGATGGATTCCAGATCGCGAAACGCCTCAAACCCCTTCAAAGCACCAACGTTCGCTGGGAATCTTATGGCCATTTTCAATTTCATGAGCACGCTATTCATCGAGTTTGCAGCCATCTTTTCGTTTATTTTGATACTGGGCTACGTTATCCCGTGTTGGCATTCGTACTACGTTTACTTCGTTCGAGCTAATCCGGAAAAGGAAAAGCATCAAATCCAGACACGGCGACCCAAAGGGCATGATATTCAGCGAGAAATCCGAATGTCGCTCCAAGCGATCTTGATTTTTTCGGTCATGTGCACAGGACTTTACCAAATGTACAAGGCCGGGCTAACAAGCATCTATTGGGATACCTTTGCCTATCCGCTGTACTACATACCGATTAGTTTCTTTCTGTGCTTGGTCATCCACGACACCATGTTTTACTGGTCACACCGCTTTATGCATTGGCGACCGGTTTTTAAATATTTTCATGCAGGGCACCACAAATCGGTTAGTCCGACTCCATGGGCGATCTTTGCTTTTCAACCCTTGGAAGCGATCTTGCAATTTGGTTGCCTGATGTTGATTGTGATCTTCGTTCCACTCAAGCCGATCGTGTTGCTCGCCTATCTCTCGTACGACTCCATGATCAACATCGCTGGCCACACCGGGCACGAAATGATTCCAAGCTGGCTGGCCCGACATCGGTTTTTCAAGGGCTTCAACACAGTGACTCACCACGACAACCACCATACCCATATGCACTTCAATTACGGAGCATTCTTCAATGTGTGGGACCGTTGGATGGGAACCTTCATGGATCACGTCCCTGTCGAGCATGCCATTGCAGCACTACCGGCCGAGGCGATCCACGTCGTAGTCGATCGGAAGTTGGACTCTAAGTTGGAATAATTTCCATCCGACAGCCTTCCGTCGCATGTTACTGTTACTCAACCTCCTTGAGTTCAGTACCCTCTCGCGTACGATCTCTCGTCTCCCGATCCCATTCCTCCTTAACTCGAATGGGTAATGAGTCCTTTACCAATTCTTGTTTTACTTTGTCCAAGACTGCCATTTTGCTTACGGCCTCGTCGTAAAAATTGGGCCGAAACAACTCTCCGCTATGTCGATTGCTGATGTATCCCATCTCAATCGTAGCAATCACGGGTATCGCGGGTTCAGTGTAATCCGACTTCAATACTTCAAGCAGAGTTTTTTCCGCCGCAAAGTAGTTTTCGCTCGCGAGATACAATCGTGCAATCTGCAACTGTGCTTTCAAACCATAGTCTCGACTGGTTCCGTCCGTAGGAGGGAAGTTTTTCGAAACTGCTTCCCAATGCGTGATGTCATTCTCAATCAGTGCCAGCGCGTACTGCCTTTGGATCGTCGACTGTCGAGGTACTGGCGATGTTGTTCTCACTTGATTGGCAAATAGGTCATGTCGAAACAAAAAATAAGTGGTTACGAACCCAAAAAGAACAGAACCTGCCGCAATGGCCAGCTTACGCCCAATCCTTTTTCCGCGTGGTGGATTGGTTACTACCGACCGGGCCTTGTCTCGAGTCAGTTTTTGCAACTCCTGTGTCACTTCAAGATTGCTGATTTGCTGCTGGTCGATCACAAGCCCTGCGAAAGGTACCATCTGATTGGCTTGCCCAGACAAGCTCACATCGACCACGTCTTTTAATGCGCGTGCCAGTTCGACCGCTGATGCAAAACGGTCATCTGGATTCTTCGCCATGAGCCGCCGAACAATGTTCACCAAAGAAATAGGCAAATCAGGCCTGATGATTTCTAATCCAGTGGGTTCTGTTTGCAAATGTTGCATCGCCAACGCCAATGCCGTTTCGCCTGAAAACGGAGGCCGCCCGGATAGCATGTGGTAAGCCGTTGCCCCCAAAGAATACAAGTCACTTCGGGAATCTACCGAGAGACCTTGGATCTGCTCAGGACTCATGTACAGTGGAGAGCCTAGCGTGACGCCGACCGCGGTTAGATTTAGTGTTTGGCCGCGAGCTCGCGCGAGCCCAAAGTCCGCCACCTTAACCTCGCCATCTGGCGTCAACAACAAGTTATCTGGCTTGATATCCCGATGGACTAATCCAATCGAAGCCGCTTTCTGAAGTGCCGCTGTCGTCTGCCAAAGGATAGAAACAGATTCTGGTAACGGCAATGCTCCGCGGCGCTGGATATACGAAAACAGATTACTACCAGGAACATACTCTTGCGCAATGTAGTGAATCGATTCAAACTTACCGACGTCATAGACTTGTACGATGTTGGGATGAATCAACGACGCGACGGCACGCGCCTCTTGCAGGAAGCGTTGCTCGTGGTCATTGGAACCCACAAAGTCCGCACGCATAACCTTGAGTGCAACGTGGCGATGAAGCGATTCTTGGAATGCTAGATAAACCTCTGACATGCCACCCACACCCAGACGGTGCAAAATGGAAAAGCCAGCGATGCTCTTGTTCGTCAAATCCGTAGAGTCAGAATTGGTGTTCATGTTGCCTTTGCTTCGTTACGTCCAGATTCCCAAGTAAGGAGAATCCGGGATTGTTCATAAGCTTGCACTTCCACAATGACTTGGCCATCCACTACGGATAGTGTATCAAACTCGCGTCCCTGGCAATCAACTCGCCACGCTTCCTTGACGTTTCTGAAGAAACTAAGCTTTGCTTGCCCTCGTTTCCCCCTAAGTTCCCTCAGCCAAAGGCATGCATCCGAAGGCTTGCCCGTCCAAGTGTCCGCTTCTGCAGCTGGAAACGAAGCGGGATTCAACAAAGGTCGAAAATCATCCCACGCGAGATCTACATGGGAAACGCTGCATTGGGCTAGCCAAGCCCCGGCATCGATTTTTCCCGTCTGAAATCCGTCTTCGATCATCCAGGGCTTATCGCATTGGTCAAGGGAGGTCTCATAAGATCGCGGCCAGTCCAGGCCAATCGCAAATCGAGAACGCGTTTTCCCAGACTCATCCATTGGCAAATAAGAAATCAAGAAACGTGAGCCCGACCGACGATGTGCACTCAGCCCTCGGGGTGCGATGCAAATGCGGTGATCTGCATCATCGATTTCAATCAGTTCCACTGTCCCCTGAAGCGGAGCCTGTAGCTTGCTCTTGATCCCCTGATACCAAGCGGAAACACTTGACCCCTCGTTTTGCCATGCCGTTCGCCAAACGCAACTACATGATTGTAAATCCAAATTCTCGGCGGCGATTTCGATGTCGATGGACCGCGAACCCTTCCAGAGCGTGTACTTCGTGGTAACGCGAGCAACACGTCCATCTAGTTGTTTCGCAGTCGCGGTCACCTCGATCGAACCGACAAGCTGAGTTGATTCCACCAACCGAAGCTGGATGTCCGTCAGCTCCATGCAGTCCGCATCATCCCATCTGCGTTGAACGTCGGCAGGGCCAAGTACCAGCGAAGCCATACCACTCATGTGGCTACCACGCTTGTTCGCAATGAAGACAGATCGCAAATGCCCCTTCTTTGGATCGATCTGGATTTCCATGAACTCGTTTGCCAACGTCCAATCCGATTGAGCTATGCCGGACCGTGCCCCGGACACACGTTTCCAAAACGATGGTTTGTTAACCGAGTTTAACTCTACCTTTCGGGCCGACGAATTCGACTGGTCTGCTTTGAATCGAACAAAGCCAAAAGGCGGGATATCGACCACAGCGCGAGACTTTCCATCGCCGGCCTCAACGGTGACCAACCGAGTGCACGAGGCCGTATCCACTGCGCCGAGAAGACCATTGACAAAAACGCGTTGCGGATGATTCGAGGGATTGACCATCAAGTAACCTCGCTCGCCATCGACCTCAACCGCTTGCGTCTTTTTCGTGGCGGCCTCGAATGTACCAAGCGTTTCCCGAATACGAATCATTAGCTTGGCTCTAAGCTCGTCAATTTGCGTTGATATGTCTGCTGGATCGCGAGGTTCGTCAAACCAACCATCAACCCGCCTCAGCAATCTCAAGATCTCTTCTTGCTGCGGATCGATAGCGTTTAAGTCTTTGGAGGAATGGTTGGCAACTTGATTCCAGAGGTGATAGAGAGACCACAAACGCTCTGCTTGACTGCGATGTTGTTCGTAGCCGATCAGTCTACGATGAAGCTGATGTTGTTCGGCAAGACCGCTAGGGACGGATACCTTAAAATCCGTGCTAGGAAAACTATCGCTCGAATACGGTTGGGTCGTTGACGCAAAATAATCGTCGACGGTATGAAACTTCCCAAGAGCCGGTGTGCGCGCGACCACCCGCTTGAGATCCTCCGCCGCCATCGATCGAATCCCGGGCCAGTGCGCAAGGATTATCGTGGGTATGTGATGATAGTCCAGTTGGGAGGATAGCGTCACAGCCAAGTCTATGTAGCTATCTGCGCTCGCTGCATCCAAAACATGGCCGAGCACCGTATCGATTGATTTCCCGTCGCCGGAAGCCTGCCACCGAATTTTTGCTTGATCCTTGTCGGGGACCGTACCGCCAGACCACGCAGCGAGCAGTGCGCCTTTGTACCCAAACTGTGTTAGCCAAGTTGGAAACGATGCCAAAAAACCGGGCTGGAATCGAGTGAAAACTTTGGGCGGTGCGACTTCATGCTGCGCATAGGATTTTAGACCCTGCCCAATCTCGCGAACAATCGAGGCGGAAGACAGATAGGCATGGGGTCGTTCGAGCTCAAGTCCGCCTATGAGCGAGCATTCCTCTGCAGCGATTTTGCGTTGAATCTCCGTACACGCGGGCGAATTCTTTTCCTTCAACGTCCCAATGAGCTTCGACGTCGCGATGATGTTGAATGGATGCTTCACCTCTAGCTGACGATCAAGCGAAGGGCCCAAGGTGCTTGGCGCCAAAAGCACAACGTCCAATAAGTAGGCTTGCTGCGAGCAATAGCGATCGCGCTCCTGAGACAGTGAATCAAAGCCGGCTTGCAACCAGCGTTCGGTCTCTTCCACATCTTGCGATAGCGATGCTCTCGCAGCCGAAAGAACTTGTTCCGTGAACATGATCCAATCTATGTTCCAGGAATAGCGAAGTTTTCGTGCAAGGATTTGAATTTGGAGTACGGCATAGCCCAACGCATAAAAGTCTTCGAGGAGAGTAGGGGCGGTCGGTGCAACCGCTTCCTGTGGACTTGCCAGCTTTGTCGCGTCTGCCGATTCAACCGACGCGATTAGTGACTTCACCAGATCCTCGCGAGTCAGGAATTGCGATTCCAAAACAGAGCATTGGTTGATTGCAAGTTGTTCACGCGTGGAGACTTCTAACTTTGGCTTAGAGACCTCAGGGCAAAGAACGAGAGATGCGTTCAGATCCAAAGAGCTACCGTCGGCTTTTTTCCATTCCGGGAGTGTTTTTAGGCCATCCAGAAGCCGAGGATCCCATTGAGCAGTCCAGGCACAAAGAAAATCGGCGGCCAACTCATTTCCCATCCTGGCGGGGAGTTCTTCCAGGGAGGAGCTAGGAATTACGAGAATTGATCGTGTCAGGGTCATTTGCTTGCGTGAATACGAGAATGGTTAGTGGTGTTCTATAGTACCATAACCGACTCCATTTAGCAGGATCAAATGCCCCGGACAATTCAGCTGGAAAGAGCAAAGCGATTGTCCTCAATCGCTTCTAGAGCCCTGGATTCCCGCACCCATTGAGGCAAGCTCCTAGCGGGAAAAGACTATCTTGACTTCACGATAAGCGTATTTCCGTGCACGCTGATCACTTCGACCTCGGTATCCTCATCGATCCAATCCCCCTGGCTCACCACACTAAAGATGCGATCGCCGATCGATGCTTTCCCGGATGGATTGCAGCGAGATACGGTGGTTCCATTCCAACCAACGAACGTACGCAACTCGTCGATAGTATGCTCCATGTCAACCAGGTCTTGGTCGGTCTTGGGCGGTTGCAATGCAAACCACCGTATCATCGGCAAATTCGCAAGCTGCTTCCTGAAGACAATAGCTAAGCCAGTCATACCCATAAAAATGAGCCCCATCTGACCAATACTTTGGGCCGTTCGCTTCCATTGGTAATCGTTGCTTGGAATCACAAAAGTTTGTCCAGCCAGAAGCAAGCCGACTGCAAGCAATATCAAACCTGTTACTCCAAAAACACCAAAGCCTGGCAGGATAAACAACTCAGCACCCAAGCAAACAGCCCCAGCCAAGATGAGCAAGATCTCCAACCACTCCACCGTGCCTTGAAACAAGTGAATCCAAAAGAACAACAGGAAGCAAATGGCCGAGAGGATTCCGGCGATGCCGATACCAGGGGTACTAAGTTCTGCACTGAGCGAAATGATTCCCACCATGAACAAAAGCATGGACAACCAGCCCTGACCGCCGAGCCATTCGACGAACTGTTCGGTTGCATTGGTTCTAGTCTCGGGGGGAATTTTATCGATACCGAACTTGTTCCCAACCACTTCTAGCGAGACAGGGTTGTCAGCCGCAAGACCTAGCTCGCTCGCTTGGGCGAACGACAATCCACCGCCGAACTCTACTTTCGCACCCTGTTTCCACATGGGTGCAATCGGATCATCAATCAACCAATCTGGGCTGTTCAATTGGGATTGGCCATCGAACGAGCGGTATTCGAAGATCTCCATTTCTGGACAAATACACCCAAGTAGCTCACCCTCGGAACGCCCGATTGATTTTGCGAGCTCTTGAAGCTCGAGTTTCTGAGCATTGCAAATGGCGGGCGAAATAGTCGCTTCACCCGTTCCGCCGATCTTGGCCTCGGGATGCATGAGAATAACGTCGCTTGCAAGAGCGATCAATGCAGCGTCACCTCTTGCCGCGCCGGTAATGTAGCTGACAACTTCCGCTTGATCGTTCGGAATCTCGCCCAAGTATCGCGCAAGCCGTTTGCACTCATTTAGATTTCCACCGGGTGAATCGATCTCGACCAAGATGAGGTTGGTACCGGTCTTGCCCAATCCTTCTTCGATCGCGCGAATGGTTCGAGTAATTTGTCGTTTCGAAACTATCCCTTTGAGATGAACACGCGTCATGACCCGCGGGCCAGCGAAAGTGGGTTTCTCTGAAAGTGGTCTCGATAGCTTGAGAACGCGAGCGAGCTGATCGCGATCATTTACATTGTGTGCGACCCATCTCCACGTACGCAGCTCTTGGCCTGTAAATCGTGCCAATTGATTCGTGATGGTCTTCTGTTCCCAAAAAGTCGCCACTCCCGATTCAATCTTTTTAGGCAGCTCGGATGTCGTGGCAAAATCGGTTTTTTTGTCGGCCAAAGTCAGTTCGTACAACGCTTCGGCGGGATCGATGAGCGACAGAACAGAGGCCGGCGGGAACGAACCCCGTCGCGCCGCGATATCTAGGTACGACTGCCGAATGGTGCCGTCGAGGATGGGTTCATCGATGCCGGCTCGACCGATCTCGGCCAGAGACGCGATCGCGATCTCTTCACAGCTCAACGCAACTAACACGGCGTGGCCACAGATCGTGGATGGGATGTAAGCGATGCTCCTAATGCGGCTTCCTTGTGATCCGCTAAGCCATCGAGCCAAAGCCAAAGCTCGTACAAATTCCGTGCCGCGACCAATCGTGCGTTCCTTGCCATCGGTGGCGGCTCCCTGTTTTTCAACAAACTCCAGAACGACAATGGGCCGATTTTCCGCAATCGTTCGATTGGCTAATCTTTCCAATGTCTCGATCAATCGGACTTCCGACGTTGCAGTTATTGGAAATTCGATCGGGATCAATGTTGCCCCATCATCAACCGCTTTTATAGCCCCATGCGCTGGCGGCGAAAGCGATCCCGCAAAAACAACGACCCACGCGAACATTGCGATGGTGGCGGTTTGGCGGATTCGCAGTGAAAGGAACATGTTTTCGTGTCTCGAGGTGGTTTTTACCTGCTTGGGTTCGGAGCAACCCTTCATTCGTCGCTCCTGGCACCATCTTGATTTTAATACCATTATAGCAGGCCAAGCAAATCCCCAAGCTAGGCGAAAAATGTTTAACTCTCGCAATAACAAGCACTCTTTGTTAATCGGATGGTGCTTTACCCGAACGGTTTATCAACCGGACGGACTCGAATGTCCCGCCCGTCATCATCCGGACTTAACGCCTTGATTTCCCAGGCTTTTAGGCATGTTGATGCCCCCCGTCGAAGCGCAGCTCAATGAACGGATGTCTCAGACATGGCAAACTCATTCGTCTACGATACGATGAGCGATCTACCTAGGTTTACAGACCGCAATGGCCGATTCACCCAATACGATTACGATCTACGTATGCCTCGGGGGGGGCCATTGAGGACGATCGATCCGTTAGTTAGTACGCTTGGCCCATGAGCACGCAAGGGCCGGACCATGGGGTCACTCGTTAGCGATGAATTACACTCGTGAGGCGCGGTACCGCTTGATGAGATTGTTGGTTGAGCTATCGTGCTCGAGCCCAGTTACCTCGGTCGCTTCTAGCTCGGGGAGGATACGTTGTGCCAGAGCTTTGCCCAATTCGACTCCCCATTGATCGAATGGATTAATGTTCCATATCGCACCTTGAACGAAAACGATGTGCTCGTAAAGGGCAACGAGTATTCCCAGGATCTCCGGAGTAAGACGTTCGGCAATAATCGTGTTCGATGGGCGGTTCCCTTCAAACACTCGGTGCGGAACCAGCCACTCGGGCGTCCCCTCAGCTTTAACTTGCTCTGGAGTCTTGCCAAATGCTAGCGCCTCAGACTGGGCAAATACGTTGGCTAGCAGTATGTCATGATGCCGGCCTAATGAAGTGAGGGCATGCGAAAAGGCCAGGAAGTCGCACGGGATCAGCCGAGTTCCTTGATGAATCAATTGGTAGAACGAATGCTGACCGTTGGTCCCAGGTTCGCCCCAATAGATTGGGCCTGTATGGCAAGTCACCGTTTCACCATCGAGGGAGACACTCTTTCCATTGCTCTCCATGGTCAACTGCTGAAGATACGCGGGGAAACGCTTTAAGTAGTTTTCATATGGCAACACGGCGACGGTGTGCGCGTCGAAAAAATCGGCATACCAAACCGATATGAGCCCCATCAACACGGGCAGATTGCTTTCGAACGGAGCAGTTCGGAAGTGCTCGTCCATCTTATGAAATCCTCGGAGCATCGATTGGAAATGATCTGGTCCGATTGCGAGCATCGTGGAAAGTCCAATGGCAGAATCCATCGAATAGCGACCTCCAACCCAATCCCAGAATCCGAACATGTTGGCCGTGTCAATGCCGAACTTCGATACCTTGTCGCCATTGGTCGAGACGGCAACGAAGTGTTTGGCGACTGCGGCGGTGTTGCCGCCAAGTCCAGAGAGCAGCCAATCGCGGGCGCTTTCCGCATTGGATATCGTCTCAAGCGTTGTAAAGGTCTTCGAGGAGACGATGAATAGCGTCTCCGCTGGATCCAGGTCGCGGGTTGCTTCGACAAGGTCAATGCCGTCCACGTTCGAGACAAAACGAAAATTCAGTGAGCGGTCGCTGTAGTGTCGAAGTGCTTCGTACGCCATGACCGGACCAAGGTCAGATCCGCCGATGCCGATGTTGACCACATTCTTTATGCGCTTGCCAGTATGTCCAAGCCATTGGCCGCCTCGAACACGGTTTGCAAAGTCAGCCATCTTGTCCAGAACCGCATGCACGTCCGGCACAACGTTCTTGCCATCTACGACGATCGACGCATCACGCGGGGCTCGAAGCGCGACGTGAAGTACGGCTCGATTCTCGGTGATGTTGATTTTGTCGCCTCGGAACATGGCGTCGATCCGGGCACGCAGGCCTGATTCATCAGCCAGTTGGACAAGCAAAGAAAGAGTCTCGTCGCTGAGGCGATTCTTCGAATAGTCTAGAAAAAGCCCAACCGCTTCAATGGTGAGGCGTTCACCTCGCCCCGGATCGTCCGCGAATAGTGTTCGCAAGTGAACATTGCGAATCGTCTGAGCATGTAGTTCGAGCGACTTCCAAGCAGGTCGGTTGACTGTTGATCGGATCGTTGTATTCAATGTCAGTTCCTTTTCCGAGCGAAGGGGCCAATGGAGTACGGTTAAGACCCCTTTTTAAGGTTTTCTGTCTAAGTGATCAAAGCAAATGAATTATCATGCGAACACACCCAATACGGCGAGCGTTGGGTTAGGCGGGGAATTGACCTAAATCACTTTACCATGCTTTCGTCCCCAAACACACCACCTACACAAACCACCGACCAAAAATGAATTCAACTGAAATTGGCTTTGATGCTAGGCCAGCCGATGCACTCGAATCGACTTCGAATTGGATTTGGGGACCCGTCGGTGTTTTTAAGCTTGAGCTATACCGGACCATGACCTTTGGTCGGGTCCTGACATGGTTTGCAATGGCATTGTTTCCGCCGACCCTCATCGCAATTGCGAGTTTTCAAATTGGGCGGCAACGCTCGATTGGAGCAGCCGAATTGGACTTCGGTTACGTGGTGATGATGTTCTTGTTGATTCCACAAGTTGTCACAGTTTTGGGGCTGTTACTGTGGGCGACACCTATCGTGCACGCGGAGCTTGAGGGGCAGCCGCCGGCGCCGAT
>JANMNR010000791.1:0-6779 GCA_031368325.1 Pirellula sp.
GCTTGACACGCCGAGTACCGGCAGCAATGCTAGCCAAAGAAATACGATCCGGCACAGCGCTCGCTGCGTCGACTCATGAAATCGAAGTCTGTTTTTCCTGGCTTTGGAAGGCATCCGCGAGAACTGTGAGCGATAGCAAAAAAACACAACGAGGTCATCCACGTCACTGATATCAGAATAGACGCCCAGTATCAAGTTGGTTTCTAGTCCCCATTAGCGCATCAAAGTGCATTTAGCTAGGAAAAACAGTTCCTTTTCGATCAGCTGGAAGTCGAGTTCATCTTGATGTCGGCGGGGCACGCGGTGCAAACATCCCCCTTCTAGGGCATCATTTCTCGTTTTCCTGTTTCGACATTCTTTTTGCCTCAGAAAGCAGGATTGGATGCACGTCGCGTGGACTTAGTGAAAATGGTGACTTCGGTGAGTGCAAACTCTAGCCGGTTTAATGTGGAGCTGATTGAAGCTGGAACGTTCGACTATTTGGCCTTGAGACGTTGGTGCGAGCAGAAAAACGAAGGTGAATCAAACAGTCTTAATCGCTTTCGCTGTCATTTTGTTTCCATTGCATATGCGTTCATGGGCAGAAATTAGCCTGCGTTGTCCCTCAGAGACAGGCACGTTGACAAATCTCTACGTTTTTCGTCTCAAGGCCAAGCCTGATGGCAAGGCATTTTAACACCCAAGGCTTAGGCCGTTTCGTTTCAAAAGCAGATTAGTGAATTGCAAATGACAGGTTGAAATGGTTGAGTTAAACTTGAACGATTCTCGACGGCAGTCCAATCGCTGCGAGCCAAGACAACAATTGCCAAGTCAACAACTGGAACAACTCCTGAGATGGTCGAGCTAGTGGACGGTCCAATTCCGATCGAAAAACTCCTTCAGGATTCTGCTGACGATGAGTGCGGGGCAACGGTTTTGTTTTTGGGTTCTACTAGGCGTTGGACTGGCAACACAGAAACCGGTAGGACCGAGACCGCATACCTGGAATATGAGGGCTATCGAGAAATGGCGTTGGCAAAGATGGAGGAGCTCGAGAAATTGGCGTGCGAACGCTGGCCGATTCGGTCAGTAGCCCTCGTCCATCGACTGGGTCGAGTTGAGATCAAAGAGCCAAGCGTTGCGGTGATTGTCAGCACGCCTCATCGCAGCGAGGCATTTGAAGCCGGAAGGTGGCTGATCGACGAATTAAAAAAGCAAGTCCCGATTTGGAAAAAGGAGTGGTTTGCGGCCCAGCCTCCGAAGTGGATTCACCCAAACCCTACTTCATGACACCTTCCATGTATTCCAATGCGGCCACAATTCGCACGGATGGTTTGCCTCCGTTACTAGATGGGTTCGGTCGCGTTCATGAGTCGCTGAGAATCAGTGTCACCGACGCTTGCAACATCCGTTGCCGCTACTGCATGCCGGAAACGGTACTCGGTTTTTTGCCTCAACATCGTCTGCTTTCGTACGATTCAATTGTTCGAATCGTTTCGATTTTGGCACGCGCTGGAGTCAGTAAGGTAAGACTGACTGGTGGCGAACCACTGATGCGTCCAAATCTTGAGCAGTTGGTTGAAAAGCTTTCGGGCATCTCGGGGTTACGCCAGATAGCCATGACCACCAATGCGATGCTTTTAGCGGGCAAAGTGGAATCGCTTCAAAACGCGGGTTTAACGCACGTCAATATTTCATTGGATACCCTTCGCGCAAGCGCATTCAAAGAAATATCCCGTCGTGATGGTTTGGATAAAGTACTTGAGGGAATTGACGCGGCTGTGGAGAGCAAACTCCACGTTCGGCTAAACGCGTTGGTTCTTCGTGAAATCAACCTTCAAGACTGTGTCCCCTTGGTCGAGTATGCACGCAGTCGAGGTCTGATTATTCGATTCATTGAGTTCATGCCACTGGACGCGGATCGGCAGTGGAGTCAGGACCAAGTGGTCAACGGCAACGAACTGAGAACGCACCTGGAATCGCACTTCGGTCCCCTCGCACCCTTAACCAGATCGGATCCCGCGCAGCCAGCTAGCGATTTTGGTTTCGCCGATGGAAAGGGTGGCGTTGGGTTTATCGATCCTGTTTCACAACCGTTTTGCCAATCGTGCAATCGCTTACGGTTGACGGCGGACGGCAAGTTGCGAAACTGCCTATTTGGTCGAGAGGAATGGGACCTCAAGTCCGCGTGCGACTCGAACTCCAGCGACGAAGCAATTTACGAGATTGTGGCCGACTGTATTCGACAGAAGTACGCGTCACATGGAATTTCGACTAGCAATTTCAAACAGCCCGAACGAGCCATGTACCAAATCGGTGGATAGTCTTGGTACTATCGTCGCATGCCTTCGCCATTGCCCCTCGATGCCATTTGGCTTGGCGTGGTCGGGGGCGATGCAGGAAAGGTCATGATGGATTCGCTGGTACCTGTGTGCTCTTTAAGCTGATTGGCAACGCTTCCGGAAAGCACTGGACCAGATCCCATCATCGACCAGTGTTGGTGGTCACTTCGAGCGAGTGAAAAGCCCGAGTTAATGACGGGCTGCTTGGATTTCGCATCGGTGGCGATGATCACTAGTTTTGCAGTACCCATCGCTTTTTTTCGTTCGTACACGTTGACTTTGGGGATACTGCCCATAAGTCCGAGCGGTATTTCGGGTGATCCGACGACCAGTTCGGTTCGGTCAGTACCGACGCCGCCGGAGGCGATTTCCAGTACAACGTCGGCGTCATCCGCTTTGTCAACGAGAGTGCATTGGTTAGCAAGTAGTTTGGACCGCGTGCTGAGGAGGACATAGTTTTTGTCAACGCAATCCAAGAGATCGGTTTTCAGAAACACCTTGGCACCTGCAACAGGTCGGAAGTCGACTTTTGCGAGCGACTGGTCGACGGCGTTGCTGACAAGCAATTGCTCGAGCCCGGTCCGTGCCGTGTCCGATTCCTTCATGGATGCACAACCGAGCGTGCTGAAAAACATTCCAACCGCGAGCCATACCGAGCCGTGTTTCATAATCCATCGCATTCTGCGCAAAGCCAAAATTGACTATTTTGCCTAAAATCTCAAACAGGGAGACTCCGAGGTCTCCTTTGTAGACGACAAGTCGGTAATCTTCGATTTTTCATCACGAGTCAATAGGAGCAACCACACATTGTTCTTTATATCAACGGTTGATGCCGTTCAGCGTATACTGGTGTTGGAGATCAATTTCTCTAGACCCTCATTGCAGCAGGTGTCCAAGCGTTTAAGACCGAATCGAGAATTGTATGCACTTTGCCACGTCCAAATTGCTCATGCACGCGTTGCTTTGTCTATGTGCCCTGATGCTATCGGTTAGCCACTCAGTTAAAGCAGACTTTGTAACGTATCGTCTGCCCGGAACAAAGTTAGTTACCACCTTTGAAGGCAAAACCAAAGTTTTAGGGGGCCGGCTTCTAGAATACACTCACCCTACGTTTGGTACGATGATCTTGAACTTGGATGATACCACCATCGTCAAGGCGCCGACCCGACAAGAGGAATTCAAGAGGCTCCTGAACAAGGCCAGCAAGTCGAAAGACATTGAAGACTACTTAGAAGCGGCGCGCCAGGCGTTGAAGCGAGGATTGCTCAAAGAGTTTTATGAATGTTGCAGCGCCTCCCACAAGATCGATCCTGAAAACGCAACCGTACGACGATTGCTGGATGCCAGGAAAAAAGTCAAACAGCCCTTAGGGGATTCCGCAGGGATCGAAAAAACGCTGAGAGCATCCACAGGTTTATCTAGCTTGAAGGTTGAGATAAGTTCGCATTACGTTTTGCTTCACGATACGAGCGAAAGGAAGATCGGTCGCAAGACGCGAGCGCAAGCACGAATCGAATTGCTGGAGATGGTCTACGAATCTTACTTTATGAAATTCGCGCTAGATGGCATTGTGCTTGAACCGCCCAAGGAGCACATGATGGTTTTGCTGTTTGCCGAGGAAAAAGAGTTTCATCGGTACGCTTCCTTGCTTTCGCCAGAACTGAAAATGGCGGCCGGATTTTGGTCACCCAAGGACAATATCAGTGTGTTCTACGATCAAGGGACTACGCCGGGAATGAAGCTCTTAACTAGTGTCGCCGAGGAGATGCAAAAGACCAAGTTAAAGGCTCGCGGGACGGCGATCTCGCAAGATATGGCTCACTTAGCAAATTCCTTTGAGCTGATCATCAAAGTGGCTCGTGAGGAGTCGGATATCGAAGTCGTTTCTCATGAAGCGACACATCAATTGGCCGGAAACTCAGGGTTGTTGTCGCGAGGAAAGATAGGCGCGCGGTGGGCGCATGAGGGGTTAGCCAGTTACTTCGAAACCCCAGCCGGAGCTGGATGGGGCGGAATCGGAGCCGTCAACCAAACGCGGCTTGCCGATTACCGAATCGTCGCCAATGATCCGCGACGAAACAACCTGGAACTGGTCGTCTCAGATCGATTGTTCTACACCGCGAGGAGCCAGGACCAGGCGGTCGAAGCCTACGGACCAGCATGGGCGTTAACTTATTTTTTGATGGAAACGCGATTCGAAAAACTCGTCGCTTACTACCGAGTTTGCTCTCAGTTTGAGGATGATTTTTCGCAGAGCCATCGAGTCGGTGCCTTCACAGAGATATTTGGCGATTTAGAGTCATTGGAACGCGAGTTCCACTCGTTTATGGAAACGCTTAAGACAGATAAGGATCGAATCCGAGAAGCGTCGCGTTAGCGCCGATGGAGCGAAGCACTCCGTGGTAAGTTGCCACCATCCGTGCGATCTAGAAGTCTGGTGAAATGGATTGCGGCTTCGTGTATCATATCTAATCAAATCCAATAGGTTGTAGATCCTCTCAACCAAGTCAAGCGTTTTCAACCCGCCTAGAAAGAAGTGGTCACTCTATGCAACGCCATCTACTAGCGTACCTATTTCTTTGCCTGTCGACGGCACCGCTACTTTTGGCTGACGAAGCAGACAAGAAAGCAAGACGTGTGGCATTGTTTGATTCAGATCGGTTTGACGCGTGGAGCACGCCGGATGGAAAGTCGGTGCCATCGTCTTGGGAAGTCAAGGATGGTTTGATCCATTTAAGCAAAGGCTCAACGAAGGGTGGCAACATCGTGACCACTCAGGAATTCGCCGACTTCACGCTCGAGTTTGAGTTCAAAATTGCGACGAAGGGCAATAGCGGAGTGAAGTACCGAGTCCAACGATATGGCCAAAGATTTCTCGGTTTTGAATACCAAGTTCAAGACGACGTGAGCATCAAGAGCCGATCCGCAAAGAACCAAACCGGCGCGATATATGACCTATACGAGCCAGACAAATCTGCTGTGCCGAATCCCGCAGGAGAATGGAATGTAGCGGGGATTGAAGCCAAAGGAAGTAATATTGAGCACTATTTGAATGGCCAAAAAATTGTCTCCGCGACATTGGGAAACGACGACTGGAAGGATCGCTTGAAGGCGAGTAAATTTGCCGAGACGAGTGGATTTGGCGAGAAGCCTCGAGGCCGAATCATGCTTACCGATCACGGAAGCGAAGTTTGGTACCGGAATTTTGTTTTGATACAACATTAAAGAGTCGGGCGACCACGTCGTAACACACCGTTGAATGGCCTTTAGGCGTTGACAAAAGAGTAGTGTCGTTTAAACTCCCAGCGGACTCAGGTGCTGGGGAAGCGTGTCGCTTTCTCAGAGAATAGGGAAAACGGTGAAAATCCGTTGCGGTCCCGCCGCTGTAACCGGATACGAAACTTGCTTCATTGCCACTACGGTCATACGACTGTGGGAAGGCGCAGGTTGAGGATCATGCCGGAAGTCAGAAGACCTGCCTGATCGTCTGTTTTAAGTGGTAGTACCCTCGGGAAATGGGGACTGTCGCGATCGGATTATTAGTGCACTTCGCTCTTGCGCACGGCTGTCGCTTCGAGGGTTGCCGACTTGCATTTCCCGATCCGCTGATAGCCAACATTTCTCGCTCGTGCTCCGCCGGAGTTTTCGCTCCGCACCATCATCGAGGAAAATGATGCCGAAGTTTCTTCGCCGCCCTCGCGGCTTCACGTTGGTTGAACTGTTGGTCGTAATCGCGATCATCGGTATTTTGGTTGGTCTCCTGTTGCCCGCAGTCCAAGCGGCACGCGAAGCAGCGAGACGCATGCAGTGCAGCAACAATGTCAAACAAATCGGTTTGGCGCTGCACAATTACGAGTCCGCCTTTCGAGCGTGGCCTGCCCAGTCCACCGGTCCTGAACAGGGACGCAATTTCAACGCCCGCCGTGGCAGTTGGTTCACAGCAACTCTTCCCTATGTCGAACAAGCTGGTTTGTTCCAGCAGTTCAATTCGCAGTTTCATTGGCACGATGCGCCTAACCTGAACGCGGTTAGGGTAGCCGTGCCTTCGCTAAGTTGTCCATCTGCTAGTCCTCGCGATGGATTTGAATGGACGGTATTGGTCGATTACGCCAATGCGACAACCACGACCGCAACCTTTGGTGCTCGCTCCTTCTATGTCGGCGCCACAACCGACTACGCCAATGTCGGAGGAGTCAGTACTCAACTCAATGCAGTGTTGCCGCTCAACCAGCAACTGTCCGACCCTCTCAATTGCGGCATTTTGAAGGGAACAGCAGTTCGACTCGCAGAGGTCACCGACGGTCTTTCGAACACGTTCTTGGTGGTTGAATGCGCTGGGCGACCCAATCTCTATCAAAACGGGAGGCTAGTTCCGGACGGTGCGACTCCGAAGACTTGGAGTGGTTCCGCGAGTGTCACCCGCCCTTTCCCGACTGGCGGAGTTTGGTCCAGCCACAA
>JANMNR010000074.1:0-8879 GCA_031368325.1 Pirellula sp.
CCAGGCGAAGAAACGTTTGTTTCAGTTGTGATGGCTTGATTGGCCCCCTGCGGATCATTGTCGGCATCGATTCGTATTCCGATTCCGCCCGAATGGAGGCTTATACTCAATGAGTCCGTGATTCCAAGTTTGAGATACGCGTGATACATGTAGTCACCCTGCCCAGGAACCCAGTGCCGATTGACTTCAGGTAGTGATAGTTGACTTTCGCGCCCGTCGACAAGTTGCTGAATTTCGAAGTCCTGATGCGCCGCGATGACGTGTTCGCCGGGCTGCAAAGTCCGCTCGACGGTTCGAGTACTCTTCTCCGCAATTTTGACTGGGCTACGACGCATGATTGCTTTACTGCTGAGTTGCGTAAGTCCGGAGTCCATGGCAGACAGTGACTGAACCTCCTTGCCCATCGCAGCTTCGATCCGAACTTTGATAGGTTGGCTGCTAATGTTTCGAACGAGGATCTCTGTTTTGACGGTATCGCCGATATGCGAGTGATACACTGCAGATGAGCCCTGTGAATCGGTTTTTGCAGTATCGATTTCACCCGAGTTCGTCGCATCTTTTCGAAAGCGTGCTCCAGCTTGCAATCCATAAACCGGGGTCCCCCATTTGACCTTTGAAGTCTCGACGACTTCGCTCGCAGAATCCACTGGAACAGCATCTGGAAGCGGCCGTTCTCCAATCAACTCAAAACGAAACAAAAGTTCGAAAGGCATACCGTCCGCATCGATTGGTCGGGCAATTCGAGTAGCGGATTCGCCAACTCGGTTTGGAAACACGACTGGGAAGTTCGCATCGACGCTATATACACCAGGAGGTAAACCTGTTGTGTCCATTTCGAAGCGACCACGCGGAAGTTCTCGAATCTCACCAGGCTCCAATCGCAGCTCGGTCTCTTTTCCAAGAGAACTACCCGAACGACTGGAAAGAAAGATGTTCGTTGGGCTTCGCGCTAAGGATCTGAGCAGCGCGGTTGAATTTGCGGCGTCAAACCAACGCAGTTTTTGTGTAATCTGCTCCTCTGTGACATTGCGAATGTAGACTTGAAATGAGATTTTTTCGGAGGGTTCAAACTGATATGGATCATCGATCGTGCCCAGTCCGACCTGAATGCCATCCACCGGCAGCCCCCACCGAATACATAGCAATTCGCGCAATGCCGCTATCCGTTCTGGTGTCGCTTCCGGAGCGTTCGGTACAACGATGTCTGCTGTTGCATTCTCGAGGTCGAACTTTGCTAATAGCAATTCTTGGGTCTTTAACATGTAGTCCAGCCTAAAGTACTCGCTGCTAGACTTTTGGGCTTCGTCCCTTTGAGTAGCAGCTCTATCAATTCGTCGAACCAAATCCTCTCGCTTCCCTGCAAGGTCGTTGACCTTTTGGTTTAAGGCTTGCTGGTCCGGCGGCTTGACATTAACGCTTAGGTTGCCGAGGTCGATTGGTCCCGATTGTTTGTCGACAACTGTGTTATTACCTAAACGGTCCTTGCCAACCACCGTGAACGGAACGTTGCCAGAATCGAGTTCTAATCGGAAGGCTGGAATCTCTGGGCGAATCAAACCGAGACCGAAGATCGCCGAATAGGAGCCACCCTGAGTGACAAGTCGGCCCTTGATCGTGTAGTCAGTCCAATTTGCTTCGTCGATTTCTACATCTGCGATCTCAAACTTGGGTCGGGGGCGAGTCGCTCCGTTGGCATCTGCATCTGCCTGACCGGCAATGATTGATCTGATTTCGCCTGGAGCCAACTTAAGCAAAACACGTTCTTCGGGGAATAGGCTGCTTATTGGAATAGGTCTTTGGAGCATGATCGTGTCGCCGTTGCGATCCTCCACGTTGAATAGCCATCCATCGGCCGGATGCGGAAGTATGATAGAACACTCAATCGGTTGGTCGGTCACGTTGGCGACGAATAGATCGGCTTCAACCGTTGCACCGATTGAATATGACTTTGGGTCGCCAATGAACTTAGCACCGAGCTGCAGCCCAGCGATTGGTTTTCCCCAATGGATGTCGCTCTTGGGCAGCTCTGTAATTTTGACATTTGACTCGCCCACGATTTTGAACGGAGTGCGGCCGCGATGGGGGATCTCATGAGTTGTATTCGGTTCGAGCGAATCGGCATAACGAAACGCCGACCCCAATGCAGCTTGATATTCGTCCGGTTCCAAACCTGTTGTATTGATAGAAACAAGATGTTCGGAATCGATAAAGACTTCGCCTGGTTCAATCGTCAGCGTAACGGGCTCGCGATGCCAATCGAGCCCAAAGCCGCCGATTCGATTACCTCGACCGAGCGAGGTGAACTGCATGCCTTTGTTCAAGTAGCACTTCAGCGTCTTTGTTTCCGTCGAGACATTTGCCAGTCGATACTCCACGACCAGCGGTTGTCCTGGCTTTAGTCCGCCCTCGGGAAGAACCAACCGAGCCCCAGAAAGCAATCCATCTTTGTCACCCCATCGAGACCATTGGATACCATCACCCAATCGATCCTTGGAGTCGCTTGGGGCATCCACTCTGCGACGGATCAACTCATCAGGCAATTTCCACGCGGCTAGCAGCGCGCCATGAGTCGCCCCACTGAACTCGCCCACGATCATGCGGCCATCGTCGCTGAACGCGACGTTGCGCACCCATTCACCAGTCGCGATCTGAAAGACTGGATTTCCACGTAATTTCAAGTCCCACACATGAATTCGATGCGGTGTCGTCATCTTCTTTGGGGCGACTGAGACCTCGTTGTGCGCGACCAGATAACGCTCGTCAGGAGTGATATCCATCGAACTGACCATCAGTGGCGAACCGATTTCATCTTTCAGCGACGCGATAACCTCCAGCGTCCTCATATCGCGAATTTGAATGTCTTCACGCGTGTCAGGGCCTTCAGCCAGATATTGACCATCGGGTGTGAAGACAAGGCTATCGATCTTTCGACCTGCATGGATCGTCTTCACGGGAGCTTGATCTCGCCACCGCCAGAAGTGCAGATCGTTTTGATCGGAAACAACCAGCCACTTGCGATCTGGACTGAAAGCGACCGCATCAACACGTTTGGTCTTGATCGGCATCATTGTTTCGATTGCACCTGTTTCCGTGCGGTAGACGTGAACCTCGTTACCCATGCCAAGCAGTAGGAAATCGCCGCCATTCTCGATATCTACGTCGCACGTATTCGCATCAAATTCTCCTCCCCTTGGAATGGTGGTGCCGACTTGCCTACCATCGGTCGCACGAATGACTCGGATGTCACAGGACGGAAGCGACCAGCCAGGTAGGCTTCCTAATCCACGAACACTAACTTCGACCAAGAATTCACGATCGGATGATCGGCGGCGAAACACTGGATCGAGAGTACCATCCAGCACGTTTTTCCGAGGACGCCGCACAAAGGTGCTTTCGATTTCCTTACCTGTTCGCAGATCAAAGTCCTTTTCGATGCTCAGGACCCGACTGCCCGCAACAACCACGGGCGAAATGCGATGCAATTCGGAAGCGACGTCGTTGGCAGCGAGTTTTGTTTGCCATAGTGGTTCGGGAGTGAAGATCTTTTTCACTACTCCATCCTCCGCGTTTTGTTCCGACTCTTTGCGATTTTGCCCCCATGCAACAAGCGAAACCACCACCAGCGAAACCAACGCCAGTCCAATCGAGAAGCTGCGGCGCGTTAACCCAACCCGAGTCGTCTCCTTGGCACCGATCAACCGTCGGATGCGAAAGCCGAAGTCAGTGGAATTTCCGCCGTTTGCTGACAAGGTTGCCAGAGCGACGGAGTGTCGTCGATCGTGGCCAATGCAAAGCTCGGCCATTTGCAGCAGTGCACCCGCGTACCACAATCGTCCCATGTAAGCCGCCGCCATATCATCACAGCAGTGCTCGCGTTCGATGCTTACGCGGCGGCTGATCCACCAAGTGACTGGGTGGAAAAAGAGTAACGCCTCGACGATTCGCTGCAGCAGATTGACGATCAGATCGTACCGTCGGATGTGAGCCATCTCGTGGCTCAAGATCGCAGCCAACTGATTCGGATCGAAGCCACACACAAGCGCCGGTGGCACCAGGATCATCGGCCTAACGATGCCAACGACAACGGGAACAGACACTCGCTGACAAATGGCTACAATCGGAACTCGCTTTAATCCAAGCCGCGAAGATTGTTCCGCAATGATATTCAATAAACTGGAATCGGTAACTGACTGAAGCGTTCGACGTAGACGCGAACTGCCAACGATCGAGATTCCGAAACGTGTGAGCATCAGGCAAACGCCCATCGTGTAGGCGATCAACAGGTAGGGTGCTAGAGATTGAATGTTATTTGCCCACGACAACGAATTGGCCGGATGGATCGGGACTTCGGGCGATTGAGTTGCGGACCAATCGGATTCAGCGGGTATTTGCAAAAGTGGCAGTTTTGCCATCTCCGTGCGTACGACCGGCGAAGCCATCTCGCCCGCGATTGCTGTTGAAATCGCGGGTGATTGAATCGGAGCACTTGCAGCCAACAAGAAGGTTCCTCGCGATTGATGAACCCAAGCAAACGTTGATGCAACGCAAACTGGCAGCGAGAAAAAGGCAAGACAAGCGACTGTGTAACGCAGGTTATCGGAACGGCGAAAAACAATTGAGGACAATTGTTCTAAGATGCCAAGAACAATCGCCACCGCGCAAGCTTGCCATAGAAAGTGACCAAACGTAACGACCAGTTGCAGCGATAGCTCAGACCAATCAACCCTTGGAAGTTTCATGATTTGGCCTCCCGCATTTTCTTATTCAGCAATTTGCGAAGGCTTGTGAGTTCTTCTTCGTCGAGTTCCTTCACATCAAACAGACTCAGCATCACCGCTTCCGCCGACCCATCGAAGACTCGCTCAATCAGATCGCCCAGCATTCCTTTAGAGACGTCAGTACGCTGAATCAAGGGTGAGAACCGAAACGACTTACCTTGAGTTGGCTCCAGCTTTTCGATCTGCCCCTTGTCGACCATAGTGCCAAGCATCGTAATGACGGTCGTATGCGCCAGATCACGCCCGCGCGAAGCTAGTACATCCCGCACTTCCCGAACCGTCATCGGCTCGGCGTCCCAGAGTACTTTTAAAATCTGGAGCTCCAACTCAGTTGGATACTCTGAGTTCGGTCTGGCCATTGCATTCCTCCTCGCTCGAACGTATTCTTATCTCATTAACGCATTTCTATTGAATTAGAGAATACGACTTTTTCGAGGCGGCGTCAACACACAATTCGAGAAAACCAGAAATGCGCCTCAGATGAATCGCCATCACGTGATAATCGACTACAGCCACAACCCTTTGACCTTCGCGAGCGAGCCGCTTCCGACGCAGCCAAGTGCGGGAGCAACATCTTGATCGCCACGAATCGATTGAGTGAGGCATCGAGACAGCCGCGTCGAAAACCTTTCGGGAAATCTTGGATGGTTGTGGCTCGGGTGGGAGCGAACAGCATCATGATCCTTAACGAAACGGCACCGATTTTTGTCTAGTCTTAGCGAAACTTCTTGAACCTGACCGGCATCCAAGCATCGCGTTTGTCGAGATGGGATAGCACGAACGCTCGCAACTCAGCAGTCGTAGCGGTCAAGAGAATATGGTTCTTCTTGTCTGGCTTATCTAGATGAGCGTACCACTCGTGCTTCAGAACCTGAGGATTGCTATGGACTTGCTGTATGATCCAAGCCTGTTGAAGATATCTCGCCTTGAGTTTTTCCCCGTCTTGTTGATCGATTATCAACGTCCAATAGATCGCGTGAGCAGGAACAGCACCTACTTTACCTGTGGACTTGTCGGCCTCAACCCTGGCCGTCAAATACTTCGTTCGATCGATCTGGGAAAGATACAACTGAAATGTCCCTTGTTGTCTGATTGCGGAGGATTACTCGGTACGAGTTATCATCCGTTGCCCATCGCGTCACCTCAAAAGTGCCAACGTCAGGTATTCCGTCGTCAGCCTTCCAAGTTCCAATAAAGGCCTCGTCGAACAGGTTGTCCTGTTCCGTAAAAATTGGATTGGTTGAGTAGGTGCAACCTGACAACATCAATAAGGCGAACGACAAAAATCGAGGCATGTCGATTCTCCTCAAAGGTATGGAATTGTTTGAGTCGCATCGCCGCATGCCAAAGGTTGACTATGAACGGAACCGCGCCCATTCGATTCGTGCGAAGCAGCGTCTAACAAAAATGATTGCGATGACTGAAATCGTTGCGATTGCACTCGCAGAGAGAATGATCGTGATCCCAGCGAGTAGTGGCGACGCGGATCTGTCGAGCACAGCGATTTCCATCATCATCATAGAGCACGGCAGGTAGCAAACCAACAGTACGATCGCGATCCCGATCAAGCTCCGGATCGTTAAGACCCAAAGGAGCGCTGCGTAAATCGCCAGCGTGACGCTCGCAACCGCGACGATACTATGTAATAGCCGAATTCCGATTCCTTCTAACTGCCATGGACCGAGCAGTCCCATAGCAATGACACATGCCAACAACAAAGGCACCAAACCAAAAATATCGGATCTGACTCCGTACATCAGCCGATCAACGTGTCCCATTCGATCTGGGGGTCTTATCGTCGTGGCTGCAAAGTATGGCATCTCCTGCCACCATTTCACACCCGTCAGGTAGACGCAAACGAATGCCGATCCGAGGCAAGTCATCAACGCCATTCGTCCAAGGTCTTCGTAGCCAATGGCCCGCATCGGTATCGAAAGCAGCGTTACAGCCAGTGC
Source organism: Pirellula sp. (assembly GCA_031368325.1). Taxonomy (GTDB): domain Bacteria; phylum Planctomycetota; class Planctomycetia; order Pirellulales; family Pirellulaceae; genus JBKCUI01. The sequence continues at coordinate 6,734 of JANMNR010000074.1, forward strand.
CGTTTTGGCGACTATTGGCAACTTCATTCCCATTGGCAATGGATGGACACCAGGGACCGCCGAAAACGGAGTTTGAGCCCACTCGGAAGTCTGAGCTTGCAGGTCGTGAAAAGACAACACGACCGGCAGGCCAAGTTCCAGCCTTTCTCTCAGTCGCGACTGAAGGTTGCAGAAAGCGAGCCAACTCAAGCATGCCGCGATCGCGATAAAAGCAATTGGAATCAGGACGTGGCCTGACATCAAAAAGTCTTCCATCAACATCGGATGGAAGAATCGCGATGCAGTTACCAGAAACGGCGACGCACCGATTGGCATCGCTACCAATAGATTGACGAGTCCGGTTTTCGTTGTAATTTTGCCCGTGCTCGGAATTCGGCTTGAACTCCACAGGTGAATGCTACCAAAGCACAGCATCAACGACGATGCAGTCGAGGCATTCACGCCAACACTGACTAGCCCGATGATCGCTCCCACAACCAGTATTGCAATGAGCAGGCTGGCAACCAGGTAGTGAGGTGCACGATAGAACGGTGCTAAATAGGATGATGGAAGGGATAGTTGGCCAGCGAGCTGCGCCATCGGGAATGCTGCAATTGCGACTGCAATTAGTGCAAAGAACAGGGCAACATGTCGCGAGGGTCGAAAATTTGACGGGTTAACATGAATGCCTGCGACCTGCGATCGCACATCGGCCAACACGCTCGTATCGTCCCAGGAAACGCCGTAGTTGATTCGTTGCAGCGTCTGAGATTGCGTGAGTTTATTAACGGTGTCTTGAAGTCCTGGAAAGGAACTCAAATCGGGCAGGGACAGCTCTCGTAAGTGCGGCAGCCTAGCAAGCTCATCCAGACCGTGCTTATGCAAAATCATCCCGTAACCAATTCCTAGCGTGCGCAGGCGAGGTAAATCATTCAACGGCTTGAGGGAGTCGACACGATTGACCACACCGAGCTGGAGTTCCTCAAGTTCCGTAAGGTTGGTCAGCGGATGGAGGTCCAGCGTTTCGTAGCCAAGATCTGCAAAAATCGACAAACGCTTCAGCGTTTTGAACTTGGCGATGCGATGAATGGTCGCTTGATCTACCGCATGTCCTGCCTCCATCGCCACAACATTTTTAAGACCTTCGACGGGCTCCAGAGCTGTATGGATCAACGCTTGCTCTTCTGGCCCGATATGCCGGGTCGCACCGCGTGAAACTGGAAACAGCTTCTGTGTGGCCATTCCAAAAAGTTGGCGATAGTCGAGTTCGACAGGCTTTGTTGGATCACCAGCAAGTACAAGTTCTAGTTGTTCAAACGTGCCTATTGAGTCGCCAGAAACGACTTCGTTTTTAACGCTCTGAATTTTATCGTCGATCAAGTAGTAAGGAACAATTAGGCAAAGCATCGCGGCCAAGGCAAACAGCCACGACAGCGGTCGCTTCACGTAGGTTTTCAGCACCCAATAGCTACGCCTCCACATGATGCAGCTCCAAAAAAATCTCCTCCAAATTCAACTCTTCGATTTCAACCGCTGCGTCGTAGCGAGCACACACAGCATTGATGTCAGCTTCTGAAGTCGCCGTGAATGAAGCAACCACTAGCGGGCCGTCGACCTGAATGTGCAGAGCACCAGGAATCGAAAATGAGGCGGGGAAAGTTAGCTTCGAGCGGAAACGCAACCGACGAATGCGTTCTTTGGTCACGTCCAGTTCGTCGAACCACTGAATTCGGCCATCATGTAAGAACGCAACATGCGTGGCGATACGTTCGACATCCGAAGTAATATGCGTCGAAAAAAGGATTGTGCGATCTTCATCGCGTGCAATTTCGAGTAACGATCTTAAAAACGCACGACGAGCCAGCGGATCAAGGCTGCTAACCGGTTCGTCCAAAATCAACAGATCGGGCTCATTGCCCAGCGCCGTCAGTATGGCGATCTTCTGTTGTTCTCCAGGCGAGAGTTTACCGAACGGCTTGGACAACGGAACATCCCATTGTTTAGCATATTCGGCGCACAAAGCTGCATTCCAATGCGGATACATTGCACCAACGTACTTGAGCAGGTCCGAACCGTTCATCCACGGATAAAATCGAGGCCGCTGATCGACGTAACCGATGCTCGCTTTCGTGCCAGCGGAGAGATTCCATGCGTCTTGGCCATCGAT
>JANMNR010000081.1:0-17030 GCA_031368325.1 Pirellula sp.
CTTCAGCCACCAGTTTCTTGAAATCCTCGTTCTTGCTGTTTTCTACGTATTGCTTTGTAAACTGCTCGCCGAATTCCTTGGTTGCCAAAGCTGGTCGAGACATGACAGTTGCCGTCAAAGCGATGGCAAACACAAAAAATAGTCTTTTCATTCGAAACGATTCTCCAAAGGTGGGGTGGACGGAAATCAATGTTAGCACAGCATGCCAAACTTGATTTTTCCTCGAAACTCTCTCACGAGATGCCTTGATTAAAATACCAGGCTTGGCGGCTGTCAAACCGTGCAGCTCGATAGTGGCAATTTAGATGCCAAAAAATGAATTTCCCAAATGTTTCAGCCGCGCGGCGGCCAAATGTTTAGCCCGCTTGGCGGCAAATCGGCACCAGAACTCCCATCCAACGCGAACACTGGATCGACCACGGCCGATGTCCGAACAGGACTCGCCGGGTTCTTTTGGGCACGTGCTCTTTCGAGTGGCTAACCATCGGAGGCATCTTCGCTGTCTAGCTTCGTTCGGCTTCGCAGCCGCGTTCGCAGGGAATCTGCTATCAAAAAAACGCCTCCGATAGACGCGCCAGATACATATCCTGCCGCGGTGCCAACCATCAAAACGAATGCAATAACCCTCCCTTCCAAGATTCGACTAAGCGGCCATCCATAACTCATGCCGGCAATAACGAGGATTGCGAAGTAGTAAACTGCACCCGCCAAACATGATGCCTTCCTAGGTGACTTGCCCCTGAAAAGGATGGCCTGCGACACTCCAATACAGGTAAAGAATCCCGCAACTATCGCAAAGTTCAGTGCCCCCGCATTCGCCAAGTTCATCAGCGCAAAAAGCAATCCGTAGCCCGTCGTAAAGACAAACAGACTTGCTAAGTCCAGCTTGCGAGGCACCGAGTAAAGCTTCTGTCTACTTACCATCGAACTTGTCTCAATGCGATCGTAGTTAGTAGGGCTTTGGTACGATCAGAAGCCGTTGAGGCCAACTGCTTTGCTATGCTCTACACAGTCTTTAGGCGAGGGAGCAATTCGCGTTCGACCCATTTGGTATCGACCGTCCCCTCTGAGAATTCCTTTTGCTTCAATACGGTCGCATGGAAACCAGCTGTCGTCTTGATTCCTGTAATCCGCAGCTCGCTCAAGCTCCGAAGCATGCACTCGATCGCTTCCTCCCGCGTCGGCTTGTGCACAATGATCTTGGCGATCATCGAGTCATAATAGGGAGGCACTGAATAACCAGCGTACGCATGCGAATCGACACGAACCCCTAATCCACCAGGCATAAACATCTTTTCGATTCGGCCGGGGCAGGGTTGGAAATTTTTGTCAGGGTCTTCGGCGTTGATTCGGCACTCGATTGCCGCTCCAAATGGCTTTATATCCGATTGCTTAAACGGCAGCGGTTGGCCAGCGGCCACCAGTATTTGGGACTTGATCAAATCGACACCGGAAATCATCTCACTAACCGGATGCTCGACTTGGATTCTCGCGTTCACCTCAATGAAATAAAACTTGTCGTTTTGATCGACGATGAACTCGACGGTTGCCGCGTTGTAGTAGTTGGCTTGTTTGATCATTCGGACCGCCGCGTCGCACATGGCCTTGCGTGTCGCCTCTGGCAAACGCGGTGACGGACTCTCCTCGATCAGCTTTTGATGCCGCCGTTGGACCGAGCAATCGCGTTCGTGTAAATGCACGATGTTGCCGTGCTGATCCGCGATGATCTGTACCTCTACGTGCCTTGGTCTGTCGATGTATTTTTCGAGGTAAACGCCACCGTTACCGAAAGCCGCTTTGGCTTCGGTCTGAGCCTGAGAAATAGAGGTCTGCAAGGACGCTTCGTCCATCGCAACACGCATCCCCTTGCCGCCGCCGCCAGCCGTTGCCTTGATCAAAACCGGGAATCCAATTTTTCGAGCAGCGGTTAACGCGTCCTCTTCCGTCTCCAACAATCCATCGCTTCCTGGAACGACAGGAACACCGGCAGCAACCGCCATTTCTCTCGCCGTATTCTTGTCTCCGAGCTTTTCCATCGCTTCAGGTGACGGCCCGATAAACGTAAAGTTGCAACTACGACAAACCTCGTTGAAACTCGAGTTCTCGGCCAAAAAACCATATCCTGGATGGATTGCGTCAACATTTCCAACTTCGGCTGCCGCAATCACGCGATCAACACGCAGGTAGCTGTCGATCGACTTCGCTGGCCCAACGCATATCGCTTGATCCGCCAACTCCAAATACTGAGCGCCACGATCGGCTTCGCTGAATATTGCAACTGTTTCGATCCCGAGTTCTTTACAAGCTCGGATGATACGTAAAGCGATCTCGCCACGGTTGGCGACAAGCACACGACTAAACATGCTTAGCCTCGCGTATCGATCTTGAAGAGGGGCTTGCCAAAATCTACCGCTTCTTCGTTTTTTACAAGCACTTGAACGATTTTCCCTCGCACTTCTGCTGGAATTTCGTTAAAGACTTTCATGGCCTCAATGATACAAACGACGGTATCGCTTTGGACGGATGAGCCAATTTCGACAAAGTTCTTAGCGTTTGGATTTGCACGGCAATAGAACGTGCCAACCATGGGCGATTTGATATAAGCAATATGAGGTCCGTCGGCATCTGCTGCCGGGGCTGATGCTACAGGCGGAGCAGACTGGATTGGTGCAGCAGATGCGGGTTGAGGCATAAATCCTGAGGAAATTACAGGCTGGCCATGCCCTGCACCGCATAGGCGAATGCGTTGATCGTCTTGACGAAGATCGATTTCACCGAGCTCATGCTCCTTCATCAACTCGATCAACTTTCGAATGCGATCGATGTCGAATACGTCGTCGGTTCGTTTGGTCGATTCCGCCATCTCTCAACGGGCCTTTCGGAGTGAATATCTCAAAGGAAACTGTTATGCAGCAACGTTTTATACATTCCAGCCACAAGCCCTGGAAGCCCTGAAATGAGGGCAAACCGCGGGATTCGCCTAAAGCCCCATCTCTTTCAGCAAGTGCTTGGCCTCGTAAACGACCCCAGTAATCCAGAGGATATATCGAATATCCACTCCAATCGAGCGACTGTAGCTTTCATTCCAAGCAAAGTCGTTTATCGTCGCTTCGAAGGTTCGGTCGAAGTTGACGCCAACTAACTCCCCTTTCGCATTAAACACGGGGCTGCCTGAATTGCCACCGGTCGTATCGGTGTTGTAGAGTATGGCGACGGGAACTTGCCCAAGTTTCGGATGAACGAATGGCCCAAAGTCTTTTGCGGCGTAACGGTCCACGACAGCTTTGGGGGTAATAAACGGTTCCACCCCGGTCGTCTTCTCGATGACTCCCTGCAACGTCGAGACCGGGGTCTTTTGGATGGCGTCCGCTGGCGAATAGCCTCGCACACGACCGTACGTAATTCGCAACGTCGCGTTGGCATCGGGCACAAACTGAGCCTGCTCAAACGCCTGCTTTGCTTCCATCAAAGTTCCGTACAATGGCCCCAAACGACCATCACGCGCTTTGTCTTTGTCTCGCAAAGATTTGTAAGTTGGATAAAGATCGATCATCAGCTTCAACAATGGATCCGAAGTCGAGGCAAGCTCGGTTGGCGTTTTTTTCAAGCACTCTTCAACGAACTTCACCTCCCCTAGTCGTGTCGCCCCAATCATCGCCTCTGCCCTTTTTTGTATGGAGGCAGGTGCATTCAAAACGCTTGCAAGAGGTACGACATCGCGTGCTCCAGGGATCTTGCTCAATCGTTCGAGCAGTCCCGCGAGCATGATGGTATCCGTTGGGGAATGCCAGTCAGCGACGTCCAGCTTCAACTGCTGGACGGTAAGGTCCATATTGCGGTTCATGTACGGTGCTTCTCGCTCAATGTCTTCCTTGGACCGTTCAACCGCTGCATCGTAAATGGTGAACGCAAAAGACAGTGCGCGACAAGCGGACTTGAGTTCCTTGAGATGGATCTCAAGCGGGCCTAGTGTCGTCATTTCGTCATAGACATCCGCAATGTCTTTTAGGAGTGAACCGTATTTCTCACGTCGACCCGCGTCGGATCGAATGAAGCTTTGCAACTCGGCCTCTGCTTTCTCGCGAGTGGGAACGATGTTGACCCGACGAAGACCTAGCAATTGGCCCCGCGATCGCTTCTCCACATTTGCGAGCGACTTCGTGCGCGATGCGTGCTTGATGGCGACCGTCCTATCCGTTGCGCCGGCTTTGTCCATTTCTCTGATCTGCCAAGCATACAGCTCGACGATTGCGGGCAAGCGTACATCCTGTTCGTATTTCATGAAGCTGGCCGTCTTTTGCCGAACCGTTCGTCCTGGATATCCAAGCAGGAACACGGCGTCTTCCTCATTGGCACCTTGAGGTGCGACTCGAATCACGCGTTTTGGGTGATAAGGTACATTGTTGGGAGAATACTCGGCGGACGATCCGTCGGGCGCGGTGTAAGCTCGCATAAAGGAAAAGTCCCCCGTGTGCCGCGGCCATTCCCAGTTGTCTACCTCGCCCCCAAAAGCACCCACTGAGATAGGCGGTGCGAACACCAGTCGGATGTCCTTGAGGTACGTGTACAGGAACAAGCCATAGGTCTTTCCGGCAAACATCTCAGCAACTTCAACTCGCAGTCCCTTGTTTTCTTTCTCCGTCGCCAGTTCGATTTCTTTGCGACGCTTATCGATCGCTTGCGTCCGCTCTAGAAACGTCATCTTGTCGGTTACTACCGAGAGGACCTGTTCGGAAACATCTTTGTAGCCCTCGGTGATTCGAACGGTATAGTTGGACGCTGGCACCTCGTCGGTCAGCTTGTTCGCAATGAATCCATTGGTGAGCAAGTCGTTCTGCGATGTGCTGGCCTTTTGGATCGCGTCAAAAGCGCAGTGGTGATTGGTGATGATCAACCCATTGCTGGAAACAAAGGAACCTGTGCAGCCGTTGACGCGGCATATGCCATCTACCAAGCTGACTTGTCCCGGGTTGAAGATTTCTTTGGCAGTTAGCGTCAGCCCTTTTTCCGCCAGAGGTAATCGCCCCAATTCACTAATGGGAACCATACCCTCATCCGCAAATGCAATATTGCTAACGACTAGGGAACAGGCAACTGACAGCAAGATGGTCCGGCGAAACATGATGTACCTATAATCAACAAACCGAAGATTGGAAAAGCCCGTGAAAGCGATAGTATACCTACCGAAAGAATCCCATGTTTGACCTGAGCAACAGCGAGGACGCCGGACAAAGGACTCTACTAACTAGGATACGAGGCTTAGGTTGAGCTGTGACGATTCCGCTTTGGCAAGACATTTCGTAAAGTTTTTTTGTGCCTTTCCAAATGCAGTTTTTTGTCCCGTCACAATCCCGAGGGACGACACAGGGTCCCGCTAGTTCCCGGAGAACAAGCCTCCTATGTGTCGCCCAACGGGCTAAAATGCAATCAGAAAGTTAATCGGTGGCTCGCGCCACCGACATAGATTTGCCGCCCTCTGGACTCTAACTGTTAAGAAGTTTTTTTCGCAAGCCCGATCCGACACAACGCCGGTTTCTTTGCATCTCAAACTTAGCTTTCGACATCGATTCGGGGCGACGAACGGGCCATGTTTAACCTCTCGTGGCCATTAAGCCTCGAGCGCGGTGGACAAGAAAATGGTTCGATCGTTTCGGGACTTTGGACTGGTTGGATGTATGGAGGGCACGCTCGCCGCTGTGCGGGTTAAACATCATTGCCCCTCGCTGCGGAGGTCGTTAAGTTAGTAAGTCGAGCAAAGCGATTGCGAGGATTGGTCTAGAGAAGCATTCGCTTTCGATATCACGCCCCTTATACCCAACTTGGAGTTTTGAAATGCCATTCCGTTTGCGTTTGCCCATGCCCCAAACCATTGCGGCATTCCTCCTATCGCTCGTTCTCTACAACATTTGCTCCCAAAGGACCTTTGGGCAGGAAGACGATCCAAAGCCGCCGACTTATCCGGTCGATGTAATGACGATTCAAACCATTTTGGTCGATTCCAACAACAATCCGATCCCCGATGTTAAAGCCTCCGTCTATGCAATGCGATGTTTGGAGGACCGAGGCAGCCACTACGGTTGGCCCTCCGGCAACATCGGCCCCGTCAATGACTCGAAATCGAAATCCGATGGGAAGATCGAATTTCGCTATCCGGCTAAATTCGGCGTGCCTGAGAAATGGCTGACCACTTGCTCATTCGACTTTACATTAAGCCACCCTGACTTCGTGTCCAAAACAACGGAAATCAATCTTGAGAAGATTCCTGAAAAGATAGTTCTCGAATCGGGATGCAAGGTGAAGCTCGGTGCAATTGATGGTTCCAGCAAACCTGTCGAGCGTTTTTTACCGATGATTGCAGGACGAGATGGTTCGCCGAAATGGAATGTTTCAAATGGCAATGCCAGTACAGGTGGCTTTTCCAAAGGCAAGCAAATGTGCATGTTGGCTTGCCCAAACGGTTCCGGCACTTTGTTCAGCAAGCTTTTTGAGTTTGAAACCGCACTAGAACTCGATGTTGCTATCCCAGATGTTCTGGTGCAGCCCGGCAAGCGAGTCTTTGGCAAACTGCCCGACAACGTGCCCCGTCCTATTGTCGATGGAAGTGTTTCTCTGTATCTCATTTTAGAATCCGACGAGCCGCTCGGTGGCAAGGAGCCCATCAGTTGGTCCGATACAACCACTATTGCGGAAGACGGGACGTTTGAATTCAAATCGGTTCCTGGGCCGGCACAAGTGCAAGTGATCTCGATCTGCCGAGGTTGGATCATTCGGTCAACCAAAGAGAACCGAGTGAATGGAAAGACGTTTGACCTGGGCAAAGATCAAACGGAGCTTGCGGTCGAATTCGAGATGGAGCAAACGGGAGATATTCGTATCGAGTTGATGAATGTAGACGGCGAAAGCATTGTCGGTGCTACGGTCTCGACATGGCCAAACAAAGTGAATCTAACAGGCGGTTCGACGACCGTGACCTCGGAGTGGCGAAGTATCGATTATATCGAAGGATTACTAAGCGGGAAAGAAAAAACAGGATTTGGCCGCAGCCAAAAAGTCAATCGCCACTCACAGATCTCAGATGACGAGGGGATCGTGACTTTACGAGATATACCTGCTGGAATGCAAGAATCTATCAACGTGTGGCATCCTAAGTACGATTTGCCGTACGAGGTAGGCGCTGTTCGAAATGACGTCAACTATCGAGTAAAGCCAGGAGAGACCGAGGAACGCTTGCTAGTCCTTCAAAAGCGAGAGTCCGCGAAGTAGCACAGAGTAGAGCGATTGTCCTCAATCACTTTGCAGGTGATGATTAATCGCTGGAGGCCATCAGGCCTCGAGCGCGCCGGACAGGGAAATGGCCCGATCGCTTCAGGACGTTTGACTGTTGGGTACGAGGGGGGCACTCGCTGCTGCGCGGGTTAAACATCATGCCCCGTCTCGCGTTCGCAGCGATCTATCGCTTCTGCAGAAGCACGCGTACTCCTTTTTTGTTCGACGACACAATGTCCAAAAAACCATCCCCGTTCATATCCGTCACTTCAAATTGAGTCCCGATTCCTGAATCGGAGTCAATCAGCTTCGGAACGAAATTGATGAAGCCATCATTCTCCTTTTCTGCCCGTAGCCAATAAATACGCGCGTCCCAATTCGAACCAGGTTCTGATCGGCCATGGGACCACCATCGTTTGCCCGTGACCAAGTCCTTATTGCCATCGCCATCCATATCAACCCAATGCGCCGCGTGTGTCTCCGAAGCCAATCGGCCAAACAATTCTATCTTGTCAAACACCGGGTGCTGTTCTTTCGAGTCTTTCGGAGCAGGTCGCTGCTTGTACCACCACACTCCAAATTTGTGGGCTGATGTACTGATCACATCGGTCTTGCCGTCGTTGTCGATATCGACTGCGAACATGTCCGCGCAAGCCTCTCCGAGATTTGCCGGATGAAATGCCCAAGACGATTTGCCGACCGCTTGGCTCGGCTGCTCCCACCAACCGCCCGTGCTGATCACATCTTGCTTTCCGTCGTTGTTGAGATCGCCGACACCTAAGCCGTGACTAAATCGCATTGTTCCTGGAATGCCGCCCTTCCCTGGCTCGCTAGGTTCGCTAATCGGATGCATGTCCCACAACGCGGTGGGTTCTTTTTCGTTCGGCGAAAAGTAGGCCATCTGCCCTTCGTTTCCATCCGTCTTTGCACCCTTTGGCTGGAACCCCATGACAAGCACGCGTTTCCCAGTCCCCAACAGATCCGCGTAGATCGGTGTTTCGTTGCAGGCGCTGTGCCAAATCGTATGCTTCGTCCAATGGCCATCGGCCCCCTTGGGATTCTCCATCCAATAACATGGCACGCCAGGGAAATCGATCACAATCAAATCCGGATAGCCATCCTTGTTGAAATCATCCGACCAGCATGCAAAGGATCGGCTATAATTGCTGAGTCCATCCTTGTGGTCCATTGGCGGTTGCATCTCATGCATTTTCCAGTCGGGAGCTTCGTACCAATACTCGCCGTTGAGTACATCTTTCTTTCCGTCTTTGTTCACGTCCGCAACAGCCACTCCCTCGGATCGAAACTTGGTATCAAGAACCTGCTTGGTCCAAGTCATCGACGATGGTTCCGCCGCGAAGGTCTTTAAGCCCGTTAGCAAGGACAAGGCCACGAGTGCAGAGAATGGAGTGATACGCATTGGAGTCGTTCCCATGGAGAGGCTAAGGTTCGGTTTCAGCAAATCGCATTCTAGCACACTAAGCCGTGTGGCGAGGATCGAACGGTTTCCCTCGAAGCCATGCGGACCAGCTTCGACCATAGTCGTACCACCCAAGCCGGACTGGGCGGCTGGCGATGACATAATCAAAGGCCTTCGGATTTCGGTCAATAACGCAATTAGCAAGCTCGGTCTGCGTCTGACGAAGTCGGTCCGTTAGCAAGATGTTCCATTCGTCCTTCGGCAGCCCTACCGGCTGACTGATTGGTGCACCGATTCTTGCAAAAATCTGCGGCCGGCTTTCATTCCAAAAACCATATTCAAACGCAACCGGTACAAACGCCACTCCAGGTACCTTGGATGCCAAATGCGATAGCCCAGGCATGAGCGATATCGAGTAATCTCGCACGTCCGAAAACTGCCCTTCTGGCGTTATCCAAACCGTAACTTTCCTCGATTCTAGAATCGCTTTCGTCACTCGCAAAAATTCGGAGGCACCATCAAACCGCTGCATCCGAACACCATAAAAGCCAAGCTTGGCCATGATCCGATAGTTCTCCAACGCCTCGGCATCGATGGGCGCATAAAACGTACGATCCGAAAAAAACTTGGTTTGCAACAACATCGCCGCAATCGGATCCCACCAGCTGGCATGGTTTGCGTAGGCGATGATGGGAGACTCGCTGTCGATTGGATTTGCGTCCAACAGCTCTGCTTGAACACCAAATGAAATGAACTGCTTGGCAACCATCCGTTTGATGTACCAACAGAAGCCATCCACCAGCCATTTCTTGGAAACCGGCAGATCGACTGCCTCGCGTTGGCTCATGTGGATGGCTCGGTTGCAGCGGAAAAGTAAGAGTGAATGTACTCACGCGGGTCCTCGGCTTTGGAATACTCGACCAGCGCATAGAGTTTCTTTTGATCTCGCAAGAGTTTCGCCGCTCGCTGCTCGCTATCAGCTAACGCAATCGGCAACGGCCCGTCGATCTTGATATCGGACAGGTCGTTCTCATCTTGAATGATACCGTAGCGCTGTAGCATGGCGAGGACGGTTTCAAGCCGTCGATCTCGTTTGTGTCGATCGCATAATCGCTCTCGCAACCACTCCATTCCAAACGCTCGAACCGACTCTTCGTCATGCAAGAGCAAGTCATAAGTGCGCTCGTAAAAATCGGCGTCGGGATTGCTCCATCGCATGAACTCAATCTGTGTGTTGAGATCGTGTTGGTCATACATGAGGGTGCATTCAGACGGCAATCCATCGCGGCCCGCGCGCCCGATTTCTTGATAGTACGATTCCATCGAGCCCGGTATCTCCGCATGCAAAACGAAACGGATGTCTTCCTTGTCGATTCCCATCCCAAAGGCATTGGTCGCTAGAACAAGCGGACAACGATTCCGCATGAACCCATCCTGAACCCGACGCCGGTCGTTTCTCGCAAGATCGCCATGGTAGCATACATGATCGATTCCTGATTTGGCTAGGCGATCGCTCATTTCCTCAAGCGTTCGAATCAAGGTAAAGTAGACGATGCCACTAACGCTGCCCCATCGTTTCAACGTCTCCTCAACAAGGGACGTCTTTTCGTCGAGTCCCCAAACCTCGCGCACTTGCAGCGACAGATTAGGCCGCTGGATTCCTTCGTGAAACAACTGGCATTGCTCAAGCGAATCGCCAAACGACTCGATGCCAAGCTGGCGAAGGATATCGATTTGGACATCGGGGGTCGCTGTTGCGGTCAACGCAATCGTCGTTGGGTTTCCAAGGTCGCGTCGAAAATCCCCAACTCGCGTATAGTCGGGCCTGAAGTCATGGCCCCACTCACTGATGCAATGCGCCTCGTCGACTGCCAACAGTCGAATGTCGCGTTTACCCAGCACAGCCACAAACTCCTCCTTGCGGAATCGTTCAGGCGTGACGTAAAGCATCGAGTGCATTCCATCGGCGATCTGTTTGAGTCGACGGCTGCGTTCCTCACGGTCGAGTGACGAGTTAATAAACGTGGCCTCGATCCCTTTGGCCTGCAACGCATCCACTTGATCTTTCATCAACGCGATCAACGGTGACAAAACGAGCGTCAACGGTGGTCGTTTTCGATCCGCTTTTTCGGTCTTCGCATACTCATGCGCATGTACAAGTGCAGGAATCTGAAAGCACAACGACTTGCCGCCACCCGTTGGCATGATCACTAGACTATTGCCACCGGCTAACGTTCGATCGATGATCGTGCGCTGCGTCGAACGGAAATCTGAATATCCGAATCGTCGCTGAAGAATTTCCAACGCGAGCGATTCTGCGGACTCGCTTGACTTGCTCTGCATCAACAACGCTTAGGCCTCAATCTTCGAGCCGAGCAGCTTTGCAAACTGAGCGATCCAAGCCGGGTGGGCTGGCCAAGCAGGAGCCGTAACCAAGTTGCCATCGGTGTGCGCCGAATCAAAGCCCGCGGATGGCTCTACGTAAGTGCCGCCGGTGCCTGAAACCTCGTAACGAACGGCCGGGTAGCAACTGCATTGCCTTCCGGTAAGGACGCCGGCAGCGGCCAAAATTTGCGGGCCGTGGCAGATGGCCGCGATCGGCTTTTGAGCCGTTGCGAAATGGCGAACCATATCAAGCAGTCGATCGTTCAGCCGCAAGTACTCCGGCGCGCGACCGCCTGGGATGACCAATGCATCGTACGATTCCGGTGAGATCGTTGCGAAATCCGCATTGATTCGAAAGCGATGCCCCGGTTTCTCACTATAAGTCTGATGGCCTTCAAAATCGTGGATTGCGGTCAGAATGGTATCGCCAGGTTTCTTATCCGGGCAAACGGCGTCGCAATGATGCCCGATCATCAAGAGCATTTGAAACGGGACCATGATTTCGTAGTCTTCTACGAAATCTCCGACGAGAAAAAGGATACGTTTGGCTGACATAGTTGGCGATTTTTGGTGGTTATACGGAGAGCTGAAGGACCATCCCCTTTTTTAACCAGTTTTCAATCCAAGGCCAGTGCCGTTGAAAGGCTGTGGTGGAACCTGCGCAACAAATTTGGAATATACTGGCAAAATGTCACTTCCCCATCCTCAAGGACTTTTATTCATATGCGTCAACCATTCCTAAAGCGTTTTCTGCTCGCGTCGGTGATTTTTGCTATCGCGACTTGCCAGCCAAATCGAACACAGGCCCAGGACAGTGATTTTTCGGTCGGTTGGGCATGGTCGCAGAAGGAATTAGAATCAGCCAAGAACTCGTTCTGGCCGCAGTTTCGTGGACCGACGGGGGACGGGAAAGCCAAGCAAGGTGCAAATCCTCCAACAACCTGGAGCGAAAAAGAGAACATTCGCTGGCGGACCGATATCCCTGGTAAAGCTTGGTCATCGCCCGTTGCATGGAGCGATACGATTTGGGTCACGACCGCTTCTGAAAACGGATTGAGCATGTCCGCAATCGCGATGGATCGCAATTCGGGTGCCATACGATGGAACAAAGAGGTTTTTGCCAACACAGAAACACAGAAGGACTTCCATGCCTTTAACTCATACGGATCTCCAACGCCGGTCGTTGATGGAAAACTTCTTTACGTGTCGTTTGGAGCCTATGGTACCGCTGCATTGAATAAAGGCAGCGGTGAAGTCGTTTGGCAACGACGCGATCTGCAATGCAATCACTACCGAGGGGCTGGCTCCTCCCCAATCCTTTTTCGCAATCTATTGATCTACCACATGGACGGCTATGACAAACAATTCGTCGTCGCCCTGAACAAGTCGACGGGCGAAACAGTCTGGACCATTGACCGTGAAGTCGACTACGGAACCCAGGACGGCGATGTCAAGAAAGCGTTCGGTACGCCTCAAATCATCGAAGTCGCGACACCTGGCTCTACGGAGAAGAAAATTCAAATGATCAGCACTACCTCCAAGGCGGTGCTTGCGTACGACCCGACCAATGGCAAGGAGCTATGGCGAGTTCGATATGCGGAATTTTCGTCAGCCACGCGACCGCTTTTCGATGGCTCCCATATCTTTTTGAATACCGGTTTCAGCAAAGGCAAGCTGATTGCAATCAAGGCGGGTGGCAGCGGCGACATTACCAAAACTCACGTTGCTTGGGAAGCGGCTAAGGCAATCGGCAGCAAACCCTCTCCCGTGCTCGTGGGAACCGATCTTATTTGCACGCTCGATGATCGAGGCGTGTTGACCGCTATGAAACGAGCGACCGGCGACGTTGTTTGGCAAGAACGTTTGGGCGGCGATTTCAGCAGCTCGCCAATCCTGGTCGGCGATCGCATCTATTGCTTCGACGAAAAAGGCAAATCGCACGTCTATTCGATCGACGGCAAACTGATCGCTTCGAACACACTTGATGCGGGCTGTCTGGCCTCACCAGCCGTCTTAGGGGATGACCTAATTGTAAGAACGCGAACAGCCGTATATTGTATTGGCAACGAGAAGTAAACTCTCCTGTTCAATGAAAGCTAATTTGCTTGAGTCAGCTCGCATTGGTCAAACCCAATTCGACATTGCCTAAATACGATGGACTGCAATGCCTACCACGGACGAACTACTCGCGGAAACTTGGCAAATACACCAACAAGGAAACGCTTCTCACGCAGAGAAAGTCTATCGCTCGGTTGTTAAGCGAGAGCCCAGGCATGTAAACGCTTGGTGCTATCTCGGAATTGCGTTGCACGATCTAAAACAATATGCCCAATCAGTAGCAGCGTACGAGCAAGCGTTGTCGCTGCAGCCCAATTTCCCGATTGCCTTAAACAACATGGGCAATTCGTTGCGTTACTTGGGCCGCGTTCAAGAAGCGGACAATGCATTCCAAAAAGCACTCGATCTCACACCCGACTATTTCAATGCGTACCGCAATCGGGGAACTCTCCACGCCTGGACGGGGCGAGTCGATCTTGCGTTCAAGTACTACTATCAAGCGATGCAGATCAATCCCGCTGATGCAGAGCTTCATCGCAACTTAGGCGTCATCCATCTCTATCAAGGCAATTTCACAGAAGGCTGGCGAGAATACGACTACCGATGGAAGTGCACTGATGCGATCCAGTACTTTTACAAACAGCCGAAATGGTTGGGCGAACCTCTGGAGGGCAAGACAGTACTGCTCTATTGCGAACAAGGCCTCGGGGACACGATCCACTTCATTCGATTTGCAAAAGTGCTAAAGGATCGCGGAGCTAGGACGATCGTTCACGTCCAGCCACCATTGCTCGCTTTGCTTCAGGGCTGCAAAGGCATCGACTATTTGATTCCCAATTCCCTTAAAATCGATCAGCCCTTTGACTACCATTGCTCTCTATTAGACGTCGCCTCGGTTTTGCAGATCGATGATACGAACATCCCTGACGCCGTACCCTACATTGAGGTCCAAAAGAGCTTGCTCGACTACTGGCGTGGAGTGCTTACGCGCGAGTTGCCGCCCGCTAAGTTAAGAGTTGGGCTTGTTTGGCAAGGGAATCCTGACCACCAAGCGGATCTGTTTCGGTCAGTCCCTTTGAATGTGCTGACACCATTGGCTGACATCGAGGGCATTCAACTGATAAGTCTCCAACGCGGTGCCGGCACCGAGCAGCTCAAGGCTTGGAAGGGGAGCAAGATCATTTATTGTATGCCGGAAAGTATCGATCAAACCAGCGGAGCGTTCATGGATACGTCGGCCATCCTGGACTTCGTAGATGTCATTGTCACCAGCGATACGTCGATGGCCCACCTCGCAGGAGCCCTGGCCCGACCCACGTGTGTCATGTTGGGCTACACGCCCGATTGGCGTTGGCTGCAAAACCGTCCGGATAGCCCTTGGTATCCCACCAGCCACCTCTTTCGCCAGAAAACGATAGGCGAATGGTCGCCCGTCGTTTCCGAGATTGCGAAAAAACTTCAAACGATGATCACCTAACACATTCCTTTGCTGAACTTGAATCACACTATAGAAGGTGTTTTGTTTGCCGTTCGCCGCGACTTACGTTCTCCTGAGGGTTGTTATGGTCGTAAACCTTGCGTAGGATGGCAACGTTTAATGCACTTTTCACATTTAAGGTTTTTTCTAGGGGTGACGTGATGGTCCGAAATCGGCGAGGCTTTACTCTGGTTGAGCTACTTGTAGTCATTGCAATCATAGGGATTCTGGTTGGCTTGCTACTCCCTGCTGTGCAAGCGGCACGCGAAGCGGCGAGGCGAATGTCGTGTTCAAACAACCTCAAGCAATTGGCTTTGGCATCGTTGAATTTCGAAAGTGCTTACAAAGGCTTGCCGCCATCCTGTTACGACGACAATGCCTCTCCCGTCGTCGCTTTTCCTAGGCCGATTCCTGCTAACCAAAAGCCGCGGAGCGTGTTGTTTATTCTCCTGCCGTACTACGAACAGGGCGGTTTGCTCAATCTTTTCGACGCGACGCAAGATTGGCGACAGGGACCGCCGTCCCCGAACCGAGCTGGTATAGCTCTATCCGTACCTATGTTCCTCTGTCCCTCTGCCCCTGAATCCAATCGAACTAGAACGATTACCAGCGGGTCGTTCGGTACCTTAGTCGGTTCCGTCGCGGATTACGTCGTTTTTAATCGAATCCGGGCGGATATGGCCAGCCGGCTAACGCCAAACCCAGGTTCTGGGTGGTCAACAGCCTTTCAGCCCAACGTGAATACGAGCTTCGGTGCGATCTCCGACGGGTCATCCAATACGATTGGATTCGTTGAGTCTGCGGGCAATCCAGCCCTTTACAATCTGGGCAAGCGGGGATCGGCGACCCCGACCGCCACCGCCTACACGACCACGTCGGCCGCAGGAATTTGGGCCGATCACCGTACTCCTTTGACCTACGACGCCTGCAACCCCACAACTGGCGGTGCCTTTACGTCGGGGAATGCACCGGTAATTAATGCTGCTCCCCTTACTAGAACCCGTGCAATCAATTGCTCCAACGATGACGAGGTTTATGCCTTTCATTCAGGCGGTGCCAACGTCACGCGATGCGATGGGTCTGTCTCGTTCGTTAGCGCTTCGGTCTCCATCGAAGTTATTGGTGCTCTCATCACGAGAGCAAATGGCGAAGTGAATTCGAACGATCTCTAAAAGGCTGAACTCCAGATCGAGTATGGCATTCTTTCTCTAATCGCCACCCTCTCAATGAAATTGGGAGGGTAGAAAAAAACGCCGAATGCGATCTCTTTCGTGGACGGAGAAACTGACGCGTAAAGCGAATTTGGATGGAGTAACCTCTGCGTGGTTGCCGCCCGCCGCCCTTTCCCAAAGCTATCCTTTAGGGCGACCATCTAAGCCCTGGCAACGAAAAAAGGGTGAGTCAGTACTCACCCTTTTCCTAGATCACCTGTTTTTGAACCGAATATTAGGTTGCGGCTACGTCGAAAGCGGGCTTAGTAGCCTTGACCTTCTTGACTCGATCATTCTTTCCGACAAACTCTAAAATTGCTCGTGTGCCATTGTCGCCCAATCGCGGCTTAGCCAATCGCATGATTCGAGTGTAGCCGCCTTCGCGATCGGTGAATCGTGGTGCAATTCGGTTGAAAAGGATTTCAACGGCTTGCTTGTCGCGAATCATCGCGTAAACACGTCGTCGTGCGGTGATGCCAGGTGAACGAGCGTCCGCCCACTTCCGCCACATTTCGCTTTTTCGCCAGGCCTTCCATTCTTCGGAGCCGCGTTCCGCTTTGGAAGCAAACTCGACCGCATTCGCTTCGCCGGCCAGACCCTTGACTGCGATCGTAATGCACTTTTCAACCATCGGGCGAATTTCCTTCGCCTTTTCCAAGGTCGTAATGATACGTCCCGGCACCTTGGGTGCGTTTGGTTCTAATTCGGTAACTTCTCGTTCGGTTAGGAAGATCGCCGAAACCATGTTCGAAAACAGTGCCTTGCGGTGCGATGAATTGCGTCCCAGGACGCGGCCTTTTCTACGGTGTCTCATGACAGATATCCAAAACGACTTAGCAAAATGTTAGTTTGAAAAACAACCAGCCCGCGGCTAGTCGCCGAATTAACGCAACGAAGGTACCCGCATTCCAAGATGCAATCCCATGTTGCCGAGCTTTTCGCGAACTTCGGTCAACGTTGTTTCGCCGAAGTTTCGCACTTCTAGCAATTGATCCTCAGTTCTCTGAACCAAGTCTCGAACCTGACGAATTCCTTCAGCTTCCAAGCAGTTGTTTGCTCGAACCGAAAGCTTCAATTCGGCCACGGTTGTGTTCAGCTTGGCCTCTAGTTGTGCTTCGGCGCTACCGGGCCCACCACGAGCAACCGCGTGAACTTGCTTGCCCAATTCACTGGACTGAACAAACGGATTCAAGTGCTTGCGAAGGATCTTGGC
>JANMNR010000087.1:0-3765 GCA_031368325.1 Pirellula sp.
TGCCGAGTTCGCCGTTGCCCCAATGCCAAAACCAGTGCCAGTTATAGTGGATGACGTTTTCACGATACGGACGTCTGGGCGCTGGCCCCTGCCAGAGATCGAAGTCGAGCGATTCGGGGGGGGCTGCGTCGGTCTTGACACCGATCGAGCCACGCAGGCGATTGAAGAATGCCCGGGCCAAAATTACTTTCCCAATGGCTCCGCCATGCAGTTTTGCGATTGCAGATTGATATCCTGGGCTACTCCGTCGTTGGTTTCCGACTTGAACACAACGATTGTTTTGTTGGGCGGCGCGGACCATCCACTCCCCTTCTTGAGGATTATGGCAAGCTGGCTTTTCGACGTAGACGTGTTTGCCCGCTTTGCAGCCAAGAATCGTCGCCGGTCCGTGCCAATGATTCGGGGCAGCGCAAATCAGCGCATCGACCTCTTTGTCATCAAGAATTCGCCGAAAGTCTTGGATCGCCTCTGGTTTGCCACCCAATTCCGAGATGAACTTCGCACCCGCAGCAGCCCGTTTAGAATCGGCATCGCAGGCGTATTTGATCTCGACACCTGGAATCTTGAGCAGATTGGCTGCAAGGTCCTTGCCACGATTCAGTCCCATCAATCCGACCACGACGCGTTGCGGTTCAGGTGCGGCTGCGTGAATGCGAGACGAGGTGGCGACTACATGTGCAACAGCGAGGCTAGTCGTGGAACTCGCGAGGAATTGGCGTCTTTTCATGTTGGCTAGATGCTGGTTAAGCAGTTTTGGGGTGGGAGAGTCGTGGGCCTAAAGCGTGGGCGAACACTTAGTGTAATAAATTTGAAGGCAACCTGCTGTTCCCATTTTCATTTACTTGTAGCTACGATAAGTAATCCAACGGATCTCAATGCAACACATTCGCGGAGCATCTATAGACTCTTGCTCCCCTCGCCCCTGTTGGGGGTGGGGGCTGAATGAGGGGGCGAACGGTGTTTTGATTGAAGTTGGGTTCGAGGTTCAATCACCCAAGCAAATTCAATTAAGTCAAATGAACGAAAAACTCCAACGAGTCACGGTTAAGACGCTCCAAGCCATGAAGCGCAAAGGGCAGCGCATCACCATGCTAACCGCCTACGATTATCCAACTGCGAAAATGCTGGACGAAGCGAACGTGGACTGCATTCTGGTCGGTGACTCGCTCGGAATGGTTGTACAGGGTAAAACGACAACGATTCCAGTTACATTGGAGGAGATGATCTATCACGGCGAATTGGTATCTCGTGCAGTCGATCACGCCATGGTCGTCGTCGATTTGCCGTTCCCAGTTGGCCAATTAAGTATTGCTCATACCGTAGAGTCCGCCGCGACGATAATGAAGCGAACGCAATGCCAAGCCGTCAAGATGGAGGGGGGGCATCAGCAAGCAGCCGCGATACGAGCGCTTGTCGATGCTGGCATACCAACGATTGCTCACATAGGCTTACGTCCGCAAAGTGTTCATGCATTAGGTGGCTACCGCGTGCAGAGGGACGCCGATCAATTGATGATCGATGCCAAGGCGGCAGAACAGTCGGGAGCGTTTTGTGTATTGATAGAATGTGTCCCGCCCGATCTCGCTAAAATCGCAACGGAGCAACTAAGTGTTCCGACGATTGGAATTGGAGCGGGGCCGCATTGCGACGGCCAAGTGCTCGTGACCAACGACATGCTGGGTTGGAACAGCGGCTATGTGCCCAAGTTTGTTCGCCGCTACGCAGATCTTCGAGGCGCCGCGTCAGAAGCCGTGAAGCAATTCTGTACCGACGTTCAGAAAAGCGAATTTCCAAGTTTTGAAGAATCGTTTTGAAGTCGGCGACTCTATTGTTAGCAACGCTTTTGTTAGCGACTCAGATGTCAGCGGCTCAGACGGCCACTCTAGAATGAGCCACGCGAAGTTGGGCCTTGTGCCCAAGCTTCGCATCAGATTTGGAGTGCTAAGACGGCCAAGCGGGACGAACCCGCAGGTTGCGGTGGAACCCAAGAACCCATCTCGCCATTACGATGGATGAGAATGGACAGTGGGCAATTGAGTCGTGTCCGCCAACAAAGAAAAATTTCGATGAACTGGGCGACTTGAAGTTGAATTGCCTTCACGACTAAGCAGCAATCATACAATTACCGCGTGTTGCGTATGCAATACAAACGCTGGTCAGCGCGTATCAGCAATCGATCGCCAGCTACCGATGGTGTGGACAGGCACAGTTCACCCTCCGCCAACTTGTTCGTGTGCAAGATCTCCAGTTTATCGCCATCGCGAATCACCGAGCAGATTCCGTCTTCATTCAAACAAAAGATCTTGCCATCATACGCCCATGGTGAAGCAGTAAACGCGGTTCCGCGATTGAGCTTTTGGCGTTCATAGTTTGCTTGCCCCGTCTTGGCGTTGAAACTGCTGACTAGGCCTAAGTCATAAAGAACAAACAGTCGACCACCGCTTACTAGCGTGCTTGGATTGTAGGGAGCTATCTTCTTGCTCGACCATACAATGAACTCGTTGCTTGTCTGTTCCGCAGCCAACGTCAAGTTTCCCTTTGCGCCAGGCTTTATGGCGTAAAGTGCTTTCGTTGGATCCATCACATAGCCGGAGCTAACATAGAGCAGTCCGTCTGCCACATACGGCGTTGCAATGGTAATGCTCGACATGCCCTCGAGCGACCATAGCAATTCCCCCTTGAGATCGTAGCTGCGTACAGCTCGCGTTCCGGCTGTTACGATTTCGGTTCCACCCGCATGCTTCCAGACAAATGGAGTTGACCAGTTGCTCTTTTCGTCGCGATCTATGGACCAAAGTACCTCGCCCGTCTTCTTGTTTAGCGCTATGAGGGATGACTTCTGGTCATTGTCGTTTTGATAGAAAAGGCAATCGCCATCGATTACCGGCGATCCGGCTGTTCCCCAACCATTACGCGTGGGATAAGCTGGCAATTCGTGGGTCCAAACCAAATAGCCTTTCATGTCGAAGCAATAGATTCCAACGTTTCCAAAAGCCACGAACACATGCTCACCGTCCGTCACCGGCGTTTCTGATGCATAGCTGTTTTTCAAGTGAATGGGGGACGTAGGCTCGCCCGTTCGAACGGTTTTCTCCCATTTGGTTTTTCCGCTCTTGAGTTCAAGGCACATGACCTTCCACTCATGTACCGTCTTTGGGATAGTGTGTCGGTCACCACCGAAATAAAGTCCCTTCTTTAAAGGCTCCGTCTCCCCAGAGTTGATGACCGTGGAGACAAAGATGCTATCGCCCCATACAACGGGCGAGCCCCAGCCTCGGCCCGGCAATTCTACTTTCCATTCGACATTTTCCGTTTCGGACCAGCGGTCAGGCAACCCAGTGTTTTGAGAAACGCCAGTGGCGTCCACTCCACGAAACTGTGGCCAGTTTATTTGGTTTGGTTCGTCAGCTTTTGAGAAACTTGACAGCAATCCGAATAGGCAGATGCTACCCATGGCAATTCGACGAGCGGCGTTTCCAAAAAGCATTCCTGAACCTCTATGAATATTGTTGGCACAAGGCCAAGTACGTGGCATGTATCCTGGATCGACCCATTTAGTTAGGTAGCAGCCGTGGTTTCTCGTAAGGCGAGCGGCAAATGAATTCTTACCGTACGACGGACTTCCACGTCCGTCGAAACACGCGACGCACAACGATGTCCGTCGTACTGGCAGTACGGTGCTATCTCAACAAACGCTATGCCAACAACTCCGGCACCGCCAGCGCTTTTACCAGTGCTCGCGGCTGATTGGGGTGAGTGTAGACG
>JANMNR010000106.1:0-1905 GCA_031368325.1 Pirellula sp.
TGCGGCATTCACGATTAGATTCAAAAAGACTTGACTCAACTCTGCCGGCAAAATCTCTGCCAATGGAAGGTTCGGGTCAAGTTGCAGGCTCAATTCAGCCACATGTTTCCAACGGTTGCGAGAAATGACAGTCGCATTTCGAATCAGTTCATTGACATCGGACAAAACCTTTTCCTTTGTACCGGGATGCGACATAGCTTTCATGGCCCGCACGATTTCAACAATCTGCGCCGATGCCGAACAAGTTTCCACTACCGCCTGTGGCGTTTCCAATACCATATATTCAAGACGGTCATCTTCGAAGACGCTCTGCAAACCGCGTATTCGTTCCTCCCAGGCGGTTCCGTTTGGGACAGTGACATGCTTTTGGCATGAGTTGACCACACCGATAAGATGCTCAATACTGCTTTCGAGGAATTCCATGTTGCTGGTTATGCATTGCATGGGTGTGTTGATCTCATGTGCGATGCCCGCAGCCAGTTGGCCCAGCGATTCCAGCTTTCGCGCCTGTCCAAGTTCGCGCTCGAGTTGCTTGCGATGCGTCGTATCGCACAAGACTCCCATCACTCCAATGACTTCACCCGACTCCGAATAAAGTGGGATCTTGTTTATTAAAACATCGATGTGCGTTCCATCTGCGAGCCGCATCGAGTCTTCAATATTTTGAACGGGAAGCAGCGTGGATAGCGTCTGTTTGACGCGATCCATAATTCTGCTGGACTGCTCTGCTGTCCATGGAAAACTTGGATCTGAAATCGATTTGCCAACGACATTAGTCACTGAGTTCAGCCCGGCGAATCTTGCGAAGGTCTTGTTACAACCTAAATACTTGAGATCGCGATCCAACCAAGAAATACCGTCGGGTATCGTCTGCAGTATCGACTGAAGCAACTGCTTGCTCGAGGCCAGCTCGGACGCAATATGCTCCGCTTCCAACTTCGCTTTTTGCAGCTGTTCTCGAGATTGCTTAGCTTCCGTAATATCTTTTTCAATGGATATAAAATGCGTTGCTACCCCGGCTTGATCGACGACAGGGCGAGACTCGATTGCGCACCAGTACGTGTCACCATTCTTTCGATAACTAATAGCTTCGACATTAAATGGCTTATTCAAGCGACGCGCTTCCTCCATTTTCCGTAGCGTACCAGGATCGGTCTGTGGGCCATATAGAAATGAACTTGGCTCTTTCCCAACGACTTCGGAGGATTCATAGCCAGTCACGCGCGTGAAACCGTCGTTTACCCACAAGATCTCCCTATTTCCGTTTGTAATTATCACAGAGTTATCCGTATACTTTGCAACTAGCGCAAGGTTCTCCAGATGCAAAGCATTTTGAATCACTTTCTGTTCAGCTAGGACGCGTTGCGTTATGTTGAGATGTACGACTACAGCCAGTGTCGTGAGTTGGTTTTTTACCTTGGAAACACGCACCTGAAACCATCGCTTTCTTGTTGGCGAATGACAAGCGTACTCCGCAAGGAATTGCTTTGCCGCACCCGACAAAACCGCACGAATCCCGGTCGCGACGGCAGTTGCACCCTCGCTGAAATCTCCTGTTGCTTTGTCGCAAATGCTCAAATAATTCGCGCCGATTCCTGTCTTCGATTTTGATCCATTGTTGGTTTGATTGAACTCCGACCATCCAAAGTTTTGCGCTATGATTGTTCCGTCCTCTGATAGGATGCAAATATTGCCATCGATCGAATCAAGCACCGATTTTAGAAACTGCATGGATGCTTCGAGGTCGACAGTGCGGTCAGTTACCCTAGCCTCAAGCGAATCCCGTTCGTTTTCCGTTTCCAACTTTGAGACGGCCAGATTCCATAATTGCTTACGACCCTGTTTGACCCCCCAAAGCAAAAAGTAACACTCGAATGCAACGTAGGCTGCATGCTCCACGGCGCG
>JANMNR010000133.1:0-19898 GCA_031368325.1 Pirellula sp.
AGGCGGCAATTCGCGAATGGAATCTGAGCCTACCATCCGACTACTCGATTGTGTCCGTTGCGGGTGCCAGCGTTGCGGACTACATGGCAGCTGCGGAGGTAACGGACGGTCAACGCAACCTGAAGCTTCTCTTTAACCAGGATGTTCAAGGACGCCAACTTGTCAGCTTGCGGTTGGAGAAGAACGAGGTCGCAACGACGGGCCAATGGAGTTTGCCTCACATTCTGTTTCCGGAGGCCAAAGCGGTTCGGGGCGATATCGGAATCGTGGCTGCACCGGGATTCCGCGCGACGGTGGGCACCATCGATTTGTTGGTCGAGAAGCCGTTGTCCTATTTTCCACGACCGATCGCCAATCTCCAACAGGCGTTCCGAATTCGCGAGCCAGGCTGGAGCGCCACGATACAGATTGAACAGCTGGAACGCAGCGTTCAATCGGACGTATTTCATTTGATCTCGCTGAGCCAAGGGACTGTGTACGGTAGCGCTCTGATCAACTACTCGGTCACCGGTGCTCCTATTGCCGAGTTGCAACTGACGGTTCCCACTTTACTTGGAAACGTGACCGTGGATGGTCAAGAGATTCGCACTTGGCGTCGCGAGGGTGACGCGTTGATCGTATCGTTGCAACAACCGATTCTGGGTGCTTATACACTGCTAGTCACTTTCGAACAAAAGCCGAATGTCGCTGATGGTTCTTTCCAAGCTGGGGTAGTTATGCCATTAGGCGTACAAGGTGATCGCGGATACATCGAGGTAGTCAGTCCTGTGCAAGTGGAAATGGAGACGTTGTTGGTCTCTAGCCAACTCTTGGTGCTTGATTCGCTGGAGTTGCCTGCCGAATTTCGCTTGCTCAGCACCGCACCGGCGCTCGGAACATGGCAATACACGCAGCGCCCGTTCGATCTAAGGCTTAAGGTCAACTGGTTCGATCCTGGAACGACCGCTGCACAAGTCGTCGAGTTCTCCGAGGCCAATAGTCGTGTCTCGCAAGATGGCGAGTTGGTGACGGACCTGTTGTACTATGTCAAGTCGCGAGGCCAACGCACTCTGAAACTGAAATTGCCTGGCGATCCAGTGCGGCTTTGGGCAGTGTCGGTCAATGGTCGTCCAGTGACCGCTCGCCAAGCCGGCGACGACACGCTGATTCCGTTGCCGGGCGGCGCAGATCCCAACGTACCGATCGAAGTCAGCTTGCGACTCGGCAAGCCCGCTTCCGACATAAGCGTTGCATCACTCGATTTACCAATCGTTTTCGCACCCGTGTTGAAGACGCAATGGAACGTGCAAGGGGACGAAAATCATGTACTGATTCCTAGCGGCGGTACCGTTGAGCCTACCGTGTCCGTTGTGTGGCCTAATGGGTTTGATTGGCTCGCTGGCCGTGGGCTTATTCCTCTCATCGCGATGGTGATTTTGGCGGCGGTTGTGGTCAGCACGAGTTCGACGCCAATTCGGCTCATTGCGTTTGCGATAAGCATCTTCGTCGCTTGTGGAGCCGGCTTGGACGCTTTCAATCAGATCACACCACCTGCGCCGCTTCAACTGAGCCTTCCGGTTTTGGCTTCGGGCGAGAGCGTGAGCCTAGTGGTCGGTAACATTCCAAACTGGCGAGCCTTTGTTTCTTGGCCAGGCGTTGGGCTTGCAGTTTTGGGAAGTGGGTTACTTTGGCTCGCGTGGCGAACTCGACCATCGGGAGGTCGTGGGCTGTTGCTTTGGATCGCTTTGGGGCTGATTGCGAGTGGGCTGTTGTTGCAAACTCATGGTGCCCCCTGGTTCTTTGGAACTTTGGCTTTAGCGATCTTGGTGTTCCAACTGCTTCCAACTGCAATTCACTGGCAAAAGATTGGTCTTGCCGATGCAAAGAATCGAGCTGCATCTCAACAAGGCCGGACGTCCGCTGAGGGCAGTGATAACTCGTTGGTCACGACGTCGATTCTCCTTCTCTTTTTTGGTTCGATGGTCATCGGTTCGCCAGACCGATCGCTGGCTGCAGATGAGACGCCGCCGGCCATAGCTGCCAAGCCGGTTACCGCTGCTGAAGTTGACACTATTCAGTCTGCTAGTTCTCTGATTCAGAAGTGGATCGTAACCAGTCGCGAGAAACGGTTAACGGCTTCCGCCGACATCACCTTGTCTGGACGTCCCGGAGATCGATTCGCTTTGCTTCGCGCTCCGGCGGTGTTGACGCAGTTCCATGGCCCGGGTCTTCGATTGAGCAAACTCGAATTACCAAATCAAGCCGCGATCTACATGGTTACCATTCCAGCGAAGGCAAATGAAGCAGGCAACGTAGATGATGCCGACAAGACCGCAGCGAACAATCCCGATGACAAGGCTCAATCAACCAAGCAGTACACCGCAAACTTCCAATTTCAGTTGGAAGCGATCCAAACTACAGAAGGCATTCCGGTGCTGACAGGAAGTGCCGCGTTACAGCAAATCGACCTCAGTTATGACGAGGCGAATTGGGAGGTCCTTTGCGACTCCGCCGCTAGAATCGAATCCGTAGCAGCTGAGCAAACATCCGGTCCGCAATCAGCTCGAGTAAAGATCCTGCTTGGGCCCGGTCCGGCGAAAATCATCTTGCGACCGCAGACCCGCGACTACACTACCGAGGAGACGCAATTCTTTGTCGAAGGCTCAGGACTCTATACGCCCGGCCCTGGTGTTATTGATGGCAAGCACCGGTTGAAGTTTCGAACTTCCCAAGGTCGAGTGAAACAACTCAGCATTGTCATTCCCCAAGGACTCACGGTGAGTTCGGTGGATGGTCCCATTACCTCGTGGCAGTTTGACGCTGACAAGAGTCGCTTACAACTGCAGATCGATCCGGCAACGCCTTCGGATTTCGCTGTCACAGTGGAAACGCAGCGCAGTCTTGATACGCTACCCACACTTGTGCAACTTTCGCCGCTACGAGTCGAAAAAGCCGGTGGTGAGGTAGGACTGATCGCGTTGGCCTTTGGCTCCGAAGCACAACCCGAAACTGTGCAATCAGAAACCTTTTCCCTAGTCAATCTCGGCGACTTTGATGCGAGTTTGGTAACCAACCCACAAACAACGTTGCATCGCGTCTATCGCTATGGTGCTGAAGCGGGAAGCCTATCCGTTCAAGTTTCCGCGGTTGCCCCCGAAGTGCGAGTGACTAGCAAGCAGGTCGTTTCCTTCGGTGATGAACGCGTCGTGATGGGCATCAGCTTGGTGGCAGAGATTACCCGCACTGGGCTGTTCCAATTGAGCTTCCCGTTGCCAGCCGGTTTGGAAGTGGAGTCGCTTACTGGTGAATCTCTTCATCACTGGTCCGAACTTACGGAGAATCGCCAACGCCAGATCGTACTCCACTTAAAGGGCAAGACGATGGGCCCCCAGAAGTTTTCGTTGACACTCTCTGGAGCCGCACCGACGGAGGCTACAGAATGGGCAGTTCCACGATTCGAATTGAACGAATCCACACGGCAGTCCGGCGAGTTGGTCGTGCAGCCGATAACCGGCATTCGATTGCGAACCATGAATCGACAAAACGTTTCCGAAGCGGATCCGCGTTCGTTGGGTGCTAAGGGACAAGGAGCACTCGCTTTCCGTTTGCTACAACGCGATTGGAGTCTACAGCTAGGCATCGAGAAACTGGCGCCATGGGTAACTGGTCAAGTACTGCACGATGTCACCTTGCGTGAGGGCCAGACTCGCTCCACGTTGTTTGCAGAGTTTACTGTTCAAAACGCTGCGATAAGAACGCTGTTGGTCAAGTTGCCGAGCATGGGAGCCGACGAGCTCAAAACGATTCGTGCCAACGGTGAAACCGTTAGCGACTTTGCCCGCTCAGCGCAGGATGAAACCGTCTGGGAGTTGCGTTTCAAACGCCGAGTTATCGGGCCTGTTCAATTCCAAATGGAGTACGAACGCCGTGGCGAACGAGCCGACAATCGAGAGACACTGAGCCAAGTCGATTTCCCTGAGGCTCGACAATTAGGATACTTCTTTGCCGTTCGAACGGGTGGGCGATTGGAAATAGAATCCAGTGCGCTAACTCAGGGTTGGCAACGTATCGACTGGGGCACCACACCACAGACGCTACGCGAAGCGGGCAACCGGAATGCACCCGCCTTGGCGTTGCGAGCCATGTCCCCTACCACTCCGCTGGCATTACGGGTCATTCGCCATTCGCTAGCCGAGGCACTAAAGTTGCAGGTTGCATCGGGGACGTTGACCAC
Source organism: Pirellula sp. (assembly GCA_031368325.1). Classification (GTDB taxonomy): domain Bacteria; phylum Planctomycetota; class Planctomycetia; order Pirellulales; family Pirellulaceae; genus JBKCUI01. Next base: position 4,214 of record JANMNR010000133.1, read on the forward strand.
AGTCCTCTCGCCAACGGGTGATCAGCTTACGGCTGTCGATGTGAAAATGGAAGTGATACAGCGGAGCAATCTGAGTGTGCAGCTTCCCGCCGGTGGCGAGCTGTTAAGTATTTTCGTCAATGGAGAAAGCGTTCATTCGATTCGGCAGAAGGACGCCAGCAATACTTGGCAGTTTTATATCCTGCCAGGCATCGATGATCGTACCGCTCAAGTGCGTTTCGTCTACTCGTTGACCGGCGAAAGCCTGCGGCAGCTCAAACTCACGAGCCCTCAGCTCAACGTACCGCTGGAAAACATCCAGTGGAACGTGATTGCTCCAAGTGGATTTCAACTGATCGATAGCGATGGCAATTTGGAGCTTGTGGGACAGGACAGTCGAGCCAGCTATGACCGCCAGTCCTATCTCTCGAGCCTCAAAGGTAAACGCCAAGATCAGGCGCAACAAGCTTCGAAACTGCTGGAACAAGCCAATCAATTATTGCAAACCGGCGAGCAATCGAAGGCTCAGTGGGCCTTTAACAACGTCGCCAATCGCTACGCACTGGACGCAGCCTCCAACGAGGACGCTCGGGTTCAGTTAGAGAACTTGCAAACCCAACAAGCCATTGTTGGACTGAACACACGTCGTCAGCGGTTGTTCTTGGACAGCAATCGCGGAGGCGTAGCAATTGCCGACAACGAACAATTGCGACAAGCCGCGGCCGTCAATCCAATTTTACAACAAGAACAACTGAACTATCGCCCACAGGAGTTGAGCCAACTGTTGGCTGGCAATAGCAAAGAGGACAACGCCAACCTTCAACAGATTGCGGGCCGCCTGGTCCAACACCAACGATCGACCGAACCGGCTCCGCAAGCGATCATCATCAGCCTACCTGAGGAAGGAAAAATTTATAGCTTTCTACTCAGTGTGCTAGTTGCTGATAATGCACCGCTTGAGCTCCGGCTTGAGTTCCACTCGCAATTCAAACTTTGCGTTTGGCAATGGATGGTGTTGGCAGTACTCCTTGTCCTACTCGCGGGAGGAATCGCCTGGACAACTCGCACATCGCTAAACGACAAATCACTTCGTTCGGCCTAGTCGACAATCGCTATGTTCCAGGTGCCAGACAAAGGGGGCCCGCAATTCCAGTCTCCTCTGGACCGTGGCCGAATTGAGATCCCGTGCGTCCTCTCGGATGTTGATTTACCTGCAGTACGACGGACATCCTTGCCCGTCGTGTGTTTCGTCGGACTTGAAAGTCCGACGTACGGTAAAGATTCATCTGCGGCTCGCCATATCGAACGTGTAAGGACCATTTTATCAAATAGTCCTTATCTGCGTGTCATTCCAGCGAGCTATCACACGATAGGCCTGCAGCGCTTTCCGGAATAGACAACCTGTCAGTCGGCGATTCAAACTGGGCCGCCTATACGTGTTGCCTCCTGGGCCAATTTGATTAATGAAATCCGTTATTTTACAATTTGGCCAGTTTTGGGGCCCGTTCTCTACACTACTAATCGGCATCCGACCCGGCGGGCGGTTTGGCCCGCTGCGCGTGGGCATAGCTCACGGGACGATTACTCGTGGCGCATTCGAGCAAAGATAAATAGTGTAACCCCACTCCGAAACGATCCCTGGTGGAAGTTCAAACCAAGCTATGACCGAACCAACGCCAGTGTCTTCGCCAAAAACTGTAAAGTAAGCGATGAATACCTGTCTCGATTTGCATCATGTAGCACGGTTGTTACTCTATTTGCCCACAAATTCGCGCAAGGAACCCTCGCTCTGCCATCGACAAGCACGAAATCAGGGCAGAGGTCTTTAGGAGCCTCAATATATTTGTCGAACTGCCCCACTTCTGCAGGACCAAACTTCGAGCAAGGCCAAGCGGGAGGCTGAAAAACATAATCAACATTGGGTGGCAATGGTAAAATTTGATTCAACCACTCCCCCGAATGCTCGATGGTAGTTACTTTTCTAACACGTTCTGCAAACCAAAACGTTGAAGCGCCAGATCCGTATTCCAAAACATGAAATTCCGGCTTTATGAGGCGTTCTAGAGCAACTATTTCATCCGGTTGCATCCACGGATGTGGCATTGGGATCGTTTTCTTGACGGGGTGGTAAATAGTAGGTGCGAGGCCAATCGGTGATAAATCTTTACAAGCAATCGTCGAGCCAGCATGCGGATTGGCGACCGGAGGAAAGCCGCAATATGCAGCCGCAGATGCAAGTCGTAATTCGCCGTTTCCAGAACCAGGATCGCAAGGATAAACGTCGCTAATCGCACTCAATGCCGTGTGTGAGATCGACAAGCAAGTGAACGGAACAATGCCACAAGCAAACGGTTGAAAGTGAGCGGGAAGAGTCTCGCGAAACCGGAACCATTCCCATTCAGGTTCCCGATTCGTTAGGCGAATCGAGGGTGCCGAGAATGGGAAATTACGAACCGGTTCTAACCAACGGGCGATATCGCAATTGATGAGCGTATCCGACTCGACGATAAAATAACTGTCACCAGAAACCGAGCGATTCTTGAACCACGCGACCAAGAGCAGATCCGTACTTTTTGCCCCCAATGCAAGGTTCTTGGCAAGGTGTTCGGAAAAGTTAGTGTCTTCCCTCGGCCAGTCAAGAATACTCAGTCCTTGAGGCAGCCTTTTGTTCGAAGCCGAAACGGCAACTACTGGCCCATCTGAAAATTTACAAACCTTACTCCAGTGCCCTTGTGTTACAGCATCGACATCGTGATGAATAAAGACCGTAATTGTCGTCAATGAAACACTCCTGTGTCTTGCGGAATAACCCGCGTTTTATGTAACATACGTTCGCGAAGATACTTTTTGAAGTGGTCCCCATTATTCGGACCACGCGGCGGGCTCCGGTCGTCAATGTGAAGTGCACTGTGCCGATGAACGCGTTTATTCATACGAATAATTACTCGTGGAGAGGGTCGTCGGACGATCGAAACAGGATAATCCATAACGGTTTTAAGTCGTTGAGATAGAGGGCATTCCCATCGGTTTTCACAGCGGCCCTCGTCCCAATCCGATGCGGGTAATTCAATGCGACCTAACAACAACACACCGACAAGCCGTGCGCTGTTGGGAGGCATCGTTGGTGCTTTTTCGGGAGGTCTCTTGGGAATCTTCCTGCCTTGGCTCTTACTCGGGCACCACACGTACAGCCCAAAGGGCCCATCAGTTGGTCCTTTAAGGCGCTGGAAGAGTTTATGAGGTTCTTTGTAATGATGATTGGAGCGGGAGTGTTGGGAATTATTGGGGGGATCGCGGGCTCGGCCATTGGCGTCGCGACTCACGATTCCAGTCCGGTCAATTCGGACCGAGAAAAACCGAACGGTGCAAACTCGGCAAGCGATCCGGTGTAGGTAGAACAAGAAATCACCTAACTAAAACGACGACTTGCCGAGTTAGAGTCGCAAAGGTCCGCTTCTATGCCAACTTCGTCCAAAGAGCCGAGTTAATTGCTAATGGCTAGTTAAGAGAGAGGGAGTAGGAACACTCGGTAAGGAAATGGTTCGAACCTGTTGCATGAAAGCTCGCCAGTTTTCTTTCGCATTTTGACGCTGGGATCGAAAGAAGGCGACGGTTCGAAAGGACTTTTCCATCGACTCGATCACGACCGGGTTCGCTTGCTTGATGACTGGCCAAGCTTTTTTCAATTCCTCGTTGAGCGATTTTCGTGGCACGACTTGGTCACCGTGGTTCGCTGGCTCCCAGAAAAAGAAATAAGGCGAGCCCGCAATGAAAAGTTCCCCATCCTTGATCGAATAGACGAAACGTATTTTAGAATCGGTTAAGACGGAATACTGTGCCGCGTTAGGGGTCCGTGACATCAAAGGCCTAAGTTCACGCACTGCGGCGGCCACAACTTCATCTGTTGAAAGTCTCTCGAACTCGCCCGGGCCTAGCAAGATCCCCTTTTCATCCTGTGGCAAGTATTCCTGGGAGAAAACGATTCCACGAGACATATGGTCGGCTTGAATAAACCGGAGGCCAAGCAACGTCTGCTCAAACGCAGCATCGAGCGAGACCTTTTCGTGGCTGCCTAGCAGTTGGATACTCACTGCTCCATGGTGCCCCGAATCAACAAACTTTGCCAGTGGTTGCAGTTCCCAATCGTAAATGGGAAGAACAGATTTTTCGCTTCCTGCCGTTATCTCCAAACGTCTTCCATCCTCATTCGCTGGGACATACTCAAACCTTAAAGTAACGTTTGCAAGTGCGGGGGCAGGTGCGGCGGTGCTGACCATCATGGCTCCGCCCGTTAACGATAGATTGCTGGCTTGGTTGAGTACGCTGCTCCCATAACGGTCCAATCCCGTCACCACCACCTCCAACGTCGACTGAGGACCAAATCCAATGTGACGACCGCCTGGTGACTTCTTGCCGCCAAAGCTAATCGTACTCTTTGCCAAGTCGGACTGGCTAGATGCATAAACTGGGCTGACGGGCCGTTTACGATTCGCACTCGCTACGGCTTGCGGATCTGGCGTTTTCGAACTCCGTGCAACCTCAAGTGACTTTCGCATCGACTGCTCCAGGTCGATTTCGCCCGGTAGGTCATTCAAGTCCAGTGACAACGATTGCGTATTCAGACTGGGTTCGTCCGACTCGCCTAGCTCGCTCAACGGGGCGGAGAAGTGGGCCGCAGCCAAGACTTCAAGCGGTTGATCTCGATCGGTATTACTTGCCAACGAAAACTGAAGCAGAGCCTTGGGTACCGATGGCTCGGTGATAACGCACATCGCCAGCACCAGAAAGACGACCGTATGAGCGATAGTGCTAAATAAAAAAGGCAGCGAGTTCCGAAAAAGCTGATCTCGTAAAGAGAGTATTTTGATGGTCACTTACAAGCCTCAATTAAAGAGCTTTCCGACAAAATCGCGTCGCTACCATGAAAAGTATAAGCGATCTTGGTGGCCGAAAGGAACGAAAGAATCGAAAAAGAAATGAATTGCCATGGTCAGATCGCCCAAAGAATTCTAGATCGAATCGTTGGTTCTTACGAGCTCAGTACTAGTACTAGTGCTTTGTTCCATTTAAGAATTCGGGTGGAGGAAAATCTGTACGACGGACTTCCAGTCCGTCGATCGCAGCTTGAGCCGACGGACTAGAAGTCCGTCGTACCCGAAATCTAAGTTGGAACAATGCACTAGCTTCATGGAACCACGGGTCCGAGAACGGCTCGCAACGCTTCGCCGGTGTACGACCGAAGCGTTGGTTCCGCAGTGTTGGATTCGGCCACTTGCAAGGCACTTGCGGCTTTTTTCTTGGTCCCCTTTTTTGCCGGAACTTTCGGCGCCGCTTTGGCTATGGGTATCGTGTAGCCGACATTGCTGGCGTATCGAACCAATGATTCGGCTGGTCCTGCGAACACAACTTGGCCTCCCTCTTTTCCTGCCTCCGGTCCCATGTCGATTACCCAGTCCGCACACTTGATTACATCGAGATTGTGTTCAATCACAACGACACTGTTGCCGCTGTCCGCTAACGCATTGAGCACCTGCATCAATTTGCGAATGTCTTCAAAGTGTAGTCCGGTGGTTGGCTCATCCAGCAGGTACAGCGTGTCGCCGGTGGCAGGGCGACACAATTCGGCCGCCAGTTTCACTCGCTGTGCTTCGCCGCCGCTCAAGGTCGGTGCACTTTGGCCCAGCGCAAGATAATCGAGGCCAACGTTGCAAAGCGTGTTTAGCATGCCGTGTATTTTTGGCAACTCGCTCGTAACATCGCGAGCTTCCCCTATAGACATCGTCAAAAAATCGCTAATAGATTTGCCGCGATACTTCACGGTTAGGACCTCTTCCGAATACCGTTTACCTCGGCACGCATCGCACTGGATCCAGACGTCAGGCAAAAAGTGCATCTGAATCCGAATTTGGCCGTTCCCCTCACACTTTTCGCATCGTCCCCCTGAGATATTGAAACTAAAGTGGCCTGCGTGCAAGCCACGCATTTTGGCCTCAGGCATTTTCGCAAACAACTGACGGATATGTTCGAACACGCCGGTATAAGTTGCTGGATTGCTTGACGGCGAATTTCCAAGCGGTGATTGGTCGACTCGCAGCACCTTGTTGATGTTCTTTGTGCCTTGAATTCCATCGTGTGGCCCTGGCTGCAAGTCGGCTCGATGCAGTGTTCTTGCCAACGCAGGGTATAGAATGCCGTTGATCAAACTGCTCTTGCCACTTCCGCTCGGTCCCGTGACTGCCGTGAAGCAACCCAACGGGATGTTGACATCGATGTTGCGAAGCGTGTTGGCGCGAGCTCCATTGATCGTCAGCCAACCTTTGGGTGGTGAAACCAATGTGGACCAATCGCTGCACGAAGCTTGGATGCCCTCGGGCACAGCTATGCGCCGCTGGTTCGGTTTCTCGATCGTCTTGGCACCACTAATGAACGGGCCTGTGATCGAACCTTTTTGCTTCACGATCTGCTTGGGGGATCCTTGGGCAACGACGGTCCCACCCAACGGACCAGAGCCTGGACCGAAGTCACATAGCTGGTCACTGCTCGCAATCACGTCCCGATCGTGTTCGACGACCAGCAAAGTATTCCCGAGGTCACGCAATCGGTGCATCGCTTGAATGAGCCGATCGTTGTCCCTCGGATGCAATCCAATCGTCGGTTCGTCCAACACATACAAAACGCCACATAGACCGCTACCCAGCTGGCTCGCCAATCGAATGCGTTGAGCTTCGCCGCCGGAAAGTGTGTTCGCTGGTCGATCGAGCGTTAGGTACTCCAATCCAACATCCGCCAAGAACTGCAATCGCTGTGTGATCTCGCGATGCAACTCGCCTGCAATTTTCTTTTCGCGACGTTCCAGCGTCCATTTTTTCGTCTCTGCAAGAAGCTCACCAATTGGCATATGGCAAATGTCCGCGATGGAGAACGAACGGAACCGCGAGTGCGCTGCTTCGGCGCGTACGCGTGCTCCTCCGCAAGCGGTACAAGGCACCTCGGCTAGGAATCGAGAAAGCCTCATGCGGAGGCCAATGTTCGAATTGGATGCCAGCTCCAACGCAGGAAAAACGCCGCGATAAAAGAAAGTCATCGCTACGGTTTTGTCCAATGACTTGGCTGCCGTTTCGGTGGCTGCCAGATCGGATTGAAACACCTCGATTTCACGGTCAGGCAATCCGTGGAACAGAATGGATCGCTGGCTGACGGTTAACTGCGAAACAGTCCGATCTAGAGGGATTCCTGCCTCGCGGCCAAAAGCCCGAAGCATGCTGCGCGACAGCGGGTTCTCGAGATCGGGCCATAAAAGCATCGCACCTTGCTCAAGCGAAAGTTGGTCGTTGATGGACGCGGCAGGGTCGGTTCCGATTTGTGTGCCTAGTCCACTGCAACTGGGGCACCATCCGACTGCCGTATTGAAGGAAAAACTGTGCGGCGTTAACGACTGAAATGATAGGCCGCATGGAGCACAAGCTAATTGCAATGAGAACGTGTGGGTCTCCCAATGCATTTCCGCTCGGTCGTCATCCACGATGGCCAACTGAATTACGCCATTGCCCATCGTTAGTGCGGTCGCCACGCTGTCACTCAGCCTTTTGCGATCTTTGCCATCCAACCGGATTCGATCGATAACGAGTTGCAGTTCGTACCGGCTCTTTTTCTGCAACGAAGGGACGAGATTGATTTCCTGGGTTCGACCGTTGATTCGAATGCGAACGAAGCCGTCCTGTTGAAGATCGGCGAGAAACTGCTCTGGCGTCTGATTGGCATGCGGCGTGATCGGTGCCAGGAGCAGAGCGCGGGTACCGGCTGGCGTTGCCAATTCCATCAATCGATCTACGATTTGGTCGCTGGTCTGCGTACTCACAGGCTGATCGCATCGCGTGCAATGCATCTGGCCCAAGCGAGCAAACAACACGCGAAAATAATCGTAGACCTCGGTAACGGTACCGACTGTACTGCGAGGTGTATGCGACAGATTGCGTTGCTCAATCGCCACGGATGGACTTAAGCCGTCGACGCGGTCGACCACCGGCTTGGGCATTTGTCCGACAAACTGGCGAACATAGGGACTGAGGCTTTCGACAAATCGTCGTTGGCCTTCGGCATAAATGGTGTCCATCGCCATGGATGTTTTGCCGCTTCCGCTTTGTCCACAGAACACCGTCATCTCGTTGCGTGGCAACGTCAATTCGACATTCTTTAGATTATGCTGTTGCGCACCCACGACATGAATATCTTGCAGAGCGAGGCTTCTAGCTAACGCTTTCTTGGGCTTCACCGGCACCTTGGTCTTCCTTGGCTTGGCCTTGGAATCGGAGCGTTCATGCGTATCGAAGTACTTCTTGAGTGCAGCACCGGTATGCGATTTCTTTTGCTTGGCTATGGCCTCCGGCGTGCCTTGACATAGGATCGTCCCGCCCCCTGCGCCACCCTCGGGACCCATGTCGATCACCCAGTCAGCAGCTTGAATGAGGTCGAGATTGTGTTCAATGACAATGACCGTATTGCCAAGGTCGACTAAGCTCTGAAGTACCTTGAGCAACAAGTCGATATCGTAGAAATGAAGACCGGTAGTTGGTTCGTCAAGAACATAAAGCGTACGCCCAGTGGCGCGGCGACTCAGTTCCCGCGATAACTTGATCCGTTGTGCTTCACCACCAGACAGCGTTGGCGAAGGCTGGCCTAGCTTCAGATAGTCGAGACCTACGTCATGCAGTGTTTGCAATTTCTCATAGATTTTTGGGAAGGCAGAGAAATGTTCAAGCGCCTGTTGCACGTCGAGGTCGAGGCAGTCTGCGATCGATTTGCCTTTGAACTCCACTTGCAGTGTCGGTCGGCCATAGCGTTTCCCTTCACATACCGCGCATGGAACCCAGAGATCAGCCAAGAATTCCATGTCGAGTCGGTTTGCACCGTGGCCATCACACGCCGAACAGCGGCCTTGTTCGGTGTTGAAGCTAAAGGTGCTGGGTGTGAAGCCACGACGCTTGGACTCCGGTAATTCGGCGAACAGATCGCGAATGTTGTCGAACAGCTTGACGTAGGTGGCAGGGTTGCTGCGCGGCGTACGCCCGATTGGACTCTGGTCGATATCAATGATTTTGTCGAGGTGCTCGATTCCATCGATGGCTTCGTGAGCACCGGGTGTATCTTCGGCTCGTTGAAGGGCATTGCGAAGTGCGGGAGAAAGGATATCCGAGATGAGCGAACTCTTGCCGCTGCCGCTAACTCCAGTCACAGCCACAAAGCAACCGAGTGGGATTTCGACATCGATGTTCTTTAGGTTGTTGTGACGAGCTCCGCGGACTCGAATGGACTTGCCATTCCCTTTGCGACGTTCAGCTGGGCGATGAATCTGACGCGTGCGATTGAGGAAGCCGCCGGTGATGCTGCGAGGATTGGCTGCGATCTCTTCGAGAGAGCCGGCTGTCAGAAGTTCCCCCCCCCGAACACCCGGCCCAGGCCCGAAGTCGACGATCGTATCGGCGGCCCGCATCGTATCTTCGTCATGTTCGACGACAATGAGCGTGTTTCCGAGATCCCGCAACTTTTCGAGTGATCCTAGCAGCCGATCGTTGTCACGAGGGTGCAAGCCGATCGAGGGTTCGTCGAGCACATAGAGGACTCCGACCAGTCCTGCACCGATCTGGCTGGCCAGTCGAATGCGTTGCGACTCGCCGCCGGAGAGTGTTGGAGCGGTTCTCTCAAGTGACAAGTAGGAAAGGCCGACATCGAGCAAAAATTGCAATCGAGCCTTCACCTCCTTGATCGCTTCACCGCCGATGGTAATTTGCAACGGAGTCAAATCCAATTGGCCAAAGAATTCCGCGCATTGATTCAGCGGCAATCTTGAACAGTCACCGATCGCCAACCATGGACTGCTTTTAAAAGTCGGTGCCAGAGATTTGAGTCGTACCGAGCGGGCCTGTGGGTTGAGGCGCGTGCCATTGCAATCGCTGCACGCGCTCGTCTCCATGTATCTTTCGTACTTTTTCACAACGAGAGGATTTTTGGAAACGCGATACGTGGCAAGTAGATCGTGCACGATTCCTGAAAACGCTTGGCCGTGCAATGCTCGCCCTTTAACCTGTACCTTGAGCCCTTGATACCCCAGTAGCAGCCAATTCTTTTCCTCAGGCTTCAACTTATGCCAAGGCGTGGTCAGCAGATAGTTTCGATCGAGCTTCTTCAGGTGTTCGACGTAATTGCAAAAATAAGTGATGGAGCGTCGGAGCCAGCGAGTCATCTCGGTCGATTTCCCGATGAGCTCAATCGCCCCGTTCTTGAGTGACTTGCTAGGGTCGGTAACTAGGAGTTCTTCGGTGAAGGTAAATGTTTCGCCCAAACCATCGCAGGTTTGGCATGCTCCCTGCGGCGAGTTGAAGCTGAGTAACTGAGGCGAAGGCGGCGGAAACGATAGGCCGCATTTGGCACAAGCGTAGGTCGACGAAAACACAATATCGAGAGATGGGTCGCTCGTGTCCAAGCCTTTGTTCGCTGATGTGGCATTTGCGTCCGTTACTTCCTCGGAGTTGGCAAGTGTCTTCTTCTTTCGGCTGACTTTCTTCGTCGCGGGCACAGACTCCGTAGTCGCGCTTTTCGAGACTACACCGCTGGTAAGTGGCGACAAGAGCATCGTGCCCTCGCCGAACTTCATGGCGTTGTCGACTGCTTCGGCAATGCGTTGCCGCGACGATTGACCGATAACAATTCGATCGACGACCAGTTCGATATTGTGTTTATTGTGGCGTTCAAGGTCGGGTGGCGAACTGAGAAGAACCACTTGACCATCGACGCGAGCGCGATTGAAACCCTGCCGGCGTAGGTCATCGAACAGGTCGCGATGCTCTCCCTTTTGACCACGAATGACGGGTGCTAGGAAAAGAAACGGAGCGACCGGATCCATCGACTGGATTCGCTCAACCATTTGATCGCGAGTTTGCGATGCGATTTCTGAATTGCACTCGGGACAAAACCCGGTGCCTACTCGAGCGAACAGAACTCGAAGGAAATCATGAAGCTCGGTGATCGTACCGACCGTCGAACGGGGATTGTTGCCGGTCGACTTTTGGCTGATCGAGATCGAGGGGCTTAGGCCAGAAAGAAAATCGACGTCGGGCTTCGGAAGCTGCCCGACGAACTGGCGTGCATAGGTTGATAGACTTTCGAGATATCGCCGTTGGCCTTCGGCGTAGAGCGTATCGAAGGCAAGGGAACTTTTGCCGCTGCCTGATACTCCGGTAAAGCAGATGAGTTGGTTGCGCGGTAGAGAGAGATCGACGCTTTTGAGATTGTGTTCGCGTGCACCGCGAACAACAATCGGTTGATCCTGAGCGGTCACGCTTTAGTGAACTCCAGCGGCCGCAAGATAGCGCTCGGCGTCGAGCGCCGCCATACAACCTGTGCCCGCGGAGGTGATCGCTTGTCGATAGTAGTCGTCCGCGACGTCGCCAGCGGCGAATACACCATCGACACTGGTGAATGTGCGATAAGGCTGAGTCCAGCGAATGTATCCGTTCGGAAGATTCTCGACCTGCCCGCCGAGGAACTTGGTATTGGGTGTGTGTCCGATTGCGAGAAACATCCCCGCAGCCTCAAGCTCTTGCGTCTCACCTGTTTCGACATGCTTGGTTCGAACCGAAGTTACGCCGACACGGAAGTCGTCAGCGTTTCCAAGCACTTCATCGACGACAGAGAACTTAACGAGTTCAATCTTTGTGTTGGCCAAGGCTCGCTGCTGCATGATTTTGGAAGCACGCATTTCACCGCGTCGCAGAATCAAATAGACCTTCGAAGCGTATTTGCTGAGATAGGTCGCTTCCTCGACGGCAGAATCTCCCCCCCCGACTACCACGAGCGGTTTGTTTCGAAAACGCGGCAAGGCACCATCGCAGACAGCACAAGCACTTACCCCTTTGTTTTTAAACTTTTCTTCGCTTGGCAAGCCGAGGTAATTCGCGCTTGCACCGGTCGCTAGGATTACGGTGTGTGTTTCGAATGCCCCGTTTTCGCTCGAGTTGAGCTTGAGCGGTTTGCCGCTGAAGTCAACGCTGACGATATCGTCGGTAACAACGCGAGTACCGAAATTGGTTGCTTGCTGCCGCATCAGCTCCATGAGCTCTGGGCCCGTTACGGCATGTGCGTGTTCCTCGATTGGTGGCAACATATACTTTCGATCCGAGCCGATAGCGGAGTCGAGGAATTCTTTGAGCTTGCCCGAAGGGAAGCCGGCATAGTTTTCAACCTCGGTTGTTTGCGCGAGTTGGCCCATGGGGTAGCGACCATTCACTCGATTTTCTTCGGTCATGGCTCCTTCAAAAAGTAGCGGGCGAAGATTGGCTCGGGCGGCGTAGATTGCTGCTGACCAGCCTGCGGGTCCGCTTCCGATGATTACGCAGTTTTCGATGTTGCTCATGAAGAAATGATGGAGTTTGAAAAGAGGTGGATAGGGGTATTGTTGGCGAGGACCTGTGCCAAAATTATCGCAAATGGGACGGGATGCGACGGATTTGGTTTCACCTGCGGTTTGGGTTCATTTTGTAACACAGAGTGCTCAATTGACAATGGGAAACTGTGGAGACGTCGACATCTCCGGATGCAATGTGCATTTTGCGGCTGCGGAATGGGTTACAATAAGCAACCAGATGTTTCAACTTCGGTTGCTTCGATGTCAAACCTCTCCTACCCAAGATACTGCTATGAACCTTTCCCTCTCCTTTCGATTGATCGTTGTTTTAGGCCTGTTTTCTTTTGTTTCCTTGACTACCGAGATTGGGTTTACCGCAGAACCTGGTTTCTCGATTAAACGGGAGGGAAACAAGATCGCGGTGCTCATTGGCGATAAGCCGTTTGCCGAATATGTTGCCAATGACCCAGCCACCAACAAATCGTATTTGTGGCCTGTTTTTGGTCCCGGCGGGGTAGCAATGACTCGCGACTTTCCGATGAAAGATATTGAGGGGGAGGTCAAGGATCACTACCACCATCGCGGCTTATGGTTTGGCCATGAGGACATCGGTGGCTTCGACTCGTGGACCGAGCGTGGGACATTTGACAAAGGGGATAAAACGTCCGAAGCAAACAAAGAACGGATCGCGAAACTCGGGAAACAGGTGCACCGCAAGTTTGGTGAAGTTTCCGCGTCACCGGATAAAGCGACCATCGTGTCCGAGATCGATTACATGACCCCGGACGGAAAGAAAAGCGTAACAGAAATTCAAACGTTGATCTTTCGCGTCGAAGGCAATTTGCAATTGATCGATTTCAATCAAGATTTCGTCGCGAGCGAAGGAGACGTTACGTTTGGGGACAAGAAGGACGCTGGCCTGTGCATACGAGTACCAACCACAATGTCGGTTGATTCAAAATTAGGCGGACGCATTCTCAATAGCGAGGGGCTTACCGACGCGGCGGCTTGGGGGCAGCGTGCTAAATGGTGCGACTACTCTGGTCCCGTTGCAAACTCGACGCACGGTGTAGCGATCTTAAATCACCCAACGAGTTTCCGCTATCCGACAACTTGGCACGTTCGGACCTACGGATTGTTTACTGCCAATCCATTCGGGACCCTCGACCCAAAATCGCCCAACGGTCCTCATACGCTACGAGCGGGCGAAACCATGAAGTTACGTCATCGATTTGTGTTTCACGAAGGGGATGCTGCGTCGGCGAAGATCGAAGAGGCCTATTCGAAGTACATCAAGAACTAAGCACACTCCATCCCACCCAAGCAATCAAGATCCCACCCTATCAAACAAATCATCATGAACCTACGGTACACTGCGATTCGCGTTCAAGCGTCTATTCTCATTTCGGCTTTCTTGTTCACAGCTTGCGCACTCCAAGCGACAGCTCAACAAGCTGCACCGCCAGGATTTTCGGCGATTTTCAATGGAAACGACCTAAGTGGCTGGTATGGTTGGTCGACACGCGACCCGAACGATCTCTGGTCGATGTCGCCAGAGGCTCAAACCAAGTATAAGAAAGAGTCCATCGAAGGTGGTTTGCTAGACGCAAAAGGCAAACCCATCAATGAACATCTCAATGCCCATTGGAAGGTAGAGAACCATGAGCTTGTCAACGATGGTTTGGGTTACTACTTGACCACCGATAAAGACTACGGCGACTTCGAACTTCACCTCGAATACAAAGCGTTGCCGAAAGGGGATAGCGGTGTTTATCTTCGTGGCATCCCGCAAATTCAAATTTGGGATGCGACCGAAGGTGACCCGCGCGGATTAGGTCAGGACAAGGGCTCTGGCGGTCTTTGGAACAATCGCAAGGGTGCACCTGGCAAAGACCCCTCCAAGAAAATGGACAAGCCATTCGGTGAGTGGAATTCGATGAAGATTACGATGATTGGCGAACGAGTTACCGTGATCTTCAATGGCGAAAAAGTGGTCGATCATGCAGTGCTCGAAAACTTCTTTGCCAATCAAAAGAGCGGCTATCTCGCATACGGAAAAACTGACTCGCAAAAGCCCGAGGGCAAGTCGCCGAAAATGCCGAACGGCTACATGCTCGAACCGGTTTACGCCAAAGGTCCAATCCAGCTTCAAACACACGGCAGCGAAATCCGTTGGCGAAACATCTTTGTTCGCGAGATAGGGCCCGATGAAGCCAACAAGTTCCTTGCCGCTCGAGATCCGGACGGCTTCGTCGAACTCAATAACGGAAAGGACCTGAGCAATTGGGTTGGGGCTGTCGACAATTATGAAGTGAGAGACGGAGCCATCGTTTGCAAACAAGGCAAAGGGGGCGACCTGCTCAGCAAAGAAGAATACGAAAACTTTGTGATCCGATTTGAATTCAAATTGCCACCAGCGGGAAACAACGGCATCGCATTGCGCACACCCGTTGGTGGCCATTCCTCGTCGGACGGCCTAGAGATTCAAGTGATTGATAGCGACGGGTACAATGCGAAGCATCCGAATGCACCGCTAAAGCCCTTTCAATACCATGGCTCACTTTACCATTGTGTTGGAGCCAAGCATGGTTTCCTCCGCCCAGTCGGCCAGTGGAACCACGAAGAAATCGAATTGCGTGGCCAAAACATAAAGGTCACGTTGAACGGCACTAAGATTTTGGACGTGGATATCGATCAACTCGACCGCAGTCAAATAGAAAGTGCCCCAAAGGGGCTTGATAATCGGAAAGGACACATCGGCTTCGCGGGCCATAGCGATCCGGTAGCATTTAGGAGCTTTAGGGTACAGAAGCTGGATTAGTGGGGGGCCACAAGGCTTTTTCGGCTCATTTCGTTTCGTTCAGACGTATCGAACTCCTTCTGCAGCGGAACCGTCCTTCGGCCCCCCAAACTTGGGTTCGTGGATTGACGAAACAAGAAAGAAACCTTACGTTTCGTGGTTGTTTAACCACTTCTAGCAATACCGATTTCAAGGATTCAACGATGGCACGCGCCGGAGCAATTACGTTCAAGGGTACCCCAATGACTCTTCTTGGTACGGAGCTTGCCGTAGGTGGCCCCGCACCGGATTTTACCGTTCACTTTTTCGAGGGTGGCCTTAAGACCATTTCCTTGGCCGATCTCAAGGGTAAGCCAACCATCATCAGTGTTGTCCCATCGCTCGATACCGGCGTATGCCAAATCCAGACCAAGAAGTTCAACGTTGAACTGGGAGCCATGGGAGACAAGATCAATGCACTGACAGTTAGCCGCGATTTGCCGTTCGCTATGAATCGCTTTTGCGGT
>JANMNR010000108.1:0-4045 GCA_031368325.1 Pirellula sp.
CGTGGCTGGTTCCTGCGATTGAGAATGGCATTTTCCAACCGACTAGCGATATGGGTCGATTGAGCGAGCCCGATGCTATCGTCATATGCGTACCAACACCGCTCAACGCTAGCCGCGATCCCGACATGACATATATCGAAAACACTGCCAAAGCCATTTCAAAGAAACTGAGACCAGGTCAATTGGTTGTGCTAGAAAGCACAACGTATCCGGGAACAACTCGGGACGTGGTCAAGCCGATACTAGATCGATCTGGGCTGATATGTGGATCCGATTATTTTCTAGCTTTCAGCCCCGAACGCGAAGATCCGGGGAACACCAGTTATTCAACCCAAACGATTCCAAAAGTTGTTGGCGGAATCGATTTGCCGAGCAAACAACGAGCGGTCGAACTGTATTCGATTGTAATGCAGCATGTGGTCCCTGTTGGCAGTTGCGAAGTTGCCGAGGCCAGCAAGATTCTAGAGAACACCTACCGCAGTGTGAACATTGCGATGGTGAATGAATTGAAGCTCTTGTTCATGCGGCTTGGGATCGACATTTGGGAGGTCATTGAGGCTGCCAAAACGAAACCGTTTGGCTTTCAAGCGTTCTATCCTGGACCAGGCCTCGGAGGCCACTGCATCCCCATCGATCCATTCTATCTCACCTGGCTCGCGCGATGCCATGAGAGGCCAACTCGTTTCATCGAGTTGGCTGGCGAGATCAATTTATCGATGCCAAAATTCGTGATCGACCGAGTGGCCGAAGCCCTCAACTCGATCGGCAAGCCGGTCAAAGGCTCACGCGTTGGCATCCTAGGAGTAGCCTACAAAAAGAACATTGATGACCCACGAGAAAGTCCGAGTTTCAAACTGATCGAGTTGCTTGCGGAACGCGGTGCAATCATCACTTACGCCGACCCGCATGTACCTGTTCTACCCAAAATGCGATCGTTTAACGTACCATCGTTATCTAGCCACGAAGTTACTCCCAATTACCTTCATTCACTCGATTGCGTCGTCATAGCAACCGACCACGCCCTCTTTGATTTCGAAATGATCGTTCAGGAGTCAACCCTAGTGATCGACACTAGAAATGCAACCCTCGGTATTGATGCTCCAGAAGGACGAATTTGGAAAGCCTAACGTTGTATCCATCGATAGCAGAAGGGCCAACGGGCATGGATACATCCATCCAATGCCGTTGGCCTTGAACAACGGGGACTTACTTCCAAACGTGCTCGCCAGGGATTTCGGTTGGATCTCGCGTCGGTCGTACGTAAAAAGCGCTAGTGCTTTACCGTGACCCCCATCAGGATCTGCCCGCCAATCGAACTTATGAGAATACCGATAGCAAACGGTGTGAATGCGAGCCACCATTGACCATCTACCAAAATCATCGCTACGGATGCAATCGAAAGTAAAGCCATCAGACTCGCTGCGGGAATTGCGACCGCCAGCGGCCAGCCTTGATCTACTCGGAAGCAAATCGAGACGGGAATAGTCAAAAGAACGGGTACGATTCCAATCAAGATTGCTCCAGCAATATCGCCCTTTGCCAGTTGGATGAAGATTAGCACGATGGCACTTACGAGCAATCCCGCCACCAAGTTGGATGCCCATTTCTGCTTTTGACTTAGCAAGAATTTACCAAACGGATGGAATCGCAAAAACGCATCGAAAAGAGGATCCGCAATCCAGGTGAGCATGCAAAAAGTAAAGTAGAGCAGCAAAAGGGGCGTCACAAATGGCTTAAGAATTGGATTGGCATTTCCGAGTGACTGTAGCACCTGCATTCCGACCCAAAATCCGAAAACAATCGCCCAGCGATAGGTAGATCCGAGTCTTCCGAGAAAAGAATGGAACTTGAAAGCGATCCGAAACAAGAAATTGTTGCTGTTGAGTGCTTGAATCATTCCAGTTCTTGCGAACTCGTTGGTTGGCTCGAGGCGAAGCGCTTCGCGAAACGCCAGTTGCGCCTCCGCCACTCTTCCCTTTTGAAGCAACGCCCAACCTCGCATAGAATGTGCGTGTCCCGAATCAGGATCTCGGGAAACGGCGTTGTCCGCTTGTTGCAAAGCGTCGTTCTTTCGCCCCAGTCGCTCCAAGGACAACGACCGCATATTTGCGCAGGAGGTATCATCTGGATCCATCTGCAATCCGAGACTCGCCGCTTCCAAACACTCTGACCATCTCTCAAGTTGGGCGAGCAATGAGGCACGAAGGGCATAAAACAAACTCTGACCAGGATCAAGCCTCAGCGCTTCGTCTATCGCCGCAAGCGACTCAGCGGTTCTGCTTCGCTTGTTGAGTACGCTCGCTAAAACATAGTGACTAAAGGGATGGTCAGGGGCCAGATGGATAGACTGCTCGGCTTCCCGCGTCGCATTGTGCCACTGGTCTTTGTTATCGAGCAAGCACAACGCCAACAACGCATGCGCCTCAGCGTCGTCGGGGTCTTGAGAAAGCAGTTGCTTAAGTTGTTCGGCGGCTTGTTCGAGTCGATGCTGTTCGAAAAGCAATCGAGCACGTTGTAGAAGGATTTCGGAGTTCATTTCAGCTTGAGATACTCCAAAATATCATCGTAGATTCCACCTTGGTTCGAATAGAGAGCATGATTCCGAGCCGTTGCAAACCACTCGCGGGTCGACGGCTTTACGGTCTTTGCCGATGCCAACAGATCCTTGGTGGTCAATGGCGTCGGCTTGCCGCTCTTAATGGCCTCTTGGAGTTTACTTTCGATGGCACGGTCTACGACCGCCTTGAGATCCGCACCTGAGAATTCATTGGTCTTGGCGGCCACCTGTCCGTGGTCGACATCTTGTACGGGCTTTCCCTCTAGCAAAATACGAATGGTCTCCGTTCTCGCTTGAGCGTCAGGGGGCGGAACAAATAGCACTTGGTCAAAGCGCCCGGGTCGACGAAACGCAGAATCGACGTGCCAGGGCGCGTTCGTGGCCCCCAACACCAGCACCCCTTCGTTGTTCGATTGCGTACCGTCCATCTCAGCCAAAAATTGGTTTACCAAATGGCGGCCAGCACTTTGACGCATGTCGCTGCGGCTAGCTCCCAACGCATCCACCTCGTCAAAGAACAAAACGCATGGTCGACTCTTGCGAGCCTGGTCAAACAGCGAATGCAGATTTCTTTCGCTATTCCCCATCCACATATCGAGAACATCATTGATCCCAATCGACATAAACTTCGATTGCACCTCGCCCGCGGTCGCTCGCGCCAAGAGTGTCTTTCCGCAACCCGGCGGCCCGTACATCAAGATTCCACCGCCGACCTTTTTGCCATACGCTGCATACATATCCGCATGGGTCAATGGAAAGATAATCTTGACTTGGATCTGCTCCTTGACCTTTGTCATCCCCCCTACATCTTTGAACGAGATGGTAGGCCGTTCAATCGGAGCGTTCTCTGTCCCTTTGGCGTCAGCATCGGAATCCGAAAATTGTCGGATACGACCATCGACCACTTCGTCCATCGAACGGTTTGATTCCTCAGCGTCCTCGTTTCCGGTCCATTCGCCAATGCCAAGCAAACTTGCAAAGTCCTCGTCACGAGCTTCGTCGCTTGCTTCAATTGCCTGTTTGTAATGATTGACGGCCGCTGGTACGTTTCCGGCGCGGTACATGAGCTTGGCGTACAGGACAAGGGCTGGTGGGAAAGGACTCGCCCCCGAAATCATGGATTCCGTGATCGCGAGCGCGTGCGAGTTCTTGTTCTGCCTATAATAAGTGTCGGCCATCATCAGCTTGAGCGAGCCAGAGTTCGGGTGGCGAGAAAGCATGGACTTGAAATGCTGCTCGGCCTCGTCGAAGCGAAGATAGCTCAGCAAAGTCTTTCCATAATGCTCTGCCAGTGCAATGTTTTCTGGTGAAAGCCGCACAGCCTCGCGCAAGGCGGCCAAGGTTGCATCAATGTCGCTCATTTTGTCTTTCTGCCACTCGGCTCTGTACGCAAGTCCCAAACGTTGGAAGCAAAATCTTAGCAGCACGGGCTTTAAATGGACCGTCGGAACTCAGAATCTTTGCGATTTCATCGTATTTTGAAAAAAG
>JANMNR010000208.1:0-6767 GCA_031368325.1 Pirellula sp.
GCACTACTTTGAGGCTGAACGGCAGGGCGCGATTGTCTCACCCATCTTTGGCGCCATTCCCGGTTCTTCGGTCACCAATCGTGTCAGCGCCGATTTGTTAAGCTTCGGCATCTCGATGCAACACTAGCGTTCGCAAAAGATTTGGGCGCACCGCTACGTCAGCGCAGGGTGCGCTGACTCGTACTGCGAAATCTTGTCCGCATTCTCCATTGTCAAACTGATATCGTCCAACCCGTGCAGCATGCAATGCCGACGAAATGGCTCTATCGCAAACGATGCAACAAACCCTTGTCCGTCGGTCACGGTGCACTCCTCTAAGTCAACCGTAAGAGCGAATTGTGCGTGCGCGGAATGCCGCTGAAAGAGCTCTTCAATTTGTTGTTCGGTCAATTGGATTGGCAGTGTGCCGTTCTTAAAGCAGTTGCTGTAGAAGATGTCGGCAAATGACGGTGCAATAATCGACCGAAGACCGAAGTCGTCAATTGCCCAAACCGCATGCTCGCGCGAAGAACCGCTACCAAAATTGCGTCTGGTGAGCAGAATCGAAGCACCACGATTGCGGGCCAAATTCAATTCGAAATTTGGGTTTGGCGTTCCGTCCTCGTTGAATCGCCAGTCAAAGAACAAGTACTGGCCAAATCCGCTTCGCTCAATTCTCTTAAGGAATTGCTTTGGAATGATCTGGTCTGTGTCGACATTAGCTCGGTCCATCGCAGCGACGATACCGGTAATTTTGGTGAATGGTTGCATTTTGGATTTCTGTTTTTATGTTTTGTTACGTGGGGAAAGCCATACGGAAGTCGACCTTGTTATGCTCGATAGTCCCATTGGCGAATATCGACAAAGTGACCCGAGACTGCGGCAGCAGCCGCCATGGCGGGAGAAACCAGGTGTGTTCGTCCTCCTTTTCCTTGCCTTCCCTCGAAATTACGATTCGACGTCGAAGCACACCGTTCGCCTGGTTCTAGCCTATCTGGGTTCATCGCCAAGCACATGCTGCAACCCGCTTCGCGCCAGTCGAAGCCCGCTTCCTTGAATACTTTGTCGAGACCTTCTGATTCCGCTTGCCGTTTGATCTGTCCGCTGCCGGGGACGACCATCGCGTAGACTTTATCGCTCACTTTGTAGCCTTTGACAACGCTCGCTGCAGCTCGCAAATCCTCGATTCGAGAATTGGTACATGATCCGATGAAGACACGATCGATCGAGACACTTGTTAGTGCCGCACCTGCTTTCAGCCCCATGTACTCAAGCGAGCCGGCCGCCGATTTGCGTTCCGTTTCGTCACCAAAGTCATTTGGGTTTGGCACCGGCGAATTAATCGAAGCCACTTGACCAGGGTTCGTGCCCCAAGTCACTTGAGGCTCAATATCTTGTCCGCGATAAACACTCACGCGATCGTAAGTCGCATTCGGATCCGACGGAAGATGCCGCCATAATGCTTCAGCTGTTTCAAAATCTTTCGGGGCAAAGGGCCGCCCCTTGAGGTAGTCGAACGTCGTTTGGTCGGGAGCAATCATCCCCGCACGCGCACCAGCCTCGATCGACATATTGCAAACGGTCATGCGTTCCTCCATGCTCAGGCGGCGAATCACCTCACCGGTGTATTCCAGCACATACCCTGTTCCGCCAGAAGTGGTCAGCTTTCCAATCAAATAAAGGATCAAATCCTTGGCTGTAATGCCGGGCGCCAGTTGGCCATCGACGCGTAGCTCATACGTTTTCGGCAGATACTGCAAAAGCGTTTGAGTCGCTAACACGTGCTCCACCTCGCTCGTGCCGATTCCAAACGCTAGGGCTCCAAAAGCACCGTGAGTGGCGGTATGCGAATCGCCACACACGATAGTCATTCCTGGTTGTGTGTAGCCCAGCTCTGGACCGATAATGTGAACGATACCTTGATGGATGTCGTTCAAGTCATAGAGCCGGACGCCGAATTCTTTGCAGTTTTCACGGAGCTTATCCACTTGTTGGCGTGCAATGGGGTCGGCAATCGGAAGCGAACGGTCGCTAGTTGGGACATTGTGATCCGGTGTGGCAATGGTCCGTTCTGGGCGTCGAACCGTTCGCCCCGCAAGTCGGAGCCCCTCGAATGCCTGAGCACTGGTTACCTCGTGGACCAAGTGGAGATCGACGTACAGCATCGTTTGCTTACCCGATTCGCTGTGTACATGGTGATTGTCCCAGATTTTCTGGAACATCGTGCGCGGCTTTGTTGCTGCTGAAGACATAAAATGGTCTAAAAATGTTGAAGGTGCCAGGAAGTTTTTGTGAGGATGTGCCAGAACCGAACGGTCGGGGGTGTTAAGGTTAAGTCGCCCCGGCTATCCTTTGATTCTTAACCGTTATTTTTCCTTAATTGCCCATTTCAGGATAGGCGAAACGATGTCCAATTCAGATTCTTTGCACGACCGTGGGTCGGCTCTCGAAAATCAATTCTTTGCAGCACTCGACGCGAAACTATTAGAAGAACTGAAGACGAGCCAGGATGCCGAGAACGCAATCGCTGAGTTTTCACGCATCAGCGGCATCAAGGACACCGCGGTTCTCAAGGCGGTTCATCAGCTTGGGGTGACTCCTCAGGCATTCGCGGCCATGCGAGTTTTTCCGTTAGTTGCGGTTGCATGGAGCGATGGGGTTCTTGAGGCAGCAGAACGATCGACCATTCACTCGCTGACGTCGGCCCATTTTCCAAAACAAAGCCCTGCTGGTCAGTTGCTTGAACGATGGCTCACTACCATGCCGTCATCCGAAGCTATCAGCACTTGGGAATCGTACGCAAAAGCCTTGGTTGCAGCACTACCAGCCAGTGAGGCAGAAGTGCTCAAAAAAGCATTGATCAACGAAATCAATACCGTTGCGAGTTCCAGCGGAGGTTTACTCGGTTGGGCAGCCGTTTCCCAGGGCGAATCCAAAACGATGAAACGCATCGAAGCCGCTTTGACAAAGTCCGCTTAGTCGACGCAGCCGACATCGCTCCCAAATGTTTAACCGGTGCAGCCGCGAGCTGCCTTAGCCGCTCAACCGGCGCAGCCGCAAGCCCGCCAAACATAAACTTAACTGCGAGCTACCCAGAGCCGCACCAATCCCAACAAACTCTCTCAAAAAATACTCCAGGAGCTCACGATGAAATACGGCATGAATCTACTGCTTTGGTCTGGCGAACTCAACGATGGACTGATGCCCACGCTGGAGAAAATTAAGGCGATGGGATTCGATGGCGTAGAGATTCCGATCTTCAATCTTGGCCTCGACTACGCAGCTTGGGGCAAGCGACTCGACGCGCTAGGCTTGGAGAGGACCGGCGTTACCGTTCGAACTCCTGAGGATAATCCGATCAGTCCGGACGCAGCAGTTCGGAAAAAAGGGGTGGAGCTAAACAAGCAAACCTTAGATTGTTGCGCAGCTGCCGGCGTGCAGACCATTGTTGGCCCGTACCATTCAGCGCTGGGATACTTCACCGGCGCTGGTCGCACCAACGACGAATGGAACTGGGGCATAGAGAGCATGCGAGCCACTGCCGAATACGCCGGCAAGGTGCGCGTGATGCTCGGTGTCGAACCGCTTAATCGGTTCGAAGTCTATTTCCTCAATGCTCAAGCCGACGCTGCCGAATTCTGTCGCCAAGTGAATCATCCCAACTGCCGAATGATGTACGACACATTTCATAGCAACATAGAAGAAAAGAACGTTGCCAAAGCCATTCACGATATCAAAGACATGCTTTGCCACGTCCACATTAGCGAGAACGACCGCAGTACACCTGGCAAAGGAAACATTCGCTGGAAAGAAAACTTTGATGCACTGCGATCGATTGGCTACGACGGATGGCTAGTGATCGAGGCCTTCGGATTGGCGCTTCCTGAACTTGCAGCCGCTACCAAAATTTGGCGGCGCATGTTTGATACGGAATTAAAACTGGCCGAAGAAGGACTCAAGTTCATGAAAGAACAAGTAGCTTCACGAGCCTAGCTTCTCACGTCTAGCCTTGAACCACTCTAACGCGATTGGAATAACGCTCACCGCAATGATTCCAATCGTGACCAAGAAAAAGTTCTTCTTGACTATGTCAAAGTTACCGAATAGGTAACCCGCTACCAAAAACAGAGTTACCCAAACAACGCCACCAACGACGTTGTAAAGCCAGAATCGAGCAAAGTGCATTTTGCCAATGCCGGCTACAAAAGGTGCAAAGGTTCGAATAATGGGAACGAATCTGGCAATGATGATCGTCTTGGCGCCATACTTTTCATAGAACTCGTGAGCACGGATCAAGTGCTTCTTGTTTAGCCACAATGACGAATCGCTTCGGAAGACCCGAGGTCCAATCTTGGCTCCGATCCAATAGTTGACCGCGTCGCCTCCGACCGCCGCAACGATCAGCAATGGAATCATGACCGTTAAGCTGAGTTGCGAATTGTCTGTTGCGCAGAGTGCACCCACAGCAAACAACAGTGAATCCCCTGGCAAGAAAGGCATAATCACCAAACCGGTCTCGCAGAAAATAACCGCGAACAATGCCGCGTAGACCCCTGACGAACCTACGGTAGCCACCATCTGATTAAGATGCGCATCAAGATGCAAAACCCAGCTAAGAATCTCTTTAAAACTCATTATCCAATCTCGTTGTCTTGGGTTGAATCGCGACGAATCTATTTACTATGCATGGCTATTCACCAACGCGGCCTACGATCCATTCCAAAAACACGCGAATCGTTGCTCGAACCAGCCTATTCAGTATTCCAAACCGCTACAACCCGAACTCAACTTCGTAGCGGAGAGGTTCAGGCGACTTGATTTATGCACAATCGCATTACAACCGGCAAGTAAAGATTCGGATTTGACGTTGGCCATCCTCTAGATCGACAAACGATGAGCTGCATTTCCAACCCGCCGCGACAATCCACTTCTCAAAGCGATCGCCGGTGTGACGCTGCGGCTCGCTCAAATAAACCACGCCATCCGGCGCCAAGTGACGTCGCATGCAGGGTTCCAATATCGGAAACAACTTGTAGTCATACACAATGTCCGAACCAATAATGATCGGAAATGGCTGCAACTGTGTTTTCCGATCGCGCCAATCCAATAGCCTAACTTGAACGCGATCTGCAACTTGTCTCGCATTGAATCTGCAGACCATTAACGCCGTAGGGACCGCATCCGTAATGAGAACCTCAGCACCGCGGATGCCAGCGGAAATACCCGCTCGTCCGCTTCCACCGCCGAGCTCCAAAATACGAACACCACCCAAGTCATTCAATGTTCCTAGAAACTTGTCTAACCCTTGCGCGGCTCGCCAAGCTGCTGCCCAAAATGGATCAAGCTCGACGGTCCCTTCGCGGCTCTTTGAAAGTGCATTCAAAAGTAGCGAGTCGGGATCAACGACGCGAGTCCAGGGATACTCTTGGCCAGCAATCGTTGTCGAGGTGTGCTCAATCGGAACTTGTTTTTGTATCCGAGCTAGCAACCGAGCTTCTTCGGCCAAGCGAATTGGAGAATTGTCTGCCACCAATCTACCTTGGTTCTTCCATTTCTCGAATGTAGGCTCGGAGCCGATCTAATTCATCCTCTGTGCCCTTGAGCTTCAGCATGTTAGAAACTCGCTTCTGCAGCTCGTGAGAGTTGACTGGCTTGGACAAAAAGTCGTCCGTACCAGCCGCGACCGCTCGTTCGATGTCTCCAAGCTCGCTCAACGCCGTCACCATCAAGATCATGATGCGCGAATGGACCGGGTCGGCCTTAAGCTTGCGGCATACCTCAAACCCGTTTAGCTTGGGCATCATAACGTCCAGGAGAATTAGGTCTGGTCGAAACGACTCGACCTTGTTTAATGTGTCCTGACCATCAACGGCCATTTCCGTATCGCAATCAATTCTAGCAAGCAGCGCCTCGAGCAACTCGCGGTTTTGAGTATTGTCATCGGCGATCAGAATGCGTGGTGTCGTCATGGGATGTGCTCTCGACAAGGGGTCAAACGGCGATTGCCAAGCCCGCTGCCGGGACAGGGAAGTTTTGGGTCATTTGCTTGACTTCCTCTCGTATTCTTTCCAATTCAACGGCGTTGTCATGCGACTTGAGCGCCTTGACGATCCATCCTCCGATAGCCTTGAATTCATCGGTTCCCATTCCACGAGTAGTCAAAGCTGGCGATCCAATGCGAATTCCGCTTGGATCCATCGGCTTTCGAGTGTCAAAGGGAATCATGTTCATGTTGACCGTGATACCACAATGATCCAACGCTCCCTCGGCAATCTTGCCTCCAATCCCAAAACTGGTCACGTCGACCAGCACAAGGTGATTGTCCGTACCTCCACTGATCAATCTCAAACCATGGGACATCAAAGAGGCGGCTAAAGTACGCGAGTTATCAATGACCTGTTTTCCGTACTCTTTGAAACTTGGTAGCAATGCCTCAGCAAAACATACCGCTTTGCCTGCGACGACATGCATCAATGGCCCACCCTGAATGCCCGGGAACACCGCACTATTGATCGGCTTGGCATATTCGTTCTTGCACAGAATCAATCCACTTCGCGGGCCGCGCAACGTTTTGTGGGTTGTCGTCGTAACATAATCCGCATACGGGACTGGTGAGTTGTGAACGCCAGCCGCAACCAAGCCGGCGTAATGCGCCATGTCCACCAAAAGCTTTGCTCCGACCTCGCGAGCAATTTCAGCGAACCGATCGTGAAAAATCTCACGTGGATAAGCACTCGCGCCCGCCACAATCATTTTCGGCTTTTGCTCGCGCGCGAGCTTGGCCACTT
>JANMNR010000226.1:0-4346 GCA_031368325.1 Pirellula sp.
GCATTCGTCGATTGGTGTCAAGCGATGCTAAGTCTGAACGAGTTTGTGATTGTGAATTGATAATCTTCACATCCTATTGTCCCAATCGCTTTTGAAACGATTGGGACAATCGATTTACTCTGGTCTAGCGTCGGCGAAACAATGGGCCAGCGTAGCGTGCACCGTCACCCAGGTCTTCTTCGATGCGGAGCACTTGGTTGTATTTAGCCATCCGGTCGGATCGCGAAGCGGAACCGGTTTTGATTTGTCCGCAGGACATTGCAACCGCCAAGTCTGCGATCGTCGAGTCTTCGGTTTCTCCGCTTCGGTGGCTGGAAATGCTGGTGTAGCCGTTTCGGTGCGCCAATTGAATCGCTTCGATAGTCTCGGTGAGCGTACCGATTTGATTGACTTTGATCAGGATGCTGTTCGCAATTCCCTCGTCGATGCCACGTTGCAATCGGTCTGTGTTGGTTACGAACAAATCGTCTCCCACGAGCTGGACTTTGCCGCCGACCTTGTCGGTCAGTTTCTTCCAGCTGGCCCAGTCGTCTTCGGAACAACCGTCTTCGATCGAGCAGATTGGATAATTGTCTACCCAATCGGCCAAGAAGTCGACCATCTGATCGCCGGACAGTTGCTTGCCATCAATGGTGTACTTTTCGGTCTTCTTGTCGTAAAACTCCGTTGCGGCGACGTCGAGAGCGATAAAGATTTGCTTACCGGCTTCGTAGCCAGCCCGTTTAATTGCGTCCATGATCAAATCAAGTGCTTCGCGATTGCTACCGAGGTCGGGTGCGAAACCACCTTCATCGCCGACGGCCGTGTTCAGTTCCTTTTCGCTCAAAACCTTTTTCAGGTTATGGAAGATTTCGGTACCAGCTCGCAGGGCATCGGTGAATGTATCGAAGCCGAGAGGCATGACCATGAACTCTTGAACGTCGACCGAATTGTCAGCGTGTTGGCCACCGTTAACGATGTTCATCATCGGGGCTGGCAGCAAATGAGCGCCCGCACCACCGAGGTAACGGTAAAGTGGTTGGTTCGTGAAAACCGCTGCCGCTTTGGCGGTTGCGAGCGAGATACCCAAGATGGCGTTTGCGCCCAGGTTCTTTTTGTTTGGTGTGCCGTCGAGGTCGCGAAGCATTTGGTCGATGCCACGTTGATCGAGAGCATCTGCACCGATCATGCTGTCGGCGATTTTGGAGTTAATGTTGTCGACCGCGTTGAGAACTCCTTTTCCCATGTACATGGTTTTGTCACCATCGCGGAGCTCCCAAGCTTCGTGGGCCCCCGTGCTAGCTCCGCTTGGGACGGCCGCGCGGCCCATGGAACCGTCAACGAGTGTTACGTCCACTTCAACCGTGGGATTTCCTCGTGAATCAAAAATCTGACGGCCGCGGATGTTTTCGATCAAACTCATGAAATGCCTACAATACTTGGGTGATGGAAACATGGAGTCCGACCCCAAACGGGTGGACAACAAATTGAACTTCAATTCAAAGCGGCCAATATTTTAACGGCCTCGACATTCGTGGCTATGTCAAATGCGACCAATGCGATCGCATTTAAATAGTCAACTTCAAGTCAACTTATCAGAGAATGCTAGTTTTATGCAAAGCAGCCCTGAAATCGGTTATGCCAGCCACTCAGGCGTATTCACAACTTCAAAGTTACGCTTCGAGTAATGAATGATCCCGGCTAGAATAGCGGTGGAATCGTTTTTGCCATTTGTCCATTAACAAACCTACTCCTATGAATATTCGATCGTTTTTCCATCGACTGAATCTCGTTTGTTGCGCGATTGCGATCGGGTGCCCTGGTCAATCGACGGTCGTCTCGTCGGCGGTGGCGAAAGAAGCGGCGTCGAAATCGGACGGGGCCGCGGAAGTGGCCGAAACCGAAGCTAAATTTCTAAGCAATTTACGCCAGTTAACCTTTGACGGAATTCGAGCCGGAGAGGGCTACTTTAGCCGCGACGGGAAGACGATGGTTTTCCAAAGTGAGCGGGATAAATCGAATCCGTTTTATCAAATCTATTTGATGGATCGAGAAACTGGGGATGTGGAACGGGTCTCACCGGGATTCGGCAAAACGACATGCGCGTGGATTCATCCCGATGGGGACCGAGTCCTATTCGCTTCGACGCAGTTTGATCCGGAGTCCGCAAACAAACAAAAAGCCGAACTCGAGGAACGTGCAACAGGAAAGCCAAAAGCGTACGCTTGGGATTACGACGATCAATACGATCTCATCGAATGGAATCGCAAGACGCGACAATACAAGAAACTGACTGATGTTAAAGGGTACGATGCTGAGGCTTCGTATTCACCAGATGGAAAATACATTGCGTTTTCCTCCAACCGACTTGCTTACCAAGCCGGGCTAACCGAACGCGAGAAAGCACTCTTTGAAATCGACCCTGCAACCGCCTTGGACTTGTACATCATGAAGAGTGATGGGACAGACGTTAAACAGATCACCGATATGTTTGGTTATGACGGCGGCCCATTCTTTTCACCGGATGGCAAACGATTGTGCTGGCGACGATTTGCTGAGAACGGCGCAACGGCAGAGATTTTTACAGCCAATCTCGATGGTAGCGATGTGAAACGCTTAACGTCCATCGGTGCAATGAGCTGGGCACCCTTTTATCATCCAAGCGGAGACTATTTGATCTTCGGCACGAACGTGAACGGCTTCGCGAACTTCGAATTGTATATGGTTGACGCCGAAGGGAGCCGAACGCCTACCCGAGTTACAACCACAGAAGGCTTTGATAGTCTGCCTGTCTTTACGCCGGATGGGAAAGAACTGGCCTGGACATCGAACCGAACTGCAAACAAGAAATCGCAGATCTTCATTGCCCAGTGGAACGACAAAGCAGCGCGCGCCGCACTCGGTCTGAACGCATCGGAAAGCGTTGATGGCAGTGCAACCAAGGCGCCATCCCTAAGCCAAATCGAATCCGCCAAGTCCGAGGCGGTTGCATCGGTCAAGGCCAATGACGCGGATTACCGAGCCAGCGATATCGGTCGACATGTCGATTATCTCTGCCGACCTGAGTTGGGTGGCAGGTTAACTGGGACTGCGGGCGAGAAACTTGCATCATCGTACGTAGCCAGCTACATGGCATCTCTTGGATTAGAACCGGCTGGCAGCAACGGCGAATTTTTTTACAACTTCCCGTACACCGCTGGCGTCGAGTTGGCGAATACCAACGCCTTGACCTCCTCGAGTCGATCTTGGGAACTCAACAGCGACTGGCGCCCGCTCGCTTTTTCGAACACCGGACCGGTCGAGGCAACCGATGTGGTTTTTGCAGGATACGGAATCGTTGCTCCTGCTGACCAGGGACAACCGGATTACGATTCCTACGTTCATTTGGATGTCGAAAACAAATGGGTCATGATGTTCAGGCAAATGCCATTGGACGTCAGCCCAGAACGCCGTCAGCATTTGGCCCGATTCAGTTCGTTGCGATTCAAAGCAATGACGGCCCGCGATCGCGGTGCCAAGGGAATCATCGTAGTGAGTGGACCGACGAGCAACGTGCGAAAGCAATTGGTACCACTCGAAATGGATGGCGCCCTTTCAGGTTCAAGCATCGCGGCCATCAGTGTCACCGATGCAGTGGCCGAAGCATGGTTCGCTAGGAGCGAGAGCAAGCTGGGTGAGCTTCAAAAAGAACTGGATCGCGGCGACATGATGATGGGGTTCGCACTCCCAGAGGTGCAAGTGAGCGCGACAATCGACGTAAGGAAGATCCTTCGAGAAGGGGTCAATACCATTGGCATCCTTCAAGCGGGCGACAAACCTGCCAAGTCGGTTATTATAATTGGTGCGCACATCGACCACCTTGGAACCGGCGGCAGCGGTTCGAGCATGGCACGCGAGGAAGAAAAGCAGGGAATGCACCGCGGGGCAGACGACAACGCATCCGGTGTTGCGGCAATGCTTGAGATAGCGCAGTCGATGGCACAACAAAAACGCCAAGGCAAGCTAAACTTGGAACACGATGTTTTGTTTGCCGCTTGGTCCGGTGAAGAGCTTGGGCTGTTTGGGTCCGACTACTTCGTCAATCATTTCTTTGAACTGTATCCCAATCTCCCCAAACCGGAAAAACCGGACACGCTTTACCCAACGATGGCCGCGTGCTTTAACCTGGATATGGTCGGTCGATTGAGAGAGAATCTGGTATTGCAAGGGATCGGTTCGTCCCCGATATGGACGTCGGAAATCGAAAAGCGAAACGCGGTCGTTGGCATGTCCTTGACGTTGCAAAGCGATTGCACTGCCCAATGCGCGGATCATGGTTCACCAGCCTTCGGGCGGGGCCCGCGGGATGGCCTCGGATATTGAAATCC
>JANMNR010000231.1:0-3042 GCA_031368325.1 Pirellula sp.
GACGTATTCGATCGAAAGGCGATAGACGTCAAGCCGATCGTGGTCGAAGAAGTGTTCCGTCATGATTGCCTCGATTCGATTACGAGCACGAGCACCGTTTCACTGAGCACGAGCACGATGTCGTTACTCCATGCCAGAACGACACCATTCATCGAGTGGCGGCAAGTAAAGTTTCTAAAAGTCGAGGCTGTCGATCCGCCACTTCGATGCAATGGATTGTTATCCGCTTGCTATCGCCATTTTGTGCACCACCATTGCTCCGTATGCAACAGCGATTGTAAGTAAGTATACAAGCAATTCCCATGGGTTCGGAGTGATTCCGTCGTAAAATCCGCCACCAACGATCTTGAGTTCGCCACTGCATTTGGGACAGCGTTTTGAACGTAGATTCGAGGTCGTCAATACGTCAACGACAATATAGATTCCCCATAGCGTCAAAAACGCCACCACGAAGCCGAGCACATTCATTGTCCAGTGATCAACGATTGACCGTCGGATGATGCGAGACCAAAATCCACCCGCGACGACACAAGTAAAGCCGATTGGAAGTATCGACGTTGGCGAAATATTGGAGTACTGAGCTTCACATGCAGTGCATTTGTAATCGGTAAATCCAGCACTGAAGAGCATCAATGATCTCGCTGCGGATAACGCCACCGATGACCCAGCGGCGGCAAGTAATGGTTCTAAAAGTGCGTGCGGTCGATCCGCCGCTTGGTGTCCATCGGATTGTTATCTGGTTGATCGCCTAATTGCGAGGCATCAGATGTACTGTGGTCTGGGTTTCGTCCTTTGTGAAAGTTTGTTCAATGCTTTCGATCCGATCAAGATTTTGATCTATAAATACTTGGAGTGCATCCTCTTGCTCTTGGAGGAATGCTTCCCTTCGATCGTGCCACACATCGGAATTGACAACAATTCTCTTAGCTTCACCAAGTGAACATTCCTGATTCGTCATTGCAAGCTTAATGCATTGCAGAATGCTTACGCCATCTGCTCTGAGTTCTTGCATCCGGGTGTCAAGCTGTTCCAGTGTCAGCTTGGGTCCGCGTGCGATCTCATCAATCTGAGCGCTGTCCATGATTGGTTTTCATTTCCCAGATAACGTTTGGCATCACCGCAGTCCGAGTAGGTGATGTTGGATGTAAAAACCAGCGGCATCGAGGACTTCGGTGCATGCCTTTGTTCGTGGCTCTTTGTCAGTCCTGCCGAACCCGCCGCTGATGCTGGGAGTGTAACCGATTCCTGCCTGCCCCTGCAATCTTTTTGTCGGCCCTGATCGAGCCCTGGCGATTTAAGCTGGTTGTTTTCGCTGCGAGTGGTCGCAATGGTATGGAACCAATCAAGGCACCCGGAGTAAAGCTCGCAGCGAGCTTAGCTTTTGTCTGTTGAATTACATTCCAGCGCCGCCACTAACGATTAGCTCGAACCAATTCAGATCTGCTGTTCCTCATGCGTCGCCCAGCAACCATTCCCGCCGTCGCCATGATCTTGAGTCACGAACGACCAAGGTAACCCGGCAGCGGCCAAGAACCTTTGATTTCAGAACCCGCCCGATCCGCCGCTCGGGTTCACCGCCTTGTTCGGCACTTTTGGAAGCCCACTATGCGTCAACATGTCGAAGACCAAGTTGCAAACGGCCCTCGGAGCCTTCGTCCGAATCTGCTCCTCAATCAACTTCTCGGTGTTCGGAAGCAACAGTCCCTTGCGGTGATGATAATGATTGTATCCAACCTCCCAAGCGTCAAAGCGGTTTGCCGTCGGCGTGCCATTCTCACAGACACCTTGCATTGAACCCGAAAGGAACTGGGTCGCCAGCAACTCCATTGCTGCTACGTATCGCTCCTGATTCTCGGCGTACACGTCGACGCCCTGATGCCAAGCGATCTCGGCGCCATGGAGCGCCGAACCAAGGCCAAACTGGGAATGGTGCCCGTTGTCGCGGCAGGTCTCTTGAGTAAGCCCGTCAATCAACCGTTTGGGATTCGACCAAAATGCCTGTGGATCGCCTCCGTCGCCCGCAATCGTTGATAGCTTTGGACCGTCAGATTTCAAGAAAAAGTATGCGCGGCTACGGATCTGCAACCGATCGAGCGCCGTCGAGAACTCGTGCTGATCCTCATTAAAGACTGCGATCGCCATCAATGCATTGATTTGTGTCAAGTCAACATTCCCATTCCAGTTACTTGCGATCGTTAACTGTGGATAGAAAGCCCTCCTGAACATGCCTTGGAATTTCTCGACGTCGCGCGCTGCCCAATCAGGATGTCCCCGCATAATCTCTGCCGCAGATGCAAAGACCGATCCGATCCAACCGGCTTGCAATCGATCCTGATCGGCTCCCGCTGTAAATCCTTGAAGTGATGACCAGGAGTTGAGGATTGCGATGGAGCGGCGTGCGTATACGACCTCATCAGTGAAGTACCACAGGAGCGACTGAGCGTAGGCCGCAATCGCGTCGTCTCGCGAGAGTTCGGCGTCCTTGCTATTGGAGTCGATGGTTCGCAGGCCATGTGCACCGCGGGTTGAATAACCCGAGTCCCGGAGCTGTTCGAACTCGCCCTTCCACGGTTGGGCTCCTGCATTGATCCGACCCTTTACGAAGTCAAGTTCCGGGGCTGAATTGATTCCGCCCGGGTGGATGAAGTCCATCGCGGAAGCCATGGCTGTCCATGTTCCCATAAGCAACAGCACTAATGTCCTCAAAGTGATGGCTTTCAAGTGATCAAGATCCCCGTAAAAGTTGTGTGCCACGCGTTCCGTGCCGAACGCTCACAATCACCCGGCGGGCGCGAGTGACTGTCCATTGTGAAAACGCCCAATTCGCCCGCTCGGGTGCATTGTGTTGTTAGTTGGCGTTTACAGGTCCATGTCCAAAATGCGATTGACGTTACCGCACTTCGCGCAAGCACCCGCAAAGATCACGTTACAAAAATAGTCCTGCACGGGCAATTCGGGCTCGTCTTCCAGCAAATCATCACATGCGTCCCAGTAATCGAATTGCACCGTAACGCGGAATTGGTCATGGCCACACTTTGAACA
>JANMNR010000232.1:0-14555 GCA_031368325.1 Pirellula sp.
GGAAAAGCGAATCACGCCGTCTATCGTTCCATCCATGAACTGAGCTCCTTGTATTGAACACCGGAATCTCAGCAACTTGGCACATTCTCCGATTATCTCCAAGACCAGTTTCAGGTAGATTTAAGACTGCCGCTCGCCTAACCGGGAGCCCCGAACCGTGCAGTCATTGTGAGAACTTGAACTGATGACCATGTTCCCAACCTACACACAAGTCAATCTTAGCATTCCAACCACGAGCATCGTACGTCTCAAGCAGAACTCGTATTCGGTCCCAAGCCGATTTGATCGGCCTTAGTCTACAGTCTCGTGTTCATGCCGATCATATCGAGATCTGGCAGCAAGGACGCAAGCTTTTCGAGATGCCACGATTGATTGAAAAAGACCAGGTTTGGTTCGATTTTCGACATGTTATCGATAGCCTCGTTCGCAAACCGGGCGGCTTCATCAATTATCGCTACCGTGAACACATGTACCCGACGATATGGTTTCGCAAAGCTTTCGATGCAGCGGTTGCTCAGCATGGCGAACACTCTGGCATCAAGTGCTACTTGAAGCTGCTGTATGCGAAGCAACTTATCAACGTTGGCGTACACAATACGGAGGAATGAAAAGCGATGAAGCTAAACGGCTCAAAGAGCTTGAGATCGAGAATTCTCGGCTGAAGCGATTGTTGGCCGATGCTGAGCTCGATAAGGCGATGCTGAAAGAGGCGCTTCGGGGAAACGGCCAAGCCCGACGCAAAAACGTGAGAGCGTTCAGCGAGTTCGAAATAACCTATCTGGATCTCGCACAGTTACTAAAGCACTATTTTGGTTTGCGTAGGTACCAATTACAGCAGAACGGAGACAAAGAGATCGTACTTATGTATTTGTATTGTGAGCCAACGAATGCCGAGGAAATTGCAGTTTGCCGTGAGCATCAAAAGGAGGTGGCTAACCTAGCAAATGCCGTTTCGGAATCAAAAGTCCGGTTTAATTCGATGACCTACTCGCAGCTCTGGAGCGAATGGAAGAGAATTCCCTAGCTGCAAGAACATGTGGAAAACTTAGTCTCTCGCTATCAAGTTGCGGTCGATCAGAATCTTACCCCTTAGGCACTTGCCCCATGTCTCGACAATCTAGATTCGGCTCCAGTGATCTCAGTGCAGCGCCCGAAGGAGCGGCTAGGATCAGGTTTGAGCAACTCGTACTTCTCGACCATTCGGCTGAACGTGTTGCGTGCGATCTGATTTGCTTGCAATAAGCCTTTTTCGATGCAGAATCGGTAGATAGCGGTCTTGTTGGGAGGCCAAGTGTGCTTTTTGTTTTTATCTGGCTCTTTTTGGCGAAAGTGAGGCAACGCTTGGTTGATGGCTTCGAGGACTTCCTCGGGAGTTGTTTTGCGAGGTTTTCCTTTGTCAGCCCGAGGCGAAGCGTCCATTCCAGTAATGCCGTAATTTTTGTAACGGTAATACCAAGTTTGAATGGTTCGCCAAGTAAATCGATATTGGTTCCCCTCCTCGTCGAGGAAGGTCATCTCGGCAACGCTGCGGACCCTCTGGTCGCGCGTTCTGCCTGGCGCGATATCGATCGCGGCAAAATAGAACGCCTATTGGTCAGTTGCTGGTTCTTCGGTATAGAACACGGTTCGGGTGATCTGTGGTTTTAGGTCACCTTCGGGAAACAACCGCGCGGGTTCGCCATCGATTTCGGCATACGCAATACTCATGTGGTTAACTGTTTTGGCTTTCGCATCAACACCAAACCGAAATTCTCGTCCCTCATTGAGAAATAGCCGGCGTGAGGTGAGCCCCGACATCCAACGCTCGTGGCCAGCTCCGCCCGGAGTGTCGGCTTCGACAACATCTGCAGCTATCCAGCCATTACCCGGAACGAAGTATTCTATCCAGCAGCGATACCCCGGATCGACCTGCTTGCCTCGATTCTTGTCCTGAAGGCGGTATCCCATCTTCAATCGAGAAGCGATTCCGCGCGCACGGGCCAGTGAGATAAAGTACGAATTTAAATCCGTACAACAGCCACCACCTTGCTTCTTGCATATCTTTGAGTTTCCAATCCCACAATGCGGCATGTTTGGGTCTTCGCTGTAAGAATAGTGATCAACCGTCGCTGCGACATGCTCAAGAATCTTTCTTGATTGGACTGCAATATTGGTTTCGTCGCCGCAGATCTCCTTCGCGAGATTGACAAACTCTTCGGTCACTTCCATGTTGGGTGAGTCGAGTTTTAGATGTTCCGCCAGCAACGCTCGCAGTGAAGGGGTCATCTCGCCTACTTTTGTTGTGTCAATCGCGATATGGACTGGAGCTCGCACCAGTTCAAAGCTCACTGCAACTTCAAACGAATCTCTTTCTGGCCTAACGATTCGCGTATGCAAGAAAGTGCCACGACGATCGAGATCCTCAACTAATTCCCATTCGCTCGGACAGTCGGCGACTTCAAAACTAAGCAAGCGTTGATTCTGCTCATCGCGAGGAATCGAGACCCACAACTGGATCTCTTTGGAATTCGGCGGGATTTGATTGAGTTGAACAACCTGTTGAACTTTGTAGCGATTCGAGCGTTCGGCCGACTCCTGCGAGTCAGGAAATCGCAGTAGCAGTTGATTAAATCGGGAGTCCACTGATTTTGAAATCGTCGATTTTGAAGGCGTCGATTGAGCATTCGCAGAAGCCGCCAAACCAAGCAGCATCAAAACCATTAACAAGAGTAGTAAAGTTCGCATCTGACCATCCAAATAATTACATCTATCAATGAAGACCCAGACACGGATTCTACACCGCCGCGTTCTGTCGTGCAAAGTTACGACCGCTGCCGCGATCTTGATTTGGACTTTGGTAGCGACTGTGCCGGATGTGCCGCCTTTCCCAGGCATCCTTTGTTACGCCGTTGCATTTGGAATGATCGAACAAACCAGTACTGTCGAAACGACAACAACAGGGAAAGTTCTGGGAGTCAAAGCCGGCAAGGATGCTAGCAAATGTGGCGTATCGACAAGACAACTTGGAAGCAAATCGCGGTTCTCTTTTTGGTAACGTCTACGCCGGGCCTACTCTTGGGTCAGGTTATGGACAGAAGTTTTGAGTCTTTTCCGCCGGCAATCGAAGCATCCTCTGTTTCATTCCCACTCGAGGGGCAAGCCGATCCCACGCTCATTTCGACGGATAAGGCAACCTCTGACTCGACGACTGGAATCGCTGGGAAAACTGCTTCTTCTGCTTCGTCCGAAAAAAGCAAAGAGGAAAAGAAACCGTACGTGATCGGATCGTCAATTGAACTTTCGGGAAAAGTAAATAACGGCGGACTTCAATTCGAGACCGCAGACAAAGACTACCGCTACCATGTTGGAACTCTAATTCAACAAGACTACGCTTTTTTTAGCCAGGATCAGGCCCTTAAAGCACTCCCGGGTTCTGGGCAAGGGCCAGCAGGTGGAGTTGGCGATTTACAAGACTCTGTGTTCTTCCGACGTGGACGCATTCGATTTGATGGGGTTGCCCATGATGTGATTGAATGGGACTTCGATTGCGAACTTCTGGCGAACAATTCAATCGCGTTCGATGACCTGTGGGTCGGTATGACCAATCTTCCAGTTTTCGGCAAAGTTCGCGCTGGCCATGTGAAGATCCCTATGGGGATCGAGTCGATTACTAGTAACCGCGTCTTCACGTTTGTCGAGCGAGCCTCAATGTTTGATGCATTCTTGCCCGAATACGGTCCAGGCATCCTGGCTTTCGATTCTTATAGAGATGCAAAGCTTACATGGGCGGCATGCGCACATCGCCTGGATCCTACTGGGAACGGAACTGACAGTGGTGATGGCCAATGGAATGGAACCGTTCGATTGACATCGCTTCTATACAATTCACTCGACGACCGACACTACCTCCATGTTGGTTCCGCCTACAGCATTCGCGACGACCGGGGCGGCACAGTCCGTTTTCGTGGTCGACCTGAATGGCGTGATACCACAACGAATGCATCTCTCAATTCGCGGTTTGTCGATACTGGTGACATGCTCGCCTCCGACTACAACCTCTACCAAGCTGAGATGGCTTGGGTTGCCGGTGCATTTAGTTTCCAGACGGAGAGCCTGTATGCATCCGTAAATTCAACCAATGGAAACGCCGAGACTTTCAATGGCGGCTATGCCATGGTCAGCTACTTCCTGACTGGTGAATCACGCCCATATGACAAAAGGCTTGGCAGATTTGCTCGCCTAAAGCCAACGGAGAGTTTCTTCCTCACAAGGCGAGGTGCAAACAACCCTTGCAGTGTCGGCGCTTTTGGACGCGGTGCTTGGGAACTAGCGGCACGCTACTCTTGGACAGACCTCACTTCGTCAAACGTTTTAGGAGGAGTGGAGGAAGCGATGACCATTGGGGTCAATTGGTACTGGAATTACAACTTTCGAATGCAATGGAATTACATCCACACGAATCGCAACGCAAGCAACCCTGCATCTATCTCGGGTGACGTCGACGCGTTTGTAATGAGAATGTCGTTCGATATCTAATACCGAGACGGGAGAGCAAACCATGGAAAAACCAAGAACGCATTTTACGCTGGCAGTAATGATTTGCCTGGTTGGCGTACTGGCGGGCTGCAAATCAACTTGGATTGGTAACCGACAAGTTTGGAAATGCCCGAAGTGTCAATCGTGTGAATTACCCGATAAGATCGCTGCTTGTAAAGCCACTACCAAAAAGTCTTCGATCAACTGCTATTCAGTCGACTACGAAGATGTTTGTGCATTACCGCCAAGTGGCGATAACTGCGTATCTGCTCACATTAAATGCAAACACCCCACAGTTTGGTATTGGTGGAGCGATTTCACGGGCGGGGTGGTGAGGCAGAAGCGTACATTGCAACGGACGAGCAACAACGCCGAAAACCCTTCTGCCACTTGTACAGTGCACTATCGATGTGCGTGCTGTGGTGAAGAGTTCGAACCCAAAAAAGCAGAGAGTAAGAAGTAGCGTGGCAGCCTCGCTACTCAGTCCAAGTTTCGGCTAAGAGTTGTCGAGTTGAGCGCTACTCACGGTGCTCTTCGGACCGATCTCCGTCTGTTCGTCGTCTTCCGCTTTGTTGCGCGAGGTCGGAGCCATGACGCAATCAGTGCCGATATAAAAATTCATGTTTGATAGATCGGAGGCGGCCATCTGTTACGGGATCTGACTCAATCCACTTGCTCCCAACGCCATCATCGGCGCACCAAAGATACCTACCTCGCGGCGAAGCGAATTGATACTTGGAGGTGGTTCCGGCGAGACCTGTGACATTGCCGTTACTCTGGCTTTGGGCTTGAGTCGTTGGCTGGGACTTCACCTGTGAGCGAAGTCAAAAATGCCACGATTGATTGGATTTGCTGGGACCTTGTCGACTTCGCTCAGGATGGTCAGACCCGCTGCAATTATCTGGCCAAGCCAAAGTTAGTGGGCGACTTGCTTTTAGTGCTACGTTGTTGACAGGGCGAAGACTGCAGCATTGAAGGCTTCGAAGCCAACCAAGTCTGCGAAGGCGAAGCCACGCACGGTGTCCTACCGATAAGGTTCGACCAGATCTACTCGCGGCTATGGGGCTCAGTGCAGAGCCATGCGCCGCTGCAATTCGATTTAGTCTTGGACGAGAAGCTCAATGGGGCAACTAGAACTGGTTGTGAAGCGACCTATTGAGGCTGCCGAATCCCCCTCGAGTTGACTCTCATCGCTCGTGGTTCGCATCCGACATTTCGAAGTCAAACCCTCACTCTGCTCCGAATCCTGGACTCCAACCAACGGCTTCCTGCGTTATCCTATCGAATACAATGTTATGTTACAATTTGCTGTGCCTGCGTGAAGCGACGCTGCGACAAATTGCAAACTGCCGGCAATTACCGCTTAGTACTGACGTTCAATCTCTTCTTTTCGAGTAGGCAAATTCAAAAAATGAAAAAATTCTTGACGCTCCTGATTTTCAGCTTGTTCCAACTGGCCAGTGTTGTTGCGCAGGATGCAACCCCCAACCCAAATCCAGAACAAAGCGATAGGCCACGTGGCGGATTCGGAGGCCCGATCGAACTTGGACCCAACGACAAACAAACGCATGCTGATCCAGATAACAGCATCGTAGCCAAGCGCGAAGATATACCGCATGGCAAACTGGAGATGATCGACTACGATTCGAAAACAGTTGGCACGACTCGCAAGCTGAACGTTTACACTCCGCCGGGATACTCTGACGATAAGAAGTATCCGGTGCTGTATCTGCTTCACGGCATCGGTGGCGATGAAACCGAGTGGCAGCGCTTTGCAACGCCCGACATGTTGTTCGATAATCTCATCGCCGATGGCAGGGCGGTGCCAATGATCGTGGTGATGCCCAATGGTCGAGCCCAAAAGAACGACCGCGCGGAAGGGAACGTGATGGCCAGCGCCCCAGCG
The DNA here is from genome assembly GCA_031368325.1 of Pirellula sp. Taxonomy (GTDB): domain Bacteria; phylum Planctomycetota; class Planctomycetia; order Pirellulales; family Pirellulaceae; genus JBKCUI01. The sequence goes on from JANMNR010000232.1 coordinate 6,422, forward strand.
TTTGCCGCCTTCGAGAAAGATCTGCTGGATGATGTCATCCCAACCATCGAATCGCGTTATTCGGTTCAGGCCCATCGCCAGAAGCGAGCACTCGCCGGATTATCGATGGGCGGAGGCCAGTCTCTGAATTTTGGTCTGACCCACTTGAATACCTTTGCTTGGGTCGGTGGGTTCTCCTCTGCCCCCAATACCAAAGCTCCCGAAGAGCTCCTGCCAGATCCCAAACTGGCCAAAGAGCAACTGAAACTGTTGTGGCTGTCGTGTGGCAACAAAGATGGCCTGATTCGCGTCAGCCAAAGACTTCAGCGTTACTTGACGGAGAAGGAAGTTCCCCACATTTGGAATGTCGACTCTCATGGACATGATGCGACTCACTGGCGCAATAACTTGTACCACTTCGCTCAATTGCTTTTCAAAGATATTCCGAAATCAGCGGGAGAAGTACCCCAAGCGACGGAGCCAACGACACAGGTTTCACCAGCAGCCGATAAAAAGGCAGAAGCCGGCGCAACTCCCGAGGGCATCACGGATGATTTCAAGCCCGCTCCGACGAATCAATCAGGAAAAGAGTATCCGCAAGTCAACTCGCAAGGTCGCATTAAGTTTCGTGTCCTTGCACCGGACGCCAAGAATGTCGCCACAACGTTTCGCGAGAGCACCCAGTTCGTCAAAGGCGAAGATGGAACCTGGATCGGCTATTCCCGTCCTTTGGATGAAGGTTTCCATTACTACGAACTGATCATCGATGGCGCAAATGTCCCTGACCCCAACAGCACGTATTACTTCGGTGCCATGCGATGGGGAAGTGGTATCGAAATACCGGCTCATGACCGCGAGTTCTACGCTTTAAAAGCCGTGCCACATGGTCAGGTTCGCGAGATCTTCTTTCATTCCGAGAGCACCAGGTCCGAGCGCCGAGCTTTCGTTTACACACCGCCGGGCTACGATCAGGACCAAGAAAAACGCTACCCCGTTCTTTATTTGCAACACGGATGGGGCGAGAACGAATACGGCTGGAGCGTTCAAGGCCATGCCGGTTTCATCATGGATAACCTGCTGGCTGAAGGCAAGGTCAAGCCGTTCATCATCGTGATGACTTACGGCATGACCAACGATGTCCGTATGGGAGGAATGCGGAATTTCGATATCAAAGATTTTGAAACGGTTCTGGTCAGCGAGTTGGTGCCGCATGTCGATTCACACTTTCGCACGTTGACCGACCAACCCAATCGCGCTATGGCCGGACTGTCGATGGGGAGCATGGAGACCAAGTCCATTACGCTTCGCAATCTCGACAAATTTTCACACATAGGCCTTTTTAGTGGAGCCACCATTATCAAAGAAGATGTCGAGAAGACAGAAGGCTTTGCAGACAAAGTCAAACTCGTCTTCGTCAGCTACGGTAGTAAAGAGGTCGGCGGCGGACGAACCGGCCGCGGTGATGATCCAGCGGCGTCTGTCCAGCAGTTGAAAGAGCTTGGTATCAATGCTCACTACTATCTATCGCCCGAAACTGCCCACGAGTGGCAGACTTGGCGTCGCAGTTTTAGAGAATTCGCCACCATGCTGTTCCAGCCCAAGCCCACACTCTCTGGCGTTTGGAGAGTTGATTTCGACACTCAGATTGGTCTGCAGAGTTATGTCATGACCTTTGTAGAGAAGGCTGGCCAGCTACTAGCGACGGCCAAAGCAAATTTGGGTGATCGTTCCCGAGATGTGGTATTTCAAGATGTCAAATGGGACGGCAACAGCATATCGTTTGTCGAAAACTTGAAATTCGCTGACAATGAAATCCGCATCGTCTACAAAGGCAAAGTTGCTGGTGACTCGATCGAGTTCTCTCGCAAAGTCGGCGACTTTGCCGAGGAGAAAGCGACAGCAACTCGTTCGATTCCAGCGAAAGAAGATGTTTCTGCAAACAAGGCGATGCCTGCCGATCCTGCGTCTACTGCCAGCTCATCGACTCCGCTTCGTCAACAAGCGGTTGCCATGGGTAGCTCGTTCGATCCTAACTTCCATATCTACCTCTGTTTCGGTCAGTCGAACATGGAAAGCGGCGGACGAATGAACGAGGACGATCGCCAAGTTTCCAACCGCATGTTAGTGATGGCTGATTTTGATCACCTCGATCGTGGCTGGGAGAAAGGGAAATGGTATCAAGCAATTCCACCCCTGGCAGCCCGTGGTCGCGGCATCTGTATGGTAGATTCTTTTGGTAAGCAGCTCGCGCAGTCCATGCCCGCCGACGTTCGCATAGGAATCATCAAGGTTGCGGTACCAGGATGCAAGATCGAACTTTTCCAAAAGGACGCGTTCCAAGACTACATTGCTGGCGAGCAGGATTGGATGAAAAACTTGGTACGAGGATATGCCGGCAATCCGTATCAGTATCTGGTCGATATGGCTAAAGAGGCTCAAAAACAGGGCGTCATTAAAGGAATACTGCTACATCAAGGCGAATCCAATACTGGCGACAAGCTTTGGCCAAGTAAGGTTAAATCGGTCTACGACAATTTGTTACAAGATCTAGGGCTGGCCCCGAACAGCGTGCCTTTACTAGCTGGCGAAATGGTTCATGCTGAACAGCAAGGCCGCTGTGCAAGTCATAACGAAATCTTGGCGCTCTTGCCTCAAGCAATACCAAATTCTCACGTTGTTTCCTCGCAAGGTTGCGCCACGGATGACAAACTTCACTTCAACGCCGACGGTTCTCGCGAGTTAGGCGGTCGTTACGCCGCGAAGATGTTGCCGCTCTTGAACCTCGTCGCACAACAACCAACTACATCTGAACCTGTACAACCAGCGGTCGAAGTCAAAATCGATCGCGTGCTAAAGGAGGCCTTCAAGGATTTGTACTTGATTGGCATGGCCGGCGATCTACCAACGCGTTACTCCGACGAGGAGTTAGATCTCGCGGCCGGGCATTTTAGCGCCATCACTCCTGAAAACTGCATGAAGCCCGAACGCATTCACCCCAGTGCGCAGCAGTGGACCTTTGAGCAAGCAGACGCAATCGTCCAGTGGGCACAGTCCAACAACATGACCATTCATGGCCATACCTTGGTCTGGCATGCACAAGCTCCCAATTGGTTTTTTGCAGACGGCGACAAAGATGTGATCCATCAGCGAATGAAAGAACACATTCATACATTGGTCTCACGGTACAAAGGTCAGTTACAGAGTTGGGATGTTGTCAACGAAGCCATCAACGACAACGGCAATGCCGAGACGTCACAGACTGAGCATTTGCGCAACTCCAAATGGCTACAGTCGATCGGTCCAGAATTCTTGACTCTGGCTTTCAAGTACGCGCACGAGGCAGATCCCCAAGCCGTCCTTTATTACAACGATTACAATATCGAGTCGGGGCCAAAACATGAAAGCTCGATGCTGCTGCTCAAGCGGTTGCTTGCCGAAGGTGCGCCTGTTCACGCGGTGGGAATCCAAGGTCATTGGCGGAGCGGTCGAGTTCCTTTTGAAGATATCGACAAGGCTATCTCCGACTATGCTTCGCTGGGCTTGAAGGTCAGCATCACCGAGTTGGATGTAACGATTCGCGGCGAGTCGGGCGGGCAGCTTGGTGGAGGATTCGGTCGACGATCGGGGAACATTAAGCCACCGTCGATCGAAGATCTGCAAGTGCAAGCCGATGATTACGCCAAGCTGTTTTCAATCTTCGAAAAGCACAGGCAAATCATCGAACGCGTGACTTTCTGGGGCCTCAGTGATCGTCGCACTTGGCGATGGGGACAACACCCGCTGTTGTTAAACTCGAACAACAAGCCCAAACTTGCTTATGCCGCCATTGTCAATATCGATCGAGCAGAAGGCAGTCCTTCGTACGATAACGCAAACACGCCAATACAGCTCAAAGTAGAAGACGGTGGCCAGGGTCCACATTCGGCAATCGCAACCGAATCTTCAACGCTATCCGGCATGACAATCTATCGCCCAGCCGACTTGTCGGTTTTTGGAAAGGAGAAAAAGCTGCCTGTGCTGCTGTGGGGCAATGGGGCGTGCGCAAACACTACCGAAGAGCACAAGAACTTTCTTAGCGAGATTGCTTCGCACGGCTACATTATTCTCGGCATCGGATTGCTCGATGAACTCGAAACTCGAGGAGAAGCTTCACGTCAAAGGACTCGTTCGAGCCAGCTTCTCGAGGCACTCGATTGGGTCATCGCCGAAAACAAGAATTCCTCCAGCAACTTTTTTGGCAAGGTTGATACGTCCAAGATCGCTGCTATGGGTATGTCCTGTGGCGGATTGCAGGCGATTGAGGTCTCCAGCGATCCCAGAATTACCACTACGGTCGTATGCAATAGCGGAGTGCTGCCGAGTCCTTCGCCGATGCCAATGATGCCAGCCTTAAAGAAGGAAGATCTCAAAAAACTGCACGGTCCGGTGCTGTATCTCATGGGTGGGCCATCGGATATCGCCTACAAGAACGCGATGGATGACTATACGCGAGTCGACCATGTACCCATTGTCATGGCGAACTTGGATGTTGGGCATGGTGGAACCTACCGAAAGCCACATGGCGGCGAGTACTCACCCGTTGCGATCGCTTGGCTCGACTGGCACCTTAAGGGCAAACAAGATGCAGCCAACATATTTTTTGGCAAGGAAGGCAGTCCTTTACGGAACGAAAAATGGACTGTTGAAACCAAGAACTTGGCTCCGTGAAAAAGCAACGCCCAGATGGAACGCTTATTAAGAAAGCCATCCTAGTTGAAGTAGGCGATCGGGCGATCGCGATCCTTCCATCTACAAAGCCAACCCCTCCGATAAAACCTCATTCAGACGAGAAACCGATGAAAGACAGAGGCAACAAGCGTCTTCCACGCTCAAAGCTATCCGATTGACATATTTTATCACTCCGCAAACCCTCGATGGCAGGTAATTTTGTACCTGCCGCTTGCCTAGCCTCATTTGTATTCGACTTTTTTAATCGAAAACTCGTCAACTGATGCAGGGCAGTTCTGATTCGGGTACTTTGGTCCCGTTTCTCTCGCTATCAAGACTATTCGTTCTGAGAGGCCGTAAATGGCAATTTTTTTCTGTGCATTCTTTGTTTTAGTTTTTTCCCTGCCTGGATTTGTTGGCGCACAAGCCCCGACCATTTTTCTGAAGGATGTTCCCGATGGCTTGCCCGATATCTCTGAAAGTGAGCCGATGGCCGACGGGTTTTCGGCCGAAAAGGCGGCTCAGTACCTGGATCGTTCGGCTCTTAATTGGCAGAAGACCAAGAATTGTGCAACCTGTCACACTAACCTCTTTTACATGATTGCGAGACCAGCACTTAGTAAAAATCTCGCCGAATCAGGTGAAGTGCGAAGGTTCTACGAAGACTACCGCAAAGTGCGTTGGCAGAAGAACTTGCCGACCGAAGCTGATGGCTTTTGGCCAATTGTTGTCGGCACGGGATTAACGATGAATGACTTGCAGACCACAGGCAAGCTCAGCAACGTCGCTCGCGAAGTTCTGGACATCATGTGGACGGTACAGCGAGAGGATGGTGCATGGAATTGGCCTCATTGCGATTATGGGCCGATGGAGATTGACGACCATTACGGGGTCACCATTGCTGCGCTCACGACCGGGATCGCGGCCGACGGCTGTACGATGTCAAAGGCGATCTCTGGGAGTGGCAGGTTCTAGTCTCGGTCGATGTTGTATTAACAGGTACTCTCTCGTAAGAAAGCAGGTGAAAAGCCACGCCTGCCTTCAAACCTCTGTCTGCCTGACGAATCTAATTCATCAGCAAACACCTAAGGACATTTATCATGATGATGCGAATCGGGTTTTGTATTTTGGCCCTCATGGTTGCTGGCTCCCGTTCTAGCGCGCAGGACATTGTCGTTGCTGATTTTGAGTCCGCTAATTTCGGCGAGTGGAAAGCCGAGGGGGAAGCCTTCGGCAGCGGGCCGGTCAATGGTCACAAGCTGCAGGTGACTGGTTTTCGGGGAGCTAGGCTCGTCAATTCCTACGGGTCTGGAGATTCAGCCACTGGAGCAGTCACCTCGCCTCCGTTCGAAATCAACCGAGGGTTTTTGGCATTCTTGATTGGCGGAGGTCGGCATGAAGGTGAGACCGGCTTGGAGTTGTTAGTCGACGGCAAATCCGTTCGATCTGCCACCGGTGCGGATTCCGGATTACTTCGCTGGGAGTCTTGGGACGTTAGCGAGCTACGAGGAAAGCTGGCTACGATCAAGATCTTCGATCGAGCAAAGGGAGACTGGGGGCATATCAATATCGACCAGATTCTGCTGACCGATCAACGGCGCGCCGGAACTGGTTTGTGGCGGCTTGATGAATATCGACGCTCAAAAGAGTATTACCATGAGCCCCTTAGGCCCGCATACCATTTCACGCCCGAACTCAATTGGATGAACGATCCCAATGGGCTAGTTTACTTTGAAGGGGAATATCATCTGTTCTATCAACACAATCCACTGGGGAATGAGTGGGGACATATGAGTTGGGGGCACGCTGTCAGTAAGGATCTACTGCATTGGAAACACTTGCCAATTGCATTGTGGGAAGAGTATGGCGTCATGAACTTCTCGGGGAGCGCCGTTGTTGACAACAGCAATTCGAGTGGATTCGGCATTGCGGATAAGTCGCCGTTAGTCGCGATTTTTACGGGCAATAGCCAAGACCGTCAGACGCAAGACCTCGCCTACAGCAATGATCGTGGACGTACCTGGACAAAGTACGAAGGCAACCCCGTACTAGACTTCGGCCAGAAAGACTTTCGCGATCCGAAGGTGTTCTGGAGTGAATCGACAAAACGTTGGATGATGGTAGTTTCACTTGCAGAGCAAAAGAAGCTTCAGTTCTTCGGCTCGACGGATCTTAAAAAATGGACGCTGCTCAGCGAGTTTGGACCCGCAGGCACACCGAAGAAGTTGAATTGGGAATGCCCCGACTTGTTTGAATTACCTATTGAAGGAGAACCGGGTAAGACTCGGTGGGTACTGGAAGCCGACATGGGCAGCGGAGCCATTGCCGGTGGTTCGGGGGGCGAGTACTTCACGGGCGTTTTTGATGGCAATAAGTTCGTCGCTGATTCGTCGAGTTCACAATGGGTCGATTACGGTCGAGACTTCTACGCGCCGATTTCGTGGTCCGACATTCCAGCCAGCGACGGACGTCGAATTTGGATCGGCTGGATGAACAATTGGGAAACTTGCCTGAACCCTACTTATCCCTGGCGTAGCGCTATGTCGATTCCTCGCGAACTAACATTGCGAAGAATCAACGGCAGCTTGAGGCTATGCCAACAGCCCGTACGTGAATTGCTACAGTTGCGAGAAAAGTCGTTCGAGCTCAAAGACCGGTCGCTTTGCAATGAATCGTTGACGATGGAATCGCATGGACTACAACTTGAGATCATCATGGAGGTCCAGCCGGGTTCGGCTGTGGAGTTCGGCGTACGCGTGCTCAAGGGTAAAGAGGAACAGACAGTGGTTGGGTACACTCCAGCATCTCGGACGATGTTTGTCGATCGTACCAAGTCGGGAAATGTCACCTTTCACCCTGCGTTTGCCGGTCGCCATTCAGGGCCGCTCGATCTGAACAGCGAAGGGAACATCCGACTGAGGATCTTGGTCGATGCCTGTTCCGTCGAAGTGTTCGGAAATAGCGGCGAGACGGTGATTACCGACCTTGTGTTTCCGGACTCCAACAGTAACAAAGTCGAACTCTATGCCGAAGGTGGTACCTGTCGTGTCGTGTCTTTCCAGATTCATGCATTGAAATATGTTTGGCCATCGACGCAAGTTCCGTAAGTCTGTTGCTTACTACCAATATCACCTAGATAAGGCCGCATTGGCTTGACCGATTGATGTCAAGACTGACTGCAAAACCTCCTCGGACAGCTCGGGGTCTTCGACTGCGCGTGAGAGAATAATCGCACCGATCATGCTCGCGTAAATTGTCATCGCACGCTGGCGGTTTGCTCGCTTTGATTTGGCTTGCACAAGTCCTTCTAGAGCAATGCTTATTTAGCTATAGCGGCTAATTTGAAAATTTTGTAACCACAGTGCTTTATGAAATTGATGCATTCGGTGGGAGCGATTTTGTTCATGATTTTTCCCAGCGACGACCACAGCGTCTCGATCGTCCTGTT
>JANMNR010000249.1:0-7514 GCA_031368325.1 Pirellula sp.
GCCAAGAATCAATCCATTGAGCGATGTCAGCTTGCGACTGATTGAATGTGCCAGACTGACGTTTACCATTTGGATCGACCGCTTCAAAGGCGTGGACCTTATCGGCCCAGTCGATACCAACGAGGATCACTTCGGAAACTGCGGACATAAATTACTCCTAGACATCTGGAACGGAAAAAACTTCAAGCGGCACGAGAGACCGAAATGCTTATTGATGGTCGTTAATAGGACGTCATCTGAGGATTCGTAAGTCTCGAGCCAACCAACTGCAGCGAACGTCTCCGGTAAGTCTTCGTGCGCTCTGTACGAGCGCACGAGTCAGCGAGTTAAATTCGTCTGCAGTTGGCTCGAAGTTGAAACCGAAAACAATTTCGGCAAAAAGTAGGTTATTCAAACTCGGGGCAAAAAACACCGCACCAGTTTTATTTTGGCCTACATTCCGAGCTCCAAACGGGCTCCCACTTCGGCCAACTATTTTCGTGTGCGGGTCACAATAAGCGAGTTCCGGAAGCCCCGGATCGAGGAAACTGATCTAGACAACACGTTTACGGTCGGATTGATCTACGGACCATCGGGCTGTGACAAGTCGTCGATGGTGGAGGCGATCTATAATTTGGTCAAACAGATTCTTTGCTCGCCGCATCAGGAAAGTCCTTGAGAGCCATCAGTGCGGGAAGGATGCGTCCCAGGATTGTTTTGTCGTCGATACGATTACGAGAAAGGTTTCGGGACGCGAAGACTCTGACAGTGTCCTGGGCAAATAATCGACGCAAAAAGCCCAGAATGAATTACTTCCCTGGTCCACAATATGACGATCGATCATTAAGGTTTTGTAGCCAACTAGGCTCGATGGCTCCGATTGCTTTTCTTGTTCTCGTGCTTAACGGGACGGCGGTATACTCAGAGCGATTCGGATTCCGCTGTTGCTCGTGCGGATCGTCGGTAAGTCCCTGCCACGGCGCGCCGAACGGCAATCCACCGCGCTGAGTGCCCAACCCCCGCCGCGGAAAACGCGGGTATCCGTCACAGGTAATCCGTCAAAGTTGTCAAGCCAATCATGCGTCCACTCGAACGAATTTCCGTGGAGGTCAAATATTCCACGAACCGTAGGTCGCAGTTCCTTTGGCGGATTAACGTGATCACCACTATTCTCAAAAGACCAGCCATAATGCTTGAGTAACGACGCTTCACTGCCAAAACCGTAGGCAGTACGAACTGTAGCTCGCGCAGCGATTTCCCATTCAGACTCCGTCGGTAAGCGAAATCCACGGCGATCCAACTCAAGCGGCCAATCTCTGGGAGCCGATCTCGCGATTGGATTCTGTTCGCGTGGAAATTTCTCCTTGTCCAACGATTCAGGGGCACTGTACGACTGATCGCCCTCCTCCAATCCCCGTTGTGTAGACAGCCAACGGCAAAACCGAACCGAGTCATACCAATCGGCGGCAAATCCTCCATGAGCTGGTTTGGCATTGAATTGCTTCATGTAGGAAGCATAGTGATTGTCGAAGGCGATCAGTTCTTTCATTGTTACCTCACGATCTAGCAACGCGAAGGGCCGCGTCAGTTTTACCTGGCGGCGTAATTCATTCATATATCTGCCGGGTTCGTCTGAACTGGATCCCACTCGATACTCTCCCGCGGGGAATACGACGAAAGTGTAGAAGAACGTCTTTCTATCGAGCACCCTCTCCAATATCGATGGCGATTTGGAATTTATCTCGATAGCCAACGTGAACCACTCGCGATCAGGTGAATAGGGCACCGCGGTGTGGTCGACTTTCCTAACAATGTCATGCTCCTCCCATTGCCGCAACAACCAGCCCGCTGCACCATGAACGCCGGAACTTGGATCGTTGGCATACCAATCGCCAAGCTGACGGACCAAGGCCGCTCGACGTGATGCCGATATGTCGCTGGGGTGGCATTCTCCAATCGCCAGTAGCAAGGCGTAGTGGGCGTCTCTGGGATACCGGTCCGAAGTGGCTACTACCTGCTCCAAGAGATCCAACAACGGCTCGACGCCAATTCCGCGCGGCTTGCAACGGAAGATGAACTGCGTCACCGCCTCCGGGTCGTCTGTGTAGTTGAAAACGGGCAGCACCGCCTCCCGTTCTCCCAGTCGCAGCAAACTGACCGCCGCATTGGCTCGCCGCTGGCCGTAGCCAATGCGATCCACGGAGCCCATGTCGTCGGGTGGCATCGCGGCGGCAATCTGTTTCAATTCTGCAATTCCTGCATCGGACTTGACCTTGTCAACCAAAGCATACAAAACTTCTGCTTGCTCGGGTGTTGCATCCGCGAGCAAACGCATGAGGAGGTCGGGCTGGTTGGCGGCGAAATCGGCTATCGCATTGGCGGCACCGAGCCGCATCGCATCATTTGCTTGAGCATCTTTGAACAGCACCTCTAGAGAGCTTAGCAACTGCGCCGAAACAGGTCGTAGATTGTCACGCAGTACCGGCTGGTACTCGGCGTTTTCGGTTACCAGTTGTGTGGCCATGAACTGCAGGTCTTGGCTCTCCCATGTCGACGCTGGATCGATAAACCCAGCCAATGCCACTCCCGCGCGAAAGCGACGCTTCGTTTCCAGCTGTGCAGCACGCAGGATGGTTTGCAGACGCTCGGTTAACGCCGCGGCATGCGGTTGTAACAACTCACGGATCGGACCAATGTAAGCGACTTTGTTGCTGAGCAATTCCTCAAGCAGCGAGTCAACCATCGAAGCGTCCCGCCCGACAATCGCAAGCTTTGCATGCAGTTTGGACCGTTGCTGATCGATAGTCTTGGCTTCGGAGTCGAGCATTGGTGCGATAAGTTCGTATGCCAGCTCAGGAGCAGAGTCCAGTTGTCGGACAATTGCCGGAACCTTCACGGGCTCTGCCGTTGTCAGTTGAGCCACCCAACCTTCAACGCGAGAACGTTCTTGCTGTGCCTCCACTTGCCTCCGTACCGCCAATCCCAGGACAGCCAGCACCGCAATCGCAGATGCTAACAGACCGGTCCCCATTGCATGCACGCGCCCAGCACGCCTCATAACAGTCTGTTCGCTCGCCTTCCATTTCTTGCCATCGGTCAACCGGCGAATGGTGAGCCATTCCCAGAGCGATGGCAAGTTGCGGTTCTGAGGCTTCAACGTCCAGGCGGCTGTCAATTCCTGTAGCCGCAGTTGAGCTCGTCCCGCTTTTGTTTCACGTAGCTTCCGCGAGAACCATTCGCGAATCGATGGAACTAAGAAATCATGTGTTAGTTGGAGGAACAGACTGGAAGCTGGAGGCTGGAGACTGGAGGAAGAAGCGGGAAAGTGGGCTACCTGCTCAACCGGGGTGAGTAGAAAAAGCTTGCGGACTAGGATGTTGAGCAGGTCATCGAATTGAAGTTGGTCCAGCTCGGATGCGGCCATGAGCTGGTCATAGCTGCGCACATCTTTGATTTCGAGACCTTCGGAGGGAAGCAGCTCGGCCAACACACGCACAGCTGCGGGCAAGTAACGTCGGTACTGTTCGCTGGCGGTGCTGCCACACTCGATCTTTTGACGCAATGCGGTGAGCTTGCGTTCGTCGTTGGATACCTGCTTGGATCGTTTGGTCTTAGTGCGATTGATGGTGGCTTTGATTCGCTCCGCAGCTTTGGTCGACAGTAGGAACTCACGCATGGTCTTGATGACGAATGCCTCGAGGCGATCAACGCGCGCGGCTGGATGCGGGCAATCGGCATCGTAACCAGGTGCAAGCGGCGCGTTGCAGCATTGATAGAAGAGCTGCGGTGACTTGCCTCGGCTCTTGCGTTCGACTCCATGCATTCGATTTCCACAGTGGCCACAGCGAACCAAGCCGCTCAGTAGATACTTGCCCGATGCGGCGTGGCGATGCTTTGACTTGCGGCGATCCAATATCGCTTGGACCGCATGGAATAGATCGGGATCGATGATCGCTTCGTGTGCGTCGTCGACAAAGATCAATCCTTCATCGTCCAAGCGTCAGAACTTGGCTCGCGAGTACTTGCCGACTCGCAAGATGCCTGCGTAAGCCGGATTGCGAAACATGCCGATTACCGAGTTGAACGTGAACGCTTTGTCGGCTGCGGTTCGGAGGTCTCGTTCATTCAAGCCACGCACAACGTAGCCAATCGATTCACCGGACTGAATCGCTTCGAACATCCATTGCACCGCTTCCACCGCTGCATGCTCGTCGCTTGGCACAAGCTCGGATCGCCAAGTTGCTGGCTTGCGAAACTTCTGGCGGAAGCTAATGCGTTGAACGGGCTCGCCGGAATCATCGTAGAGCTGGCGGTCGTAACCGAACACCGTTCCACCGATGCGTTTGCCTTGTAGGGCTCGCGTACGTTGGCCACTCACCACGCGACCAGCTAGCTTGATCGATTCTTCGCGGGCCCCATGTTGATCGATGATTGCGGTGATGATCCCTCCGAGATCATCGAAGCGCAAGCGTCCACGCTGGCATGTAACGATCTCGACTCCGGCTTCGCGAAGCAAACGCCAATGGGCCATGACATCGAATAAGTCTTCGCGCGAGAAGCGGCTTTGTTCATGCAATAGGATCGCTTCGAAGCGGCCTCGCTCGGCATCGCGCAGCAGCGATTGAAACTCGGGTCGGTTGGCCGACTCGGTTCCGGTCAAGCCATGATCTTCGTACCACTTGGTGATACGATAGCCCTCGCGGTCGGCTAATGCTTTGATCTCACGGCGTTGGCGATCTGGGCTATTCTCTTGTCGGTCGGTACTCATGCGGATGTAGCCCACAGCGGGCTTGGTCGTTGCAATCATAGAATGCCTTTCGGTTGAAGTTGAATGTTTGGTTTGGGGTGGCGTCGTTGGCCACAAACGGACCAACACAGTTACCTCGAGATCGCGTAATAGTCCCAGCCGTAACCACGGTCGCACACGTTGGCCCGTATCGCGTTCGGTGGTTGGCTTGGGTACCGGGACTGAGGAAATGGTTCATGCAGAATCAGACAGAGATGGTTTCGAGGCGATGCGGTCGAGCCGTTTCAAGACCTGCGTCACATTCGCTCGGCTTACCCCCAGAAAGCGGGCTAAATCCGCCCGAGTGTTGAATTCTCCGCTATCGAGAAGCGACTGGTAGTAGCGGGCTAGCCGGAGGGGATCGCGGGAGGAAGCAGTCTTTTTCACTGGAGTTTCCTGGATTGTTGGCACTGCATTCCACGGATAGAATGCAATGACTTCGCGAGAAACCCTCGAAAACGCACCGAATTCGACGAATCCGTGATGTGAATGCTGGACGCCTCGGGGACTTTTCCGTCACAATTCACATCACAATCGCAGTTAACATCATAATCTTTGAACACGGCAGTCGGTAACGCTATCCGAAGTTGGGCGTTGCACCTTCATTTCCACGATGTACTACGAAACTGGTGCTGACAACGACTAATCGCTCTGGCGTTGTTCAGATCATCTGAACGACGACTTTGCCCTTGGCCCGTCCCTTTTCCAAATAAGCGAGAGCCTCTTTCGCTTGTTCGAACGGAAATGTCTGGTCGATCACAGGAAAAATAACGCCGGTTTGGAGAATCGTGGCGATCTCCGCAAGTTGCTCGCCGTTTGGGTGCACAAATAGAAATGAATAAGCGACGCCGCGTTTACTCACGCGACGAATAATCTTACGGCTCAATAAGCCAAACACGAATCTCATAAGAAAGTTCATGCCACGAGCGCGAGCAAACGCTTCATCCGGTGGTCCAACGAGCGAGACGATGGAACTGCCGGGTTTTAGGATCTGTAGCGATTTTTCGATCGTATCGCCCTTCACAGTTCCCAACACGGCATCGTAGTCTCGGAGAACATCCTCGAATTGTTGTTGCTTGTAATCAATGATCTCGTCGGCACCGGGGCTACGAACCAATTCTTGATTGCCCGTGCTGACTGTCGTTCCAACTTTAGCTCCGAGGTACTTTGCAAGTTGGATTGCGAACGTGCCTATGCCGCCGGAGCCCGCGGGAATGAATACTCTTTGGCCCGGCTTTAAATGCGTTCGCTCTTTCAAAGCTTGCCACGATGTGAGTCCCACCATAGGAACTGAGGCGGCTTGCACAAAATTCAAATTATCTGGCTTGAGTGCCGCGACACTTTCGGGGACTACCACAAAATCTGCGAGCGCCCCCATTCCGATGTCGAAGGTACTCGCGAAAACAGAATCCCCTGGCTTGAATCGCGCTACCCGACTTCCCGTCTCGACCACAATGCCTGCCAAGTCGCTGCCAATCGTGATCGGCAGCTTTAATCGGATGATCGGCTTGAACGATCCTGTGGGGATCATGATGTCAATCGGATTCAAACCAGCCGCATGAACCTGAACAAGGATTTCGTCTGGCTTAGGCACGGGCCGAGGAATATCAGCGAATACGATTTGATCGCTTTTTCCATATCGCTTTAGTACGAGTGCTTTCATGATGTCAGATCTTAAATTTGGGGCCCTGAAACGTAGGTGCATTGAATCAGGCTTATCGCTTGGGGACAGTATTGAGTCCCATTTGCTTTCGTAGAGCGGCGTCCACCATTCCAGTGGGCGCGAACGTACGTAGGAATCGAAGCTTTCTTGCCTCACTTCCCACTGTGTACCGAGCTTTTGGTCGGACCGCGATTGCAGCTTTCAGCACCACCTCAGCGACTTCGCTTGGGCTGTCACCATTCTCGATCATTGCGGTTAGCCTCTGTCCGACGATGTTTCGAGCATCGTGATACACATCAAGCTGTGAATCGGCTTCTGGTGCATTTGCATCAATGGGCGTGTTCGTGCCAGCAGGCTCGACGACCACGGCTCGGATGCCCCATGACCGTACCTCATGATCGAGCGATTCAGAATACCCTTCGACCGCATGCTTAGTGGCAGAGTAAAACGCCATAAATGGTGCTGGCAGGAACCCGACGATGGAGCCAATGTTGATGAAGCGACCACTTGTTTGTTTTCGCATGTGCGGCAGGACGGCATGCGTCATGCGAACCATCCCGAAGAAGTTCGTATTGAAGATCGACTGGACTTGCTCAATTGAACTTTCTTCGGCTCCAGCAGGAGCAAGGCTGAATCCAGCATTATTGACGAGTAGATCGATACGACCTTCGCGGCTTATTATTTCGCTAACGACGGATGTAACCGAATCGTCCTTGGTTACATCCAGAGTCCGCATCTCGAACGAATGATCAGCATCTGGGCGACCTCGCCGGCTCGTTCCGTAGACCTTGTAACCTGCAGCGGCAAACCGACTCGCCGTGGCCGCGCCAATACCAGAAGACGCCCCCGTGACGATCGCGACTTTTGCAGAGCCCAGTTCATTTTGCTTGTTCATTCGACGGTGCGAGCCGCTTTTACCCGGGGAGTACGGTCTGCGATCGACATACTAGAGCAATGCCATAACTGGTATAGCGTCTAGTTGAGGACATGTGTTATACATTGCATTAATTCAAGGAGGAATGAAATGCGTGCATATTCTATGGACTTGCGTCAACGAGTAATTGACGCATGTGATTCTGGGCTTGG
>JANMNR010000373.1:0-1895 GCA_031368325.1 Pirellula sp.
CTTCCGAAACCGACGGTGGTCATCGACAAACCTCAATCAGGTGCCATAAACAAGGGCCAAAACAATAAGCGAAACAATAGTGACTCGCATTTCCGAGTCTAATTCGGCTCGCAAGCATTGCAACGAATCAAGTGCAGTTACCTTGTACTTCCTTGGGTGCAAGTCGCTTTAAATGCGTTACTTGCTGCTCAAGAGGTCCCACAATCAGCACGATCGTCACAATTGAATGCCTGGCTTGGAGTGGCGGAACGCCGCAAAAGTTCCCCATACGAGCATGATGTCTAGTTAATCGAGAAAAACGGTCGCCAACCGCCGATCGCTTGCACTTACTGAGAGCGGTTTTTGGCACTCTCGGTCCCTTTTCGGGCCTTTTCCTCAGTTTACCCGCTCATTTTAGGCTTTCGCGCAACGGGGTCCTCTGCTGAAAACTTGCGAAAGATCTCAAAATTCCCGCCGGAGTCTTTCGTATATTCATGGGCGAGAATACAAATACCACTCGCAAAAGTTTTGAAGCCTTCGCGTTCTTTTCTCCAGTCATTTGGCCCTGGAGACCTAATTTTCCTATCTGCTAAACAACCTTAAAAATGTTCCAATCGCTCCAAGAAGGTTTACAATCCGCTTTTCAGTCGCTCCGTGGCAAAGGAAAGCTCACTGAATCCAACATGCGCGACGGCCTGGCTATGGTTGAAAAATCCATGGTGGAGGCGGACGTCAATATCGATGTCGTGCGAAAATTCATGGCCGATGTCTCGGCAGCTGCAGCTGGCCGACGGGTTCTGCTATCCCTGCGACCCAACGAAGAGCTGATCAAGATTGTTTACGAGGAATTGGTTTCTCTCCTTGGGCCGGTCGACAATTCCATTCCGATGCGACGGGGTGAATTGACCAGCATCATGATGTGCGGACTTCAGGGAGCTGGCAAAACGACCACCTGCGGAAAACTTGCTCTTCTGGTCAAAGAAAAGAAACTCAAGCCTTTTCTCATTGCGGCTGACTTGCAGAGACCGGCAGCCATCGAGCAACTGCATGTACTCGGCACCCAGCTCAACGTTGGCGTGTTCAGCAAGCTTGGCGCCAGCGACCCAGTTGCGGTGTGCCGTGAAGGGCTCGCTGCTGCAAAAGCCGCCGGTGCAGATGTAGCCATTTTCGACACCGCCGGACGTTTGGCCATCGATCAAGAATTGATGGACCAACTCAAGCAAATCGACAAACAAATCGCTCCGCACCAAGTGTTTTTGGTAGTCGACGGGATGACCGGTCAAGATGCCGTCAATAGCGCCAAAGCTTTTAATGAAGCACTGTCGCTCGACGGAGTGATTATGACAAAGCTTGATGGAGACGCTCGCGGCGGAGCTTTGCTCAGCGTCAAGGCTGTCACCCAGGTTCCGATTAAGTTCATCGGAACCGGCGAACATATGGATGCGTTGGAACCTTTCCGGCCCGAGGGTATGGCCAGCCGAATCCTCGAAATGGGCGATATTCTCGAGGTCGCCCGAGAAGCCCACAAACTGATCGATGAAAAGGAACGCAAGCAGCTCGAAGAACGGATGTCCAAAGGGATCTTTACCCTTGGCGACTTCCGCGACATGATGCAGAAGCTCCGAAAACCCGGCTTGATGACGAAAATGCTGACTCTCATGCCCGGCATGGGAGACCTTTCGAAAATGATGGCCAACGCGGACAGTGACAAGGAAATGCGGCGAATCACCGGTATCGTAGATTCGATGACCCCAGATGAACGCAAAAACCCCAAAGGTATCGATCCGTCACGCAAAAAAAAACACATCAACAGTGACGTCGTTCTGCAATTGGGAGCGGCTTTTTTTACTTGGGCCATATTGGGAATATTTCTGATTTATTATTTTTACGATTATACAAATACAGATAACATCGTG
>JANMNR010000385.1:0-1596 GCA_031368325.1 Pirellula sp.
CCACGTTGGGCTTGGCCAGCTCGGAGCATGTCGTCGATCGTGTCCCATCGCAATCGTTCCACGCCTGCTTCGAGTGCAATGTTGGCACGCTCGGCGCGACTCCATTGCCAAAGCACGGAAGCGATACCGCTCATGAATGTCGCTAGCAGACAAGCGAGCAGAATCGCAATCCGCGGATTCCTGAGACACCAACGCCGAGTCATTTCCCAAAAGGAGATGGATCGAGCTCGAATAGGCTCCCGTCTCAAGAAACGCTCTAATTCATCCGCGACTTCGCCTGCCGATGCGTAGCGACGTTGCGGTTCCCTTTCAAGACACCGCATAGCAATGGTGTCCAAATCGCGATCCACTGTAGGGTTTAGGCGAAGTACCGATTTTGCATCTTGCTGAATCGCTTGCATCATCGTCGCCATGGCGCTTGAACCCACGAATGGCGGTTGCCCAGCAAGCAACTCATACAGAGTCGCACCAAGTCCATAAACATCTGCTGCTATGGTGATGTTGCTTGCACCCGACGCTTGTTCGGGTGCTACATAACCAGGTGTTCCCAGAACGGCGTTCGATAAAGACAGGCCATTGTCCTCGGTTCCCATGAGTTTCGCTAAACCGAAATCCGTCAGATGGGGATTACCCTCTTCGTCAATTAAGATATTGGAGGGCTTCAGATCACGGTGAAGCACTCCGTGTCGATGAGCAAAGTCCAGAGCCCTTGCGACCTTTGTAATCAGTTCTGCAATGCACTCCTCTTGAGATCGCCGTTCGGGTGCATCCGCCTTTGGATCTAACCGAAACTCCTGGAGGCATTCAGCAAGGCTCTCCCCGTCGATCAATTCCATGCTGTAGAAGTGTTGCGTTTCGAATTCGCCAATCTCGTAGATTCTAACGATTCCAGGATGATGCAGCCTCGCTGCCGACTGTGCCTCCAATCGAAATCGATCCAGCGATTCGCGAGTGGCCAATTGTCCTGCCAAGATCAGTTTTACCGCGACGTGTCGATTCAGGGATGTCTGCCTAGCCCGATAGACAACTCCCATACCTCCGCGCGCAATTTCGAAAAGAAGCTCGTAATCGCCAAATCGGGTGAGTACTTCCTTTCCGAGAGGTGAGCTCAAAACGCCGGATTCCGTTTGACGACTAAGCCCCTGCGAGGGGCACGAACCAGGGCGAGGGGTACTCAACCCAAGCTTCAGAAGACACAAACTGCAACCGCCGATCAAACTATCGGGGTCCAATTCGATCCCGCAAAAGTCGCAAATTTGCTTTCTTTCGGCTTGCATGTTTTCTTGAAAATTCATTGGTGTATACTTGCGACCTTCGAAACCCGCAAAGGGAACACACTTTTTTGAGATTTGTAACTGCCGTAGTTGTACCTTTTTGGATCCTGACTCAACTCTTTCCCCTCGCATTATGGTAGTTTTCGAGACGTCGACATTCTGGGAAATGGTCTAGAGTGCTAAAAAAAGACCCAGAGCCAGTAGAAAACCGCCGATTCAATACAACACAATGGAGCGTTGTCCTGAGGGCCTGCCAGTCTGCGCCAGAACTCGAGCGAAACGCTTGGAACGAACTCATCGAAACGTATTGGTTCCCGCTGTA
>JANMNR010000428.1:0-18088 GCA_031368325.1 Pirellula sp.
GACCATTCACCAGCTTTATAGTCAGCGAATTGTTCTCGCTCTCACGGATCATTTGAGCGATCGGCAGTTGTATTGTTTGATCGTCCGAGATATCTTGCCGGCCTACGAAAAGCGAATCGCGGAGCAGCGTAACTTCCTCCATTGGCATTGTTTGCAAGACAACGACATGGAAGGTTGGCTCAAATACTACGCAACCGAAGCCGAACGCGATCAATGGCGTGAAGAAAACGGAGCCGAGCCACCTGAGTCGCAATCGCCACCGTATCCACGCAAGATGCCACGCAAACCAAGCAACATGAGCTGATGCAAGAATTGAGACAGGTTACAGTGCAACGGCACTTCACGGAACAAACGCCGGGGAGTGTCCTCTATCGTTGTGGAAACACGGTTGTACTGTGTACCGCCAGTCTCGAGAAAAAGGTCCCTGACTGGATGGCAGGTCGGGGCAAAGGTTGGATCACTGCCGAATACAACATGCTACCCGGCAGTACGTCTCCTCGTAAAGCTCGCGACCGGGCCGGAAAAGTGGACGGACGCACAACAGAGATTCAGCGGTTGATTGGTAGATCGTTTCGAGCCGTTGCCGATCTCGACAAGCTGGGCGAACGGTCTCTGACTATCGACTGCGACGTGCTGCAGGCCGACGGTGGCACTCGAACGGCTGCAATCACGGGCGGCTTCATCGCGTTAGTGGATGCCGTGAATTCCGTCTTTCGTGGAGTGCCAGCCAACGAGTACCCGATTCGTGGAAGTGTGGCCGCAGTCAGCGTTGGAATCGTTGACAGATCACCAACGCTCGACCTGGACTACGCTCGCGACGTTCGAGCGGACGTCGACATGAATGTAGTCATGACCGGTGGCGGGAAATTCATCGAGATCCAAGGCACAGGCGAGGAAGCCACATTCGACGACGATGAACTTGCAGCCCTCTTGAAGTTGGCAAAGCAAGGAATCAAACAGTTAAGCCAAATCCAACAAGACTCCCTCAGCATCGACTGGCCTTGGTCGACCGCGGGCTAAACACCATTCCCTCGTTGTCTGGCATCCCATCAGGATGCTTGCACTCATGGCTCGTAATCCCTTGGTGTCGTCGCTGCGCTCCTCAACCACCGGCTACTATCTTTCAAGCCTCCAGCTTGAAATACAATCATCCACCATCTTTCAAGCCTTCAGCTTGAAACGCAATTAGCTGCTAGCGTTTATCTGCCCGCATTGCCGCCGAAGCCGCCCGCACCGCCGAGACCTCCGCCTCCCATTCCTCCCATGCCTACTCCGTTGTTTGCCCTCGGCCCTTGCTCGCGTAGATCGGCTCGCTTTTGATTGGTTGCATCGAAGGCGGTTAGAACTCGATTGCGATCAAACTCGACCGTGCTCGTGTACACTAGATCAAAAGCATTCTCGCCAAATCGATCGGCCGGTACCTCAAGATCCCATCGCAAGATGCCGCGCGGATACTGCACACGACGATAAAGTCCGTCAAGGCTCAGCGGGTTCTTGGGCGACTCAACTCCAATGGGTACCTCGGTCAATTGAGCAGGCAGCGGACGACGATCCATCATTCGGATCGCGACAGGCGTCGACTTGAAGTTGGCAATCACCAACCGGTATCGAAAGGTCACCAGGCGATTTCCACTTTTGAGGTCTTCGGTTTTTTCAAGAAGCTCTCGCCGCGTTCGCACTTGTTGGTCCGCCCCAAAGCCGACAATCAAATGCTGACCACTGGCTGTGGACGGAATTTCAGTCTGACCCACAAATCGATCGTCGAGGTAAACCACCGCTGGGCCACGAAGCAACCCCTCGGCTCGCTGATTGAGCAGATCTGCCTCGCGGTAAGCAAACGTACTTAGGAGCGGAGTCGCAACGTGGTATAGTTTTCCTGGCAGTTTCGATTCGAAGATCTGCACCAACTGCGGTTCGTTGCGCGAATCGAGGTTGACACGTTGATCGAGCGAATAGGTCTGGCTCGCAACATCGTCGCTCGAGTCTGGAGCTAATGCCTTCACTTGTCCCGGCTCAGCCATCAACTCAAGACTTTGAACGCTGCTTGCAAGGGAGTTCAGCGCAAAGTCGCGTCCAAGATCTTCGACTTCGCCATTCGCGCTGGCGTACTCCGATTCGATCTGTGACTTCTGCTGGCTAGCGGCAGTCAAAGCCCGTTGCAATGGCATCTGGGCATCGCCACCAAACGGATCCGTGGCACCGATAGTCTGCCTGGATTCTGCCAGCGATACGCGAAACGGATTTAAGCTTGGGCCGGCAGCGCTGATGCGCGGTGACGAAGTCGACAGTACCAACTGAACTTGAGACCAGTTTTCTCCTGAGGCTTGATGCACCATCGCCCCGTACTTGACCTCAAAATTGTCTTTGTCCAACCAGCCGCGAATTGTGTACTTGGGCGACCAGCCACAACCTCCCACCAAATAGCTCAAAGAGATCTTTCCCTCTTTGTCGTCTTGGCTATCGACGGCAAGTCTGACTTCGAATGATGGCGGCAAGTCTAAGCCCGACCTACCGCCATCACGCAAAGCTTTTTCTTGTTGAGCCGTAAGCTCCGCAATCTGAAGCTCTAGTTTCAGCTGTTCTTCGATCACCTCGCTCCTCTGCTTCATTGCAAAGCTGGTCAACTCAGTCAATGATTGGCTGTTGAGTACGCCCCGGTTGAGGTCCTGGTGAGCCGTGTTGGCTGAGTAGGTCATCAGTTGGTCGATGTAGCCGAGGTTCTTGGTCATGCTTTGAAAACGACGTTCTGCTGACGAGCGTTCTCGGCTCAATCGAGCTGTTTCCTTTGCGAGTTGAGTAATCGAATCGGCGTCACCCGTTTTGAGTTCCTGCTGACTGATTCGCAAGCCGCGAACTTCGATCCCCCCAGCACTTTCTGCAAAAAGACTCGTTGAAATGACCTGAGCCGGAAGCCCCCGAACGACGAACTCTCGCGACCCTTTTCCAATGGGGATCTTCACGTCCCGTGTCACGAGAGCTTGATCACGGTGTAGCGTTACTTGGCGAATGAAGCTCTCTGCAGGAACTGCGTCGGTTTGTCCATAGAGAATCGGTTGAAAGGCAAATAGACAAAGTAGGAAGCATGTGATTCGAATGGTCATTAGAAAGCCTATTGAGATGTGGAGCGGTCAAAACGGATTGGCATCGAATCGATCCGAATACCAACGCTTGATCATAGATGGAGATGGTGGAGTGGACTTTTCGAAACCAAACTTTGGTTGGCTGGTCAACGCGTCAGATGCAGCTGGTCGGCCAGCAAAGTTGAGCTGGTCTAGTAGATTTTGTATGGCAAGGTGCGTCTCAGTCGAGCTTACAATAACGAGGCAAACACATTCGACGGCATTGGGCGGAATGAACTCGCGAATTACACCTGTTCCGCCGGCATTCTGCCATGTGTCGGGAGCAATCGTCGACTCGATGAGTTCAGCAAGCGGATACACGAGCTCGTTGGGAGCAAACATTTGACGATTGCATGTTGCGACAATGAGAGGTGTTACATCGTAAATCCGTCGCGTCGCCATATCGCGACTATTCTCCGGTGCAATTTCCAATCGGTTTCTTCTAATGGAAAAAGTTAAATGGCTCCCCGAAAGAATTTCTGATAGCCTGACTCCCAAGGCGCCCGATGGGACCTCCGTCTTGAGCACCTCTTCCATGTTGAGATTCTCGTTCTCGAGAGATTTCTCATCGATGCGTACGGCGCAGGAATTGGAGAGCTTGTCACGTAATTTTTGCAAACTGAAATTGATCCAAGGTGAATCATCTTGTTCCGAAAGCAAATTCATGAGCAGCTTCTCTTGCGATGGCGACATGAATGGATCGCAAGTCACCGAGGCAATCCGTTGGCCAGCGATCGAGTTGCTAATCATGGCTCGTTGGAATTGTGTTGCATCAACCTCTGCTGGGGCAGAGTGCAAAACAGTTTGGGCAGTTGCAATTTGCCCCATCAAAATCATACAACTCAGTCCAATCGCGTGAATCCGATAGGAATCGTTCGGGCGTTTCCATGCTGTGTTTCGATTGAACATCATTCATTCCTCACGCGAGTTGGACCGAGTGCATTTGCCCTCGTTAGCAAATAGCTTGCCAACGTTCAAGAAATTCGAAAGAAAGTCCTTGCGGGGTTGCTGGCTAGGAATGGATTTGTTTTTAGAGTCATACACTGCTTCCGAAGTTTTACGACCTATGTCACCTGTTGAAGTCGAGACTAAGTTCGGAGCGTTAACGCAACGTAAAACCGCTTTTTTGGGAGTAAGATCGATGAAGATCAAATTGTCGGCGTTCGTGCTAACGATTTCATCGTGTACGACCGTTGCGACCGCAAATGCAAGCGGCCCAAGCGGCGGATTCGCTTTCACGCGGAGACTTGGTATATTGCGGTGTTGGCCACCGCTCAGGTACGTTCTAGTTGTTTCAACAGAATTTGGGCAAACGGCATCATGACCGCATCGTTCGAAGGGAATTCTAGATTTGTCCAAATTTGAAGAAGCCAAAAGAAATAGCGCAGCCGTTAACCCCAATCGCCCACCCGAACGCAGTTGGGAACCTTCGATGCAAACGGTCGAAGGAATCATTACGGTTCTGGCTGGCACCGCGATGACGATGAAAAACCGAGACGAAAAATTGGTTTCGCATACCATTGTTGATGACGCTACGTTCACTTGCGATGGTGTAGCCTGTCTAGCTTCGGACCTTGCGGTTGGCAATCGCATTCGTGTCACGGTCGCCAAAGCCGATCGGACGATGGTCGTTGGAATTGAATCGCTGATTAAGGACAAATACTTTAAAAGCCCTCACGGATAGACGGTCCGCCGAATGGTCTCGTTCTTGCCCCAGCCTTGCGCCGAGCAGCGGAAAGATTGGTAATATGGCAAGGTCTTTTGGTCTCCCAAGTGCACGGTACTGATTGTACAATCCTGCTGTACCACCACCCGTTTGCCAACGATTTACGTTACTACGCAAGCAAAACGTATAGGGTAATGAACGTGACGGATCTTATCCAAAAACAAAGCAAGGAGGATACCTCGCTTTGCGCTGCCTACCTGAAGGCACTTGGGGATTCCAACCGGTTGCAAATCATCAAAGCATTGCAATCGAGCCCACTCACCGTTACGGACCTTTCGCTTCTGCTCGATTGCGAGCTGGCGAATGTCTCGCACCATCTTCGCGTTTTGTTTCATGCTGGACTGGTAACCACGGAGCGCGATGGAAAATTCATCTACTACGAAATCAATCGCGATGTGATCCGAAATAAAGCCGTCGCTCAGGCGCTCGATTTCGGCTGTTGCCGATTAGACATGCGATCGACTCGCCAAAAATAAGGCCCATGCTTTTTCATCCGTTTCACTCCTATAAAACTGCATCCATTCCACGGAAGAAAAGACAATGAAGTCGATAACAGTATTTTGCCTAACCTTCGGTTTTGTATTCATACCGCTCACGTTGTCTTTGCAGGCCCAAATCCGACTGGAAAAATTGCCTCAGCTGGATGCAAAGTCTGATTGGCCTTGGTGGCGCGGGCCCAGCGGAGATGGTCACGCAACATCCCAAAAGGCCCCGATCTCCCTTTCCGAATCCAAGAACCTCGATTGGTCGACGCCGATCCCTGGTCGAGGACACAGTTCTCCCATTGTTGTTGGCAACCGCATTTTCTTGATCACGGCCGATGAAGCGAAACAAGTGCACTCGGTCCTTGCCTTCGACCGCAACGATGGAACAGTCGTTTGGAATCGCGAACTTAATCGAGGAGCGTTTCCGAGAAAGAATCATCCCAAGAATACAGAGGCGACTCCAACGCTGGCGTGCGATGGGCAAAATCTCTTTGTGTCACTATTTCATCATCAAGCCATTACGGCCATGGCATTGTCGTTGAATGGCGAGAAAGTCTGGGAAAAGAAGCTCGGAGCCTACAATCCCACACGCTACGAGTATGGCTATGCACCGTCGCCCATCGTGCACGGTGACAATGTGATTTTCGCATACGAGTACGACGGACCATCCGCCTTAGTTGCTCTCCGTCGACGAGATGGAAGCGAAGCATGGCGGACCGATCGCAAAGAATCAATTACATTTTCGTCGCCCGTTGTCACCAATCATGCTGGTAAGGACTATCTCTTAATTAGTGGTGGGGATTCGGTTGCTGCGTATGATCCCGTGACGGGCAAACAACGTTGGATAACACCGGGTACTACCATGGCGACCTGCGGGACTATGGTTTGGGACGACGGTATTGTCTTTGCCAGCGGCGGATATCCCAAATCCGAAACCATCGCGTTGGATATTGCGACCGGGAAGTCTCTTTGGAAAAACAACCAGAAAGCCTACGAGCAATCGATGGTGGCAACAGGCGGTCATCTGTACTCCTTGACCGATAGCGGAGTACTCTATTGTTGGGATGGCAAGTCCGGGAAAGAGAAATGGAAACAACGGCTGGCTGGGCCAGTGAGCGCTTCTGGGGTATTGCTTGACGGTAAGATTTATTGGGCGAACGAAGCGGGGCAGCTTTGGGTTTTTGAGGCAAACCCATCCAAGTATGAAGAGGTTTCGAAGAACAAAATTGGCGACGAAGCATTCGCTAGCCCGGCCATCTGCGGCGGCCAAGTCTTCCTGCGAGTTGCGAAAAACTCCAACGACCAAAGGCAAGAGTTTTTAATGCGATTCAGTGACCGCAACTGATTGGCTGGGGACGTTTTCTAAATGGAGCTGGTCTTCAAACGAATGGAGGCCAATGGTGATTTACGAACAGGCGTTTGGACGTGACGAAGCAACGCTCCGCGACGCATCGCCTATGCACTGGATCATGACCACGGCAGCCTGAACCGAGCGATGGGGGTTGTGGGAGACAAAACGAACGAGAACGTATGAAAGTTTCTTCGCGCGTTGTCATCCATGCCAGAGGGTTTTTGACCGGTCTGCACAAACTGAAAGTTCCATTGACGTTCCTACCGACATATAGGACGCGTAAACCCTCTGATCGCTGCTTCGGACCGCTCGTTGTCAACGAGGTTACGGCTGCATGTATGTATCCGTGTGTTCATATGCGGGCGAACAACAGCATAGTAGCGTCAGTTCTTCCGCTCCGTCATTTTGGATACAGTGAACTTCACCCGGCAGGATCGGGATTGCGTCCCCTGGCCGGACCCTCGTTTTGGAATCACCAATCGTCATCATGCCGGTTCCAGTCATGATAAAGTAGATTTCTTCGGTGAGTTTGTGATAGTGTGATTCTGTCGTGCAGCCCGGCGCAATCGTCGCCTCGGCGAGGCTTTGATTTCGCACCAGAGTATTGCGATGCGACAACAATTCCCGAATCTTTGAACCATCCTTGGTAATGAACGGGACGCATCGATCCAGGTTGATGATTTGTTGGTTTGGCATTACTTAAGTCCTCTCCGAACCAGTAACGCATCGACAGTTGGCTCTTGGCCCCGGAAGTCTTTGAATTGCTGCATGACCTCACGTGTTCCACCGCGTGACAAGATCGTGTCCCGAAACTTGGCACCGTTCGCTGCGGTCAGCCCGCCCAATTTCCCCATATGAGCGAAGGCGTCTGCGGCCAAGACTTCACTCCATAGGTAAGCGTAGTAACCCGCCGAATAGCCTCCAGACCAAACGTGAGCAAAATACGAAGTTCGATAGCGAGGCGGTACAGGCGCATAGTCCATCCCAAAGCTTTTTAGCAACTGGTTCTCAAAGGCAACCACATCACTGGGCACTTCTTCCGTTGAAATCGAATGCCAACCAAGATCGAGCAGTGCCGCTGAAACGTACTCAAGCGTCTCATAGCCTTTGTTAAACTTGTTTGCCGCAATGCTCTTTTCCAACAAGCTCTTTGGAATCGTTTCTCCGGTCTTATGATGCCGAGCGTAGTTATTGAGTACCTCAGGATGAACGGCCCAGTCCTCATGAAACGTCGATGGAAACTCGACAAAGTCACGTGGCACCGATGTACCGGACAATGTGGGATACTCTACCTTGGAGAATAAACCATGAACACCATGCCCAAGCTCATGAAACATCGTCATGACATGGTCCAAACTGAGCAACGTCGGCTCACCTGCAGCGGGCATCGGAATGTTCATCACGTTGACAACGACTGGCAGTTGATTCAAGAGCCTCGACTGCGAAACATAAGCGTCCATCCAAGCTCCACCTTGTTTGGCGTCGCGATGAAAATAGTCGGCATAGAACAAACCGATTTGTTTTCCATCGGCACCGAAAACATCGAACACGCGAACTGTAGGATGGTAAACGGGCAAATCCTTTCGTTCTTTGAATTGGATGCCGTAGAGTTTTCCGTACGTGTAGAAAACGCCATTTTGAAGCACGCTTTCCATTTCAAAGTACGGCTTTACAAGATTCTCATCGATTTGATATTTTTCTGAACGCACTTTCTCAGAGTAGTACTCCCAATCCCACGCTTCCGGTTGGCCATCGATCCCGTCAAGTTTCATGAACCGCATGATGTCCGTGGCTTCTTCCTTGGCTTTGGCAAGAACGCCTGGCGCGAGATCTCGCAGCATTTTGAAGGCCGCTTCCGGTTTGGCCGCCATTTGGTTTTCAAGCGTGAAAGCGGCATGGCTTGGATAGCCCAAGAGCTTGGCACGCTCCGCTCGCAATCGAGCGATCTTTAAGACTAGATCTCGATTGTCTAGCCCCCCGGCTTCACCTAGTCCTCGGTTGGCCGACGCCAGCCAGACTCGCTTTCGTATTTTTCGATTCTTTAACGAGACCAAAACTGGCTGACGGGTGGTGTTGGTAATCGCCAACAAGTACCTGTCCGTGTGACCTTTGGTTTGGGCCGCTTCCTTGGCTGCTGCGATATCGGCGGAAGACATACCCTCGAGTTGGGCCACATCATCAACGACAACTCCACGCTCTTTGGTAATGGCCAATAGATTTTGTTGGAACTGAGTCGTCAACGACGAGAGGTCTTCGTTGATAGCTCGGACACGGGTTTGCTGTTGATCCGTGAGCCTCGCGCCGGCCCGAACAAAGTTCTCATAGTACTCTTTGAGCAATCGTTGCTGCTCTTCGCTCCACGATTGTTGGGTGCGCTCTTGCCACAGGGACTCGACACGAGCAAAGAGTTTCTTGTTCAAGTAAATATCATCCGAATGCGAGGCCAAGCGAGGAGCAATTCTTTCCTCGATGCTTTGAATGGTCTCGTCGGTATTGGCGGTTGCCATGTTGAAGAAAACCGATTGAACACGTTCCAAGATCTCGCCCGACTTTTCCATAGCCACGAGCGTGTTTTCAAATGTCGGCGCATCCGCGGAATTCGCGATCAGCTCTATTTGCTCCAACTGCTGCTTCATGCCGGCCTCGAAGGCAGGCAGGTAGTGTTCGTGTTGGATATGGGCAAAGTCGGGAGCAAGCAAAGCAAGCTTGCTTGGCAGTAAAAACGGGTTATCGTTGAGCATGCGAACCATTCGTACTTGTGACGCTTGAGAAGAAGTTTGAGAGGCGGTTGGCTCTTGAGCGAGGCCGCTAGCCGTGCACGTGGCAAGAACTCCGGACCAGAGTATTGCGTTGATGATATCGTGTTTCTTAGATTTCATGATTTGTTTCGAAGTTAACAGTCGCCTCGCGTGTTGATGTTTAACCGCTCGAGGCCTCGAGCGCAGACGTCAAGGAAATCGCCTCGACTGCAGGGTAGCAGACGACAGGTTGACTGCAAGTGGTGGATCGCCGATGCGGGTTAAACATCGTTCGGCGTCGTCGAAACGAAGAAGTTCACTTAACTAACGAAAAAAGGGGAAGACATTCTGCTTCCCCTTTTTCCAAACTTATGTATTGCTCAATTAGTTGCTGATACTGACCGGGGTTCCGTCTCCGCGGGCGCAAAGCAATTGCAGCGTGCGAAGATCGATCGATGCACTAATGAAGTGAGTGGACGCGTCGCCGAGAACGACGTTGGCTCCGCCGGTATGGAATGCGTAGATTTCGCCTTGGTTCATGCAATTGATGGAGCATGTTGTTCCAGCCTGTGCAACGCTTCCGTAGGTGCTGGCAACTTGCAAGCCGCTGACGGTCGTAACCTTTGCGCCGTCCACGGCAATGTCATTGGTGTGGTGAGCCCAAGGGCCGTTCATGTACGCGGCGGTTGGGCCACCCGCGAACTCAGCGTTTCTTCTAGACAAAAAATATTGAGCAGGTCGAGCAGCAGCCTCAGCGACCATGATCGTGTTACTCAAACCGTCTGTAATCGCAGCAAACTTGGTGTACACATTGGTACCCATGATTCCTCGCACCCCTTCGATACCGGGATAGGCTGGATTGCTGGCCGTTATCTCATTCCACACGGCTCCGTTTGATCCGTTCGAATTGCCGCGATTGACAGCCATATAGTCGGTCAAAGCAGGCTTCCAATCACCACCCACAGCATAGACCCCTCGGTCCGAAGAACCTAGATTGACCGTATCATAAAACCGGGACTGGGCAGGGCTGGAAGGACATAAAAATGTTGGAATTACAACGGAAGCAGCAGGCCGATTCAAGGGATCGTACCAGTCTAGTTTTTGGTTGTAACCTGTTCCAGCATTGAGCACATTGGTTTGTTCGAGCTGAGCGAGCACAGTCGTCAGGAAGCACTGTTTGGCATAGTGAGCCGCCAACGTTCCGTTTGTGCCCACTTTTACGAATTCTTGCAAATCTACGTTCGGCAAATTTCCTGGATTATTGATGCTAGAAGGTGGCAGTTTTTTCCTGGCCGATTCGAAGTTGTGCAAAGCCAACCCGATTTGTCGCATGTTATTGCTGCATTGCATGCGTCGAGCCGCTTCTCGAGCCGCTTGGACCGCGGGTAGCAACAAGCCTACCAAAATACCGATAATTGCAATAACGACCAAGAGTTCCACCAAAGTGAATCCGCGTCGAACGCTCTGAAACTTGCTCATTCCGTTAACCCTGTCCGAAAAACTAAATTGAAAAAGAACTGCCATTGACCTGTGAAGAATCAAATGGTACGAGCATTAGCGTAACGGAACGCCGATTTCCTTCAACGTAAATTAACCAAATATTTTTTGAAATCTGCGAACTGGAAAACGCCTGCCCTGGAACGATTCAATAGTCGCCGTGCCGAACGAAAAAAGTGGGGGCAATGAATCACCATTAAGGGTGTTTAGCGTGATCTTCGGAGGCTTTTTACGTTCCTTGACGAGTCTGCTCCTGATTTTGGCATTAAAACGCTTCAGGAGTCGATTGCTTGTTGCCCCATGACCGTTAGCACGATCGATCTCCGCGTAGCCCGATCGCGGTGCTCGAAAAGGTAGATTCCCTGCCAGGTTCCAAGTGTAAGAATTCCGTTCGAGATGGGGATCATGAGGCTGCAACCGATTATGGAAGATTTTATGTGAGCCGGCATATCGTCTGGCCCCTCGATGGTATGGACGTAATCCAAGTCTTCGGGCACTAAGTGATTCAGGGCTAATTCCATGTCTTGGCGAACGTCGGGATCGGCATTTTCATTGATACTTAGGCTGGCCGATGTGTGTTGAAGAAAAACGTGCAAGAGCCCAATGGAAATCGAGGAGAGGACGTCCAATTCGCGGCGTACGTGCGGGGTGATCAGATGGCACCCGCGAGCAAGTGGCGCCAGCTGAATTGTCTTTTGGGACCAGTGCATTAGGGATGTCTCCAGAACTACGTGGGTTTTGCATAACCAATTTCCACTCGAACTCAAGTTTACCAATCGTACGAACCACTTGACGGTCTGAGCGTAGTCCGGATACTTCGTGCATCTGTCCTGTTGTTCAACCCGTCACTCCCAAAGGATTCTAGGCCTCTCATGCGTCGCGCGAAAATAACGATTATCGGTGCAGGAAACGTTGGTGCTACTTGTGCTCATTGGTGCGCAGCAGGCGAACTTGGCGATGTCGTTTTACTCGATGTTCCGCAGACTGAGAATATGCCCAAGGGAAAGGCGCTAGATTTGATGCAAGCGTCCCCCATCATGGGTTTTGACAGCCGCCTGGTCGGCTCAACAGACTATGCAGACACGGAAAACAGTGACGTTGTTGTAATCACCGCCGGAATCGCACGCAAACCTGGTATGAGCCGCGACGATCTCCTGAGCACCAACGCCAAGATCGTGACCAGCGTCGCACAACAAGTCAAAACAAGCAGTCCCAATGCCGTAGTCATCGTGGTCAGCAACCCACTCGATGCGATGGTGCAACGCGCATTCCAAGTACTCGGCTTTCCATCCAACCGTGTTATTGGCCAGGCTGGCATCTTGGACACCGCCCGGTTCCGTGCTTTCCTCGCTATGGAACTAAACGTCAGCGTAGAAGATATCTCCGCCATGCTCATGGGGGGACATGGTGACACCATGGTGCCTATCGCTAGCTGCACATCGGTCGGTGGTATCCCCGTTACTCAATTGATCAAGCCGGAACGATTGGCCGAAATTGTTCAGCGTACCCGAGACGGTGGCGCAGAAATCGTATCGTTGCTTAAGACCGGCTCGGCGTACTACGCACCAGCGGCAGCTACCGCTCAAATGGTCGAAGCCGTCGTACGCGACAAAAAGCGACTACTACCGGTCGCGGCTCTCTGCAACGCCGAGTACGGAGTGGGCGGCTATTACGTCGGTGTTCCGGTTATTCTTGGCAGTAACGGTGTCGAAAAAATCATCGAGCTCTCTCTCACCGACTCTGAGAAAGCCGCATTCCAAAAGAGCGTCGATGCAGTCAAATCACTCGTTGCAACCATGGAACAGCTTCTCGCATCTGCCTAGCAATTGAAACGAACTTGCTCGACGCGAGTATTGAATTTCAAATGCCAGCATTTTGCAGTCTAAGCGTCGCACCGAATTCTTCTTCGGTGCGCCATTGACTTACCACCAATGCCCTCCATACAACCTGAATTATTGGGTTGTCTAGGGCAAGCCAATCCCTTGTCCGTCCTGCTCGTTTCAGTTGAATAGGAATCCTTGCATGAGTCGCCTCACGATGCTCCTGGAATCGATCGGTAACCCCGTAACCCATTTTTCCAAAGCATCACGGTGCCAGCAACTTAACGAAACAAGTATCGAACTCGGATTCCCACACCGGCTCTTTATTCCAGAGCACTACGAGCCTGGCTACGACTACCCATTGGTCGTGTGGTTGCATAGTGATGCCAGCAGTGAGCTTGAGCTGGACAACGTCATGATGGCATTGAGTTCGCGAAACTACATCGCCCTTGCTCCGCGAGCAAACCAAAAGTGTCGCGGAAACGGAAGGCGATTTCGCTGGGGCGTAACGGCCACCGATTGCGCTGTGGCCGAAGACTTGGTATGGGAGAGTGTGCAATCTGTTGCCTCAAAGTTGTCGGTTAACACCAACAAAATCTTCTTGGCCGGCTTTGGTTCCGGCGGCACGATGGCTCAGTGGATCGGTCTCAAATACGCAAAGCAGGTTGCCGGGGTTATTTCGTTAAGCGGCCAGTTCCCCAAGACGCCACGTGTTCTTTCCAATTGGAAGCAAGCTCGCGGACTGCCCGTCTTGTTCGCTCAGCGACAAGGCTCAACACTTTGCTCCGAGAACGATCTGATGCAGGCCGTGCGAACTGCACATCAAGCTGGCCTAAGCTACAAGTTCCTTCAGCAGCGATTCGAGCACGATGATTGTCATGAAGCCAACGAACTTGATTCAACGATGCTGGATGCCGCTAACCGATTCATGATGAGTATTGTCACGGATACGGAATTGAGCTTGTCGTCCGAGGATACCTGCGATGCCCAGTGCGCTGAATTCGGTTTCAACTAAGGACCTCCGGCCGAATGCTCATTGAATTGGACGATGTGAGCATCGAGCGTGGCAAGGCGCGGATTTTAGATCGAGTCAACCTCAGCGTCCCACTGGGCCAGCATGTTGCAATCGTTGGCCCCAATGGTTCGGGTAAATCCACGTTGCTTAAACTGCTGATGAAGTTCTTCTATCCATCGGTCATTGATGGGCAGTCAGGGCGCGTTCGCATCTTGGGCCAAGAGGAATGGAACGTCTGGGAGCTTCGCAAGCATCTCGGTTTCGTGAGTTCCGACATCGATCACCACTTTATGGCTGGGCGTTCGGCCCGTCTGACCGCCATGCAGTCGGTGCTGACAGGGTTTTTTGCCGCCGAACTGGAACCGGAGCCGGATGCGATTTCGCCGTCGATGCAATCCGACGCGGAGCGGATCCTCGATTCATTTCAAGTGAATAGCAAGTCCTCGAAATGCATTGGGCACATGTCGACAGGCGAACGACGACGCGTCTTGCTCGCTCGAGCGCTGGTACTAAAACCTCAAGCCATCGTCTTGGACGAACCGACCACCGGACTCGATATACGAGCAAGGGCCGAGCTCTTAACCTCCCTATCGGTCCTCGCGATGGCGGGCACTCAAATTGTCCTGGTCACGCACCATTTGGAAGAAATTCTTCCCTGCATCGATAGGACGGTACTTCTCAAGTCCGGGAAAGTATTTATCGACACCCAGACCCATTTGGCTCTGAGCAACGAATCGATATCCAATCTTTTTGACGCCCACATCGAGGTCCAACACGATTCAGTCGGCTTCTTTCACGCCAGACTCTTGTCCAGCTAGGATTTACTGGCTATCGAACCCAAATATCACTCTGCGGGAGGCTCTGGAATATGCATCCAAACAGGTTGAAGATGCGTTTAAGTCGCAACCCGTCAGGAAGTCTCTTGGGATCTGAACGGTGAATTGGCGGCCGATGTCTGCTGCCCCTAGAAGCGATTTCTTGGCCGCATCCTCCGCGTAATTGAACAGGATGTCCATGTCGCGTTCGGTGTGTGTGGAAGGCTCTACGAGTACAAACGAAGCCAAGGGCGCAACACCGTCGTCATGGCCAAAACTGCTGTCATCAAACCATGCATAATCCCTCGTCCAAGCCGTCAACGTCGCTCGGCACATCACATAGTTCTGCGACTGTTCATCGTCTTCAACGGGCATTTTCGTTTTGGAATTCGGATTTCGTGACGATTCGCTCACTGACTCTATCGCGGGAGTCCGAGTCATTGCTGCCGGGAAAAACCGTCCCCGAGGTTTTAAGAATTACCGGGGATGCCGCTTACGCATGTAGGCACAAGGTTGATGGTGCAATTTAGGGGACAGTACATTACGCCGCCCCCCAACTGCAGGGAAACCGCCACTCCAGCGTCGCGGTATGGATACGCCCCCCATACGGACAAGCGATTCCATGTTCGTTCCCTTAGACGTAAAGTTGATTCAAAAGCATCAACCATTCGGACAGACTTGGGGGCGGTTTGTTACCCTAGCCGAAGGACTTTCGTTTGCCTTGAGCCCAAGGCGGGCTGCAATTGAGACCGGTATTTCTTCCGTCCGCACATCCGCGCGGTTGGCTCGACTTAAACGATCGCTTTGGCCTCGGGTTGACGATGGAGGAGCATTTATACCAGCGGCTTGGCGTTAAACGGCGTCCAGCAGGATAATGCCGGAGGCTTAGGGATGTGGAATTTTGCCGATCCGGTAAACTAGTGCAGTGTATTGGTGACTAGGACTCGATACTCAAGTTCAATTGCAACTCATGGAAATCAAGAGAAACCCCACTCGAAGCGTTCAGATCGGCTCCATTTCGATTGGAGCAAACCATCCGATTGCTGTCCAAAGCATGACGGCGACCCACACGACCAACATCGACGCGACCGTCGAACTGGTCAATGATCTGCAACGTGCAGGTGCCGATGTTGTGCGGATAGCCGTCGATAGCGACAAAGACGCAGAAGCACTGGCCGAGATTCGCAAGCAGACAACTGCTAACCTATCAGTCGATTTGCAAGAGAACTACCGTCTCGTCGAGAAAGTGGCTCCGCACGTCGACAAAGTCCGCTACAACCCTGGCCACCTTTACCACCATGAAAAACAACGGCCTTGGCAGGATAAGGTAAAATTCCTTGCGGACACCGCGGGTGCCAATAATTGCGCATTACGAGTTGGGGTCAACTGCGGCAGCGTCGATCCTGGACAGAAAGAATTGTTCGATCACTCTGACTCGATCAGCCCGATGTTGGGCTCCGCTTTCGAGCACTGCGAATTGCTTGATGCTATTGGCTTCCATCGATTCGTTGTATCGCTGAAGGATAGCGATCCATCGAAAGTCGTGGAGGTCAATAAGCGTTTTGCTGAAAAGCGACCGGACATCCCCTTGCACTTGGGTGTGACCGAAGCCGGACTGCCACCGGATGGCATCATTAAAACTCGAATCGCCTTTGAACAGCTTATCGGTCGAGGGATCGGTGACACGATCCGCGTTAGCCTGACCGTTCCCAACTCCAAGAAATCGATGGAAATTGAATCCGGTCGACAAATCATTGATGATATTCGGAATGGTAGATTGCGGTCCGTGGTTGCGCTCGATCCGTCGAAGTTAAACATCATTTCCTGCCCGAGCTGTTCTCGGGTAGAGAACGAAGCGTTCGTGGAATTGGCTCAGGATGTCAAGGAGATGACTGCATATGCAAAGGACTACGCAATTACGATTGCAGTCATGGGCTGCAGAGTCAACGGACCTGGCGAAACCGACGACGCTGATCTAGGGCTATGGTGTGGGCCAGCTAAAGTGAATCTCAAGCGAGGCGGCGAAGCGATCGGTGCGTTCAGTTACGATGAAATATTGCCGAAGCTTCGACAGGAACTCGATATGCTGATTGAATCCAAGAAGTTACCAATTTAATCGAGCGACTTCATCTACACAGATTGATAACATGGACGAACGCAGGCAGAGTGTGGCGGATGCTGCAACGTGGGTGGTCAAGGTTGGGTCGCGATCGCTGACGGACGACAACGGACGGCTTGATCGTGGCCAAGTTGCCAATTTGGCTAGGCAATTGCTCGTGCTGGTGGAGAGGGGCAAACGCGTTGTCTTGGTCTCCAGCGGAGCGGTGGCCAGTGGAGTTGGCAAGCTTGCGTTGCCTGGCAGACCGACAGACCTCGCAACCTTGCAAGCGGTAGCAGCCATCGGCCAGACGCATTTGATCCAGGTCTATGAGCAGACCTTTGCGGAGCATGGTCGGCATGCTGCGCAGATTTTGCTGACCGCGTCGGAGCTCGATGACCGAGTGGCGTATCTGAATGTTCGCAACACGTTGCGCCGGCTTCTAGAGATGGGTGCTATCCCGATTATCAACGAAAACGACACGGTTGCGGTCGATGAATTGAAGACGACGTTTGGAGACAACGATCGATTGGCGGGGATGGTGGCTGGACTCCTGGAGGGGAGCGTACTGGCCATTTTGAGCGATGTACGCGGTTTGTATGACAGAGACCCTCGCGATCCTGATGCGCAGGTGGTTTCGACGGTGGAACGCATCGATGATCGCGTAGAAGACATGGTACGGGATCGCAAGACGGGCGTTAGCAAAGGTGGCATGGCGAGCAAACTCACGACGGCCAAGTTTGTAACCATGAGCGGACAATCGGTCATCATCGCTTGGGGGAGAGAGCCGAATGTGCTGGTTCAGCTTGCGCAAGGTGAAGCGACTGGAACGCTTTTCCTGCCTCAGTCCAAGACGCTTGCGCCTCGCAAACGCTGGATTGGGTTTTCGGCGCAGACAGCAGGAAGTGTGATGGTGGACGATGGGGCGGTCAAAGCCATGGCCAGCGATGGTCGCAGTCTATTGGCCATCGGCATCAAAGATGTCCTGGGCGAATTTGGAAAAGGGGATATTGTCTCGGTGGTCAATCAACAATCAATCGAGATCGCCCGTGGATTGATCAATTACAGCGCGAGCCAAGTGAGGCAGATTCGGGGCTGCCGTTCCGATCGGATTGAGCAGATCCTCGGTCAATGTCCGTATGAGGAGGTCATTCATCGCGATAATCTTGCGATGATGTCGAGTCTGCCGGCTGGGTAAGAGGTGCAGCGACCCAAAATTCTTTTGAAGTTTTACTCAAGATACGTCGATATGACCAGCTCGCACGAAGGCGAACGATTTGGGAGGTCCAAGTCGACTACTACGGATGGCGGTTTCTCAGTTTTGGGGAGGTCGCGACCTATGTCTATCGAG
Organism: Pirellula sp.; assembly: GCA_031368325.1. GTDB lineage: Bacteria > Planctomycetota > Planctomycetia > Pirellulales > Pirellulaceae > JBKCUI01. The sequence goes on from JANMNR010000428.1 coordinate 18,016, forward strand.
TTTTTGAATACTGTGATTGGTTGTTTGTTCTTTGGAGTATGGCTAATTGTCGGCCATATCATGACGGTGGATT
>JANMNR010000435.1:0-1890 GCA_031368325.1 Pirellula sp.
GTTCCCTGGAAGGAAATGTTCCCACTTCCCGACCAGACAGCAGCCGACAGCGGCAAGACCTCTTGGGCCACCAAACGTAAAAGCGGTGTGTTCTCGGTAAAAGACAATGCCTTGCTCATCAACGGCAAAGGCGACGAAGGCGAGCTTCGCACTGGTGAAATCGATATTTCGCGAGGCCCTACGGACATCAGCCTGGAGATGTCGTCGCTTGGTGGCGTGGATAACAGTGACTATGTTAGACTTTACAAAGTTGTAGACGGCGGAAAGGAAATTCTCGTCGGAGAAGTCGAAGGAGAGCACAGTGATGTCACCACCATCAAGGGCTCTGCGGAAGGCAAACGCCTCGTGCTGGTGATACGCGCGAAGGTATCAAGCGAAGACGAGATTTACCTCATTGACAACGTCAAGGTGACCTACCGTTGATTGAAGATGAAACGCCGTTTCCGTCGGGATCGCTTCGCGGGGGTCAGACTTGAGCTTCGGTTTTCAGGCGAGTAGAGTGGTGGTTTTTATGTCCCGTAGGAGAGTCCAAAATGCCTCGCATGCCTCGCTTGGAGTACGCGAATGCGATCTACCACATTGTTGCTCGGGGGGATGGACGACGGAGGCTGTTCAATGATGCTGGTCATTACGATCGATTCACTCAAGGTCTCATCGATGAGGTCGACCGAAGTTCGTGGGCCGTGATTGCCTATTGTTGGATGCCAAACCACATTCATGCCTTGATCCGCACCACGCATCCCAATCTGTGCCGAGGAATGCAACATTGGCTGAGCGGATACGCCAATTGGTATGCCAAACGCAATCGACGCACGGGGCACCTGTTCCAGGGACGTTACAAGTCGTTTCCGGTTGAAGACGAAGGATATTATTGGAACTTGAGTCGCTACATTCACTTAAACCCTTGTCGCGGTGCGAAACCGCTGGCGACGGACCCTGAGGGCTACGCTTACAGCAGCTTTGGCGGCTACGCTCGTAAAAGTCGTCAGGTCGATTGGATCGCCTACGATGAGCATCACCGATACTGGTTGGGGCTCAACGGCGGAAAGAACCCATCTTTGTCTTACCGCGCGTTTGTAAAGGAAGGACTTACTGGCGTAGCCGATCCGCAGGTCCAGCGATTCAAAGATTGGGTTTACGGAGGCGAGGATTTCCTCAAACGCTTGCTGGCGATTGAAGGCGGAGAAGATTCCGAGATAAACGCTCGTCGAGTACGCCGGACGAAAGCACTATCGGCCCAGCAAATCATCGGAATCGTTGCGGCGCATTACGGTGTCGAAGCCAGCGGTTACCGCGAATTCCGAAGTCCCGCCGGTGGCCGAGACTTAGCGGCTTACCTTTGCAGGCGCTATAGTGGAGCAACGCTTCAAGAATTATCGATCGAATTCGGCCTTTCTCATCCCGATGGTTCAGCAAACTTGGTGCGTCGAGCTAAAGCGAGACTGAAGGACTCTGCGGAGATACGGAAGCAATGTCAGCAAATCGAGCGGAAACTTAGCCTGAAAACCGAAGATCAAGTCTGACCCCGGCGAAGCCTTTCCCCCGGCGAAGCCTTTCCTCCCCAGCGTCATTAGGTGTGGGAGATTCCTCCTATCGAGCCTATCATTTCGGAATATCGGCTGCATCGCGGGAATTGCCCTTGTTGCGGAATCAGCACTCAGGCCACGCTGCCCGAAGTTGTTCCCGCCGGTCAATGTGGTCCACGTTTGGCCGCCTTAACCGGATTGCGATTGCCGAACCTTATGAGGAACTTCGGCAAGAACTATGTGAGCAGAAACAGTTGTTTGTCGATGAGTCACCGACCAAGCAAGGGAAAACCAAAGCTTGGCTGTGGGTTGCTGTGGCACCGATGTTCACCGTCTTTGGAGTTTTTCTCAATCGCAAGCGTGA
>JANMNR010000454.1:0-2312 GCA_031368325.1 Pirellula sp.
ACCAACTCTCAATCACGTCGGGGCGAGTACGGATGACGATATGCATGTGGTTGGATAGGATCGCATAAGTCAGAACATCGAGGCCAAAGACAGACGCTAGCCGTTCCATGCGACAGCGAATCCATTCACGGCGATGTTCAATGTTTTTACCGGAGACGGCATCGACTCCGGCCAAGTAAGCGCGACGAATACAACGCTGGACCAAATGGACGATGCAGACAGAACTCGGATCAAACTGTTCAGCACGAGGCGCTCGAGGCATATCGATTCTCCTTTGCAGGGAAGGATACCAACAAGCCTGCCCCAATTCAATAGGTGCCAGGCACCTATTGAAAATTTTCGTAACGTTTGCTTATAGGGCAAAGGATAGCCGCCGGAGCCCTGTTTTCGTCGCGAAAGTGCGACATTCGCCAAGCCAGTTTGAACGTGATACCAGCTATCCTTCGCCAATTGAAGGCTCTGGGCCTGGGGGCATTAGTTTTCTTCGAGCGTCATAGGCGTACCAGTCCTCCACTCGCTTGCGAGCCCAGGGTGTTTTTCTGAGGAAGACCAAGCTCGACTTGACGCTAGGATCAATTTGGAAACAACGAATGGGGATTTGTCGTCCTAGTTCCTCCCAGCCATGGCGATCCACTAGCCGTGTAATCATCATTTCAAGCGTGATGCCGTGTAACGGATCTCGCGATGGCCTTTTTGAACCTGAATCTGGAGGAATTGGATCGGATTCGTCAGTCATCCTCAATGAACTCGCTGGCCAGGAACGGCACCTGAATCAATACCCAGCAAAAAGACTTCTGTGCCACCAGGTCCAGCTGCCGTTACCATTCCTTCGCTTAGACCAAACTTCATCTGACGTGGTTGCAAGTTCGCAACAATAACAACCAACCGCCCTTGCAGCTGCTCCAATGTGTAAGCAGCTTTGATTCCGGCAAACACAGTGCGAGTGTGCTCTCCACCTAAACTCACGGTTAGCTTTACGAGCTTCTTCGCCTCAGGTACTTCCTCTGCTTTGATGATGCGAGCGACGCGAAGATCGACTTTGGTAAAATCTTCGATCGTACAAGTAGGCGCAAGAGGCTCTTGCGCAAGTGCGTCACCGGTGTCCACGGTCGCTGTGGCCTCAACTGTTGGTGCCGCCGCGGTTTCTGCCGTTGCAGCTGGAATGGCTTTTTTGCTTTCGTCGATCATGGCTTGTACTTTCTCCGGTGCAATACGTTGTAATAGGTGTTCGAATTTGGAAACATTCGTTCCCACTAAAGGCGTTTGACTATCGTCCCAATGACGGATCTCAGATTGCAACAAATGGCTACACTGCTGAGCAAGACGCGGCAAAACAGGCGATAGGTAGACGCACAGCTGTCGGAATAGATTCAATACGATCGTGCAAACCTCTTGTAGCCGCACCTGCTGCGTTGGGTCTTTTTTCAATGCCCACGGAGCCGAATTTTCAACGAACGCGTTGGCTTGGTCTGCCAACTCCATGATCAAACGCATAGCCCGCGAGTAGTCCAGTTGCTCGTACGCTTGAGCGATTCGCTCGCCAGCTGCGGCCGCAGCGGAAAATAGCCCACCATCGTGAGGGTACTCGACAGAGAGCCCCAGTGGCTCAGCAAATCGTGCCGTGCGGCTGGCTAAATTGATCACCTTGCCAACTAAATCCGAATCGATCTTGTTCGCAAACTCAGTCAGGTTCATATCGATATCATCGAGCCTGGGACCAAGTTTCGATGCGTAGTAATAACGAAGATAAGCAGGATCGAGATGCTTGAGGTAGGTACTGGCTTGAAACTGCGTCCCACCTCGTTTCGACATTTTCTCACCGTTTACCGTGAGGAAGCCATGGATGTGGACGAACTTCGGCAGTGAATAGCCAGCTGCTTTGAGCACGCCCGGCCAAAACAATGTGTGGAAGTAGGTGATGTCCTTGCCGATGAAGTGATGAATCTCCGTCTCCTCGTTTTGCCACCAGTCGGCCAACGATTCTTTGTTGAGTTTGCACCATTGCCAAGTCGAGGCAATGTACCCAATAGGCGCATCAAACCAGACGTACCAAAAGTTGTTTTGGCTATCCGGAATCTCAAAGCCGAAATACGGTGCAGGTCTTGAGACATCCCAATCTCGCAGTGGGTTGCCAAGGAAGTGCCCCTTGAGATAGTTGGCCACTTCGGATTGCAGATGTTCGCCTGATTGCGTCCACTCCTCTAGGAACGTGTGCTGCTTTTCTAGTTGAACAAACAAGTGGCTTGCCGATTTGGTGACCGGGGTCGCGCCGCTAAGCGTGCTCACCGGATTGATCAACTCCGTTGGCGCAT
>JANMNR010000466.1:0-7217 GCA_031368325.1 Pirellula sp.
CCCAACTCGGGCAGGTCGACGATGCCGATGGGCGCGGCGGGGGCCGCGGGCACGTCGACTTTGCCGACGGGCAGGGCGCCGGGCGCGGCTTTTTTTGCCCCTTTCTTCGGGGCGACGCGCGGAGCGGCGCACTCTATTTCCTTGATCGCCTCAGGATTGGTTTGCTGCATCGATGCGATTCGCTTGATGACAGACAATTGTTTCTGTTGGGGCAGGCCGTTCAAAATCGCTGCACCGGTTGCCGCTGGCACGTGGCAAATGACCACCGCGATCGTCTGCGGATGTTCTTCCATTATAAATGACAGAATGTTCTGCGGATCTGCCTTTTGCAGAAACCCAAACGGCAAAGACTCTAACGTTTGCTGTAGGATCGACAGCATGTCGGCTGCGTCCTTGCCGAGCGCTTTTTTAACCAGAGATTTGGCCCGATCTAAACCACCGCTCGAGTGACCTAGGGAGCTTGGTTCACCGCCGAAAAACTCTGAAATGATCTCTTCTTGAATCTGCCCAGAGATGTTGTCCAACTGTGCAATCGCCAACGAAACAAGCTCAACCTGCTTGGGTGGTAGTTTTCCCAGCAGGATGGCGGCATCGTCCTCCTCAAGAGCCATGAGGAGTACGGCTGCTTTTTCAATTCCATTGTGCTTTTCAGACACGGGTACTCTGCAATCGTTGAACAAAATTGTTGGATCGTCGCCCATCGGTTAACTGCCAAGTGGCCTTGGGCAATTTGTTCTTTCGACCAGCAATGCAATTTTTGCTAAGCAAATCCTGCCCGGCTGACGCAACGGCTATTTTTGTTCCATCCAGGGCAATCGGCAAATCCCCCACTGTCCATTGTTTTCATCGATACCAACCTCCAGCGTACTTAATCGTGGCCCGATCTCTGGGTAGAGGGTGTCTCGAAGCTGAGTTGCCATCCACCATGCGATCTCCTCCGCCGTCGTGTTAACGATCGGCAGCAGCATGCAATCCTCGCGAGGAAAGACCCAACGCTTTTTTCGAAACCGCACAGTAACCTCATCTCCCTGTTCCTCCAACAAGATCATCGAGTGCTTAGTTGGAAGCAGCATGTGGTGGTCCAGTTGCTTCACAAGCCGACTTAATGCGTCGCGAAATGCAATAAAATCGACAACGTAGCGGTTTTCGTCTAACAGTCCCTCGACTTCGGCGCGAACGCCATAATTGTGCCCATGGACACATTCACAAATATCTCCCGCAAATGTAATGAAATGAGCTGACGAGAAAACCAGCTGTTCTTTCTGTAGGAGAACGCGAAACGTTGGCGTATTCGAAATTGTCATTGGTTTTTCAGGTTTTGAGTTCGATTGAGTTGGGAAACCGGATTTGCTATGAGCGAACGGAACCGTAATTTTACCCTGTTGACAAGAGTTCGCTGAAAAATCGAAAAAAGTCGTGTATCCTAGGACTTTTGCCCCACGCTCACTTCGCATCTAATTTCACCATGTCAGATGAGCATGTAGAAGGTACCGAGATGGAGCTAGATCAAGCGCTGCTTGATTTCATGCGCCGCTTTGATGAAGGCAAGATCCAAGATCGCGAAGCGTTTCTCCAAGAGTATCCAGAGATTGCGTCGCAACTGCGAGCACTGCTAGACGCAGCGGACTTGATCGAGAGCATGGCTGGTCCAACGCTTGCCGAGCTTGCCAACCCAAACACAGACGCCGAGTCGCCCAACAGGCAGGACTCGGTAGGCATTCCGTCTACGCCGGTGGACCCAAATGCTATGACGTTGCCACCCCCACCATCCGACAAAATCAGCGCTGGCAGACCTGCCTCGATTTCTCCCAACGATTCGACACTCCCACCCCAGAAGAATCAATCGGATTTCAGTCTTACCAGTCTTGGGAATACGAATAATTCGCAATCTATCCTTCCATACCGATTTGGCGACTACATTCTGGAACAGGTCTTAGGCCGAGGCGGGATGGGGGTCGTGTACCTTGCGTTTCAAGTTCAACTGGAACGCCGCGTCGCTATCAAGATGATACGCTCAGGCTGTTTGGCCAGCGAGGACGAAGTAAACCGATTTCATACTGAAGCCCGAAGCGCTGCTAGTCTAGACCATCCAAATATTGTGACGGTCTACCAATGCGGTGAATGCGTTGGCCACCATTACTTTTCGATGGACTATGTTCCAGGTACTGATCTGGCAAAGCGCATCACATCGGGCCCCATGAGCCCACGAGAAGCCGTTCGCTACGTGCGCGATGTCGCTCGAGCGATCGACTACGCTCATAAACAAGGGGTCGTTCATCGCGATCTCAAGCCCGCTAATGTCCTCATCGATGAATCCGACGCTGTGGTCGTCACCGATTTCGGATTAGCCAAGCAAATGGGATCGGACAAAGGGCTCACTGCAACCGGTGCCACGTTGGGAACCCCGAGCTACATGTCGCCTGAACAAGCGGCTGGCAAAAGCGAAGAGCAAGGTGCATCAACCGACGTCTACGCGATTGGTGCAATTCTATACACATTGTTGACGGGCAAGCCACCGTTCCAAGGCGAATCGGTATTGCAAACAATTATGCATGTCATCCATCGGCCTGCACCGACCGTTCGACAAAGCAACCCAAATGTCCATTCGGATTTGGACACCATCGTCACCAAATGCCTTGAGAAACTACCATCGAGACGCTACGCAACTGCAGGCGATCTGGCCGACGACTTGGATCGCTTTTATCAGGGGATTCCGATCACGGCACTTCCGCCATCGGTGTTCCGGAGGTGTAAACACTGGTTAGCAAACGTTCCTTTGGTTGCAGCTGTAACCGGCACCAGAAACATCGAACCGACTCGATCGCAACGCATTGCACAAAACGTGGTCATGGTCTCCATGATCGCTCTCGCGTTGGCATGGCTCACCTGGGGCCAAATCGCCGATTATATTCGCAACGCCAATATGCCTAGCAAGATTTCAATAGCTTCCGGTGCCCCAGGCGGGATGTATTTTGAGGTGGCTGGCAAGCTCGCGAAACGTTTGCAGACTAGTAGCGGTCGTGAGCCCAACGTTATCGCGACCAACGGATCGTTGGAAAATCTCCGGCAATTGGTGGGCAGCAAGGTTCAATTGGCCTTGATGCAAGAATCCTCGGTGCGAGCGGATCAAGTTGCAGTGGTCGCACCACTGTTTTATGAAGCGGTGCACATACTGGTTCCTTCCGATTCCAAGATTGAGCAAATTGCCGATCTCGTTGGCAAGAGGATCATGATGGGTACCAAGGATTCAGGAACTTACCAAACATCGACGAGGTTGCTAAAACATTTTGGAATTACGCCGGAAAACACTAGTCTCGTGGACAGCGATTGGACACACACCGACCGACTTGCGGAAGCAGATGTGGTGATTGCGGTTACGAAAGAGAGGCAACAAGGAATTGTTAACCTATTAAAGGACGCTCGCTATCGTCTGCTGTCCATCGACAATGCCGCCTCGCTGGCCCAACAAGAACCCATGTTTCGCTTGTATGAAATACCGAACGAAGCGTATGGAACCCCCAGCGAGAACCATATCTTTACATTGAGAACCACGGCATTGCTTGTTGTTCGAAAGGATGCGTCGGCTAGGATGGTAGAGGAATGCTTGCGAGCCATTTACAGTGGCCCCTCTTCCGCTGATGGCCTAATCGCGTTGGAGCTAGCGGCCAACTGGCAGGGGTTGCCATACCACGAGGCCGCACGAAAGTTCTTTTTCAAGAGCCTGGGACCCCCTTAATCATGGCCAGAAACATCCGACAACGCTGGTATAGTGCGCAGGGTCAGAGCCAAATGCATGCCAGCGCCTTAGAGCGGTCCAGCGGTACTCGACGATTGATCTCGCTGTTGATCCTGCTTGGGATGGTATTGGTCCTGATTCAACAGACATCGGACGTCAAGAAGGTCGAAAAGGTAGCGACCGCAATTGGCCTACTTCCCAATTCTAGCTCGATGTCCTTAACGCATGACTCTGCCCCGCCATTGTTCGTTTCTCCAAGCGGACAGAGCGAACGGAACGCGTCATTGCCATTCGATGAGTCAGCGATCGAGGAAGTAGCCTTGGAGTCAGCAGAACCTACGGTTCGTATCTACCACCAGGTTTGGGCTTCGCTGTTTAAGCGAGCACCCGCTTCGGTAGTCGATTCCATCTCTCGCAAGCTGTTTCGACGGCCCCAAAACACCACGAACGGAGTCTTGCCCGAGATCAAATGGACTGGAGTTCAAGAGTGGTACGATACTTCAAGTAGCCAACTCGCTCACTGGAATGAAATCGAAACAGCGAACGCGAAAGGGGCGTCGTTTCCGGTTTTAGTGTCACCTATCTCCGAGTTTATGAATAAGTTTCAAAAGAACGCGGAATGGTTCTCGCATTCTCAGTCTAGCGAAAGCGAAACAGCACAAGATGATTTTTTCCGAGGACTCGCCATCGCCTTGGATAAACGAATACTTGGTCAAGTAGTAGACAACTCTCCATGGTGGTCGACCGACTGGCTCCCATTCGCGCGAGGTTGGCAACGCATCGAGACGTTTCGCGAACTGCTCGCCAACAAAATTACTGTACCACAGCACTTTCCAAGGCTAGAGGTCTCGCAACTCTTAATGGGCAGCCAAGACCATCGGGGGAAACCGATACGGTTGGAGGGGACCGTTTATCAAGTCGACAGCAGTAGCTCCATTGCAGAAGCCGGATTCGCCAATCTCACTTACAAGGTGTTTTGGCTAAGACCAGATGATGCGAGCCGACAACCTATCAAAGTCTACGCACCAGCAGAAAATATTGACAGCCAATTGAAACTTGACAAGGACTCACGTATCTCACTTGTTGGCTTTTTCTTTAAGCGCATCGCATACAAATCACAACGCGGGCAAGAGTTCTCGCCGCTGTTCCTTGCAGCCCATGTTTCGCCATTCAATGCCGTGGACGCTGTCGCACCACTCAACCCGTTTCAAAACCTACTGAAAGGATCTGGCCGCGAGAAACAGTGGCAACCGCCTGTCGATATCCAAAGCGCACTTTCCATCGTGCGCCCGAGCCTCCAACAAGCACTTCTAGCAACCGACGATAAGGCCTTAGTCGACGGCTTTCAAGGTACGAACGTTGCGGCCGCCATAAAACCCATCTTGGAACTGGAACGTATTGCCCCAGAATTCGACCTGTTGTTGCAACATGGCATGCAATGGCCGATCACCGAGTCGGCCGCCATTACCCAATTTGCTGGAATAGCAACGAGGATCGAGCGAATCCGAATGGACTCGAATCTTGCGACCATTCGCGAGCAACCATACCTTTATCGGCTCCGAATCGAAAGTGACGGGACCTCGATTTCTTTGATTTGTACGACCGTTCCCAATGAATGGTTGCAACCCGACGGCACAGCGTTAGAGTCCATTCGACAGCCTTGCGTAGTCGATGGAGTTGCATTGACCCAGAGCGACGGTTCGCGACTCGCTTGGTCACGCACAATTAAGTGGGAACGGTCTGAACCAAGCAAAGGTGTTGACGCATCTGCATTCATCCCGAAGCTCTCGGAGTCTACCATGTATCTGCTCGATAACCGGTGGAACTTGGCATGGAAGGATCTAGTACGCGAGTTGCAAACGGATTCGATCAAGCCGCTTTCGGCTCGGGAAATTGAGCCGTTCTACCGATTAATGGAACTTGCAAAGCGAACTCCATTTGTTACGTCCGAGCCTATTGCCGAATCAGATACATCGGATCGCTCGATCGTGAAATTACTCGATGCGTTGACTCTCAAAAATAAGAAAACAAAACCGGTTCTCGAGCGAGTATCGATGAACATGCGGATCGTTCGAGTCTCAAGTGTCCGTGTAGACAATCCAGAGCAAGCAGCCATGTTGGGGAGCGACCGATACTATCAATTGGACGGCATGGCCGACATTGGAAATCGCGCCTACGAAGACCTAGGTGATAAAAATTCGAGCGGGCCAAAAGAACCGATCTTGCATCACAAAGAGTATCCAGTCACCTGCGTAACGGTGGAACTACCGCCTTGGCTAATGTCAGGTGAGCAGGATCCAAAGAGCGAATCGTCCTCAAACACCGATCAAGTTTGGTACCCTCGAATGAAGTCGACTGCGTCAGGTTGGTTCTATCGATTCTGGAGTTACAAGACACAAGAGACATCCCAATCGCTCGGTGAGAATCATCGCCAAATCGGTCCGCTGGTCGTTTTGGATTCTCTTAGCCTGGGCATCCGCGACAATGAAGATAATAGGGAGTTGAGCACCACGGCGAAAACTGCCAATACCCTGACGCTGATCATTGGAGTTTTAGGGGCGCTAGGAATTTGGTGGTTCGTGCGCAACGCGGCCGGACCAAAACGGCGACTTCGCGGTTTGCCCGGAGTGCGACACATCAAATCTAAAGGGCCTTAGGCTGAGGTGTTAAAAGTGCGGCATTGACATTTCCGCTTCAATCCCGACAGGGATTGAGGGTAGTAGCCGGGGGCGTCGCGAAGCGGCGAACCCCCGGGGACGAAAGGTCAAGCGATTGACCCTGAAGGGGGCACACAGCCTTTGGCTCAGCAAGTTTCGATCTAGCTATTACCCGTGGGATGCATCCACAATGGCGTACGTCCATGTTTGCGAAGAAATTGAACGAAGCATGGACCGGACTTTGCAATCCTATTCTCGAAAGGATAGAATTAGAACGTCGTCATTGGGTTAAATAGTTCTACGACCATCGACTACATGCGGACAAATCGGATCGTATGCTTTTTCATCAGCGTAGGACCGTCACGTTTGCCTGAAAGGAGCAAATCTCGTGGAGATGCAACGCGGGCATGCGCTTGAAAAGTATCGCAACTATCTGCGGATCTTGGTTGAATTGCAACTTGGTTCACATTTGCGAGGTAAAATCGATTTGTCTGGAATCGTTCAGCAGACGTTGTTTGACGCACATCAGGCCCAACCTAAGCTCGAGGCCATTGGGGATGATCTACTCCCTTGGCTCCGGCGCGTTCTGTTGAACAATCTTGCTGATGAAATTAGAAAAACACAGCGAGTCAAGCGAGGAGGCGGACGCGAAATTTCGCTAGCATGTGCTCTTGAACAGTCTGCCCTCACACTGGAGGCGTTCGCAATTGCAGACCAAGAATCTCCAAGTCATTATCTTATGAAGCAAGAGCAAATTCTAAATCTGACTGCCGCGCTCGCCAGGCTACCAGAAGCGCAGCGAGAGGCGCTCATACTCCAACACT